>CAJYXO010000182.1 GCA_913778765.1 uncultured Massilia sp. | reverse complement strand
GGCATGAGCCAGTACTCGCGCGCCGAACGCAACGCCAACAGCGCGATCGTGGTCGGCATCACCCCGAGCGATTATCCCGGCCACCCGCTGGCCGGCATCGCCTTCCAGCGCGAACTGGAGTCGCGCGCCTTCGTCCTCGGCGGCAGCAACTACGATGCGCCGGGCCAGCTGATGGGCGACTTCGTGCGCGGTGTCGCCTCGACCGAATTCGGCTCGGTGGTCCCGTCCTTCAAGCCGGCCGTGCACCTGACCGACCTCGCCACCGCCCTGCCCGACTATGCCACCATCGCGCTGCGCGAAGCCTTCGTCGCCTTCGACAAGCAGATCAAGGGCTACTATAAGGAGGACGCGGTGTTGACCGGGGTCGAGACCCGCACCTCTTCGCCGATCCGCATCAAGCGCCACGACGACAACCTGCAAAGCCTGAACACGCGCGGCCTGTATCCGGCCGGCGAAGGCGCCGGCTACGCAGGCGGCATCATGTCGGCGGCGGTCGACGGCATCCGCGTCGCCGAAGCGGTCGCGCTGTCGCTGGTCGGCTGACCCGTGACCGCCCGGGCCGAGGCGCAGGTACAGGGCGGCAGCGCCGCCCTGCCGGTGCTGGCGATCGCCGGCGCCATGGTCTCGACCTATGCCGGGGCGGCCTTCGCCAAGCAGCTGTTCCCCGTCGTCGGCGCCGAAGGCGTGGTGGCGCTGCGGGTCGGACTGTCGGCGCTGCTGCTGGCCGCCTTTACGCGGCCCTGGCGCGCCCCGCCCTCGCGCGCCGAACTGCCCAGCCTCCTGCTCTACGGCCTGGCGCTGGGCTGCATGAACCTTCTCATCTACCGCGCCTTCGCGCGCATCCCGATCGGCATCGCCGTCTCGATCGAGGTCATGGGACCGCTCGCGGTGGTGCTGCTGTCCTCGCGCCGCGCGCGCGACTTCGTGTGGGTGGCCGCAGCAAGCTGCGGCCTGTGGCTGCTGCTGCCGCTGCGCGCCGGCGCCGCCGGACTCGACCCGCTGGGCATCGCCTGCGCGGCCGGCGCGGCCGTCTGCTGGGCGCTGTACATCGTGTTCGGCAAGCGCGCCTCGCAAAGCAAGGGGGCCGGCACCGTGGCCTGGGGCATGCTGGCGGCCAGCGTCTTCATCGTCCCGATCGGCGCCAGTTATGCCGGCGCCGCATTGCTGTCGCCGTTCGCATTGGC
This sequence comes from uncultured Massilia sp., assembly GCA_913778765.1. GTDB lineage: Bacteria > Pseudomonadota > Gammaproteobacteria > Burkholderiales > Burkholderiaceae_D > Telluria. The sequence continues at coordinate 14,241 of CAJYXO010000182.1, read as the reverse complement.
GGCGGGACTGGCGGTGGCGGTGCTGTCCTCGGCGGCGCCGTACACGCTGGAGATGATCGCGCTGCGCAAGCTGCCGCGGCGCGTGTTCGGCATCCTGGTCAGCTCGTCGCCGGCGGTGGCCGCGCTGGCCGGCTTCCTGGTGCTGGGCGAGCGGCTGTCTTCTCTCCAGTGGCTCGGCATCGGGCTGGTGATCCTGGCTTGCGGGGCGACCGCGGCCAGCGCCGAGCAGAAATAAAAAAAACCCGCTGCGGTGAAGCGGCGGGGTTCTTCTTCGACGACCTACGGCTTAGAACTCGTAGCGCGCCGTGAAGCGCACCGAACGCGGCGTCTGGAAGCCGGTCGGACGCTGGTAGTTCTGGTTCAGCGTGCCTTCGCTGACGGTGTCGCGCGAGTAGTCACGCTGTTCGTTCCACTCGGTGACCTTCTGCAGGTTCAACACGTTGAAGATGTCGGCTTGCAGCGTCAGTCGGCCATTCGCGACCTTCGGCAGGTAAGCGACCTGCAGGTCCAGCATGAAGTTCCACGGCGTACGGCCGGCGGTGCCACGGTTGTGCAGTACCGACTGGCCCTTGTCGTTCAGGCAGTAATACGACGATGCCGTGGTGTAGCCTGCGGCATCCGACGCATCCGGGGTGTAGGCCGGCACGAAGCCGATGCAGCTGGTCGGGCGGCCCGACTGCAGGCTGCTGTTGAAGCCCAGGCGCCACTGGTCGTTGATGCCGTAGTTGCCGTAGAGCTTGAACGTGTGGCGGCGGTCGTTCGACAGATAGCCGTCGGAACCGTTGGTCAGCGAGGCGAAGTCGAAGTCCTGGGTGATGCCGGCGTCTTCCTGGTTGATGACCGAGTTGACGTAGCCTTCGGCGGTGCCGCGCAGCTTCGACCAGACGTAGGAACCGTACACGCCCCACTTGCCGTCCCACGGACGCTCGAAGGTCAGCTCGAGCGCCTTGTAGACGCGGGTGTACTTGGCCAGGCCCAGGTAGCTGTTCGGGACCGTCGCCCGCTGCAGCTTGCCGCTGCTGTCGAGGTCGATCATCAGGGTGACGTCGTTGCCCGGATTGACGATCATGCACTGCGCCATCTCGCTGGAATCGAAGTCCTTGTAGCCCTTGTCGGCCGCCCATTTCTCGAAGCCGATGTGCGAGCAGTAGTCGTCCATACCGTTGTTGATCTTGCGGTAGGTCGCTTTCAGGCCCATGGTCCAGCGCGACGCCAGCGCCTTCTGGAAGCCGAGGATGACTTCGTCCTGCGACATCGGCTTGAGGTTCATGTCGGCGATGGTGGCCGGGTTGGCCAGGCTGCCGTCGCTGACGATCTGCGCATTGCCGATGTCCTTGGCGGACAGGCCGAGCGGGGCCTGGGTGCGCGGATCGCGGCCGGTGAAGGTGTAGAAGCGCTGCTCGAACAGTTCGCCCTGGGTGGCGCGGATGTTGGTGTTCGAGGCGATCGGGATGTAGTAGCGGCCGACGTTGCCGTACACCTTCAGGGAAGCATCGCCATACACGTCCCACGAGGCGCCGATGCGCGGCGCGATCAGGTTGTCCTTCTTGGCGAAGCTGACGCCGTCGCCGTTGCGGTTGTCGAAGGATTCCGAACGCAGGCCGGCGTACAGCAGCACGTTCGGGACCACTTTCCAGTTGTCTTCCAGGTAGTAGGCCTTGTTCTCGACGTCGAAGGCGCCGCCGGTCGAGGTCGACTCGCGCCGGCGCACGTACTGGCCGCCCGGCGCCACGGCGTTCGGCACGCCGTTCACGGTGCCGGTCGCGCTGATGTAGTAGCGGTAGTAGTAGCCGCCCGAGTAGGTCGAGCTGCCGGCCTGGATCGAGGTGAACTTCTGGTGGTCGAGGCCGGCGCGCAGGTTGTGGCTGCCCAGCGTGTAGTCGATGTCGAAGCGGTAGGCCTTGCGCTTGTCCTCGTCGTCCGGCGCGTTCAGGGCGCGCACGGTCGGGCCCGGGAAGGGCTTGGCCCAGCAGCCGATCTCGCTGGCGCCGTCGGTCTCGAGGATGACCGGGCAGTCGAGGCCGGCCTGGCGCGCACCGGTGGTCTTGGCCAGCTTGTCGCGCACCTTGCCGGCCAGCGCCGAGATGGTCAGGTTGTCGGTCAGGTAGCCGGTGTACTTGGCGATCAGCACATGACCGCCCGAGGTCTGGTTGCTGTAGGCCGGGGAACCCTTGTGCCAGGTCAGGTTCTTGTCTCCCGGGTTGACCGCGAGATCCTGGTTCCAGTCGGTGATCTCGGTTTCGTGCCGGTTGTCGATGCCGGTGAACTCCAGGCGGTGCATGTCGGTCGGCGTGAAGTCGACCTTGACCATGCCGTTCGGGCGTTGCGAACGGGTACGGGTGCTGCCTGCTTCGCGGAAGGTGTCGGCCGTGTCGTGGCGCCCTTCCAGGATACCGAAGATGAACAGCTTGTCCTGGATGATCGGGCCGCCGGCGAACACGTCGTACGAGAGGTCGCTCTCCTTGCGCGGCGCGTTGAACACCGTGTAGCTGTTCGGGCTCTGCGGATTGAGGTCGGCGACGTTCTTGCCCTTCGAGCGCAGCGAATCCGGTTCGTAGAACATCGCGCCGCCGGCCTTCCAGGTGTTGGTGCCGCGCTTGGTCGCGATGCTGATGATGCCGCCCAGCGAACGGCCGTATTCGACGCCGTAGCCGCCGCTCTTCATCTGCTGCGCGCCGATGGCGTCGAAGGGCAGGTTCGCGTACGACAGGAAGTTGCGGAGATTGGTGACGTCGAAGCCGTTGATGTAGTAGCCGTTCTCGGCCACCGACGCGCCGCTGAAGGACGGCAAGTTGCCGGCGCCCAGGTCGGGGTCGCCGCGCACCACGCCCGGCGCCAGCTGGGCGACCATGTTGACGTCGCGCGCCACCGGCAGCGCCGCCATCTGGTCGGCGGTAAACACGGTGCTCGATTCGACGGTGCTGACGTCGATGCGGCTGCGTGTGCCGCGCACCACCACCCGCGCCGTGTCCTGCCCACCGAGATCGACACTGGAGCCGGAACCGATGTTGACGGTGACGTCGCGCTTGACGCCGCCCGACTCCACCGTGTAAGCGCCCGGCGGCAGTTTGTTGGCGTTGAAGACACCCTTCGAATCCACCGTGACCTGGCGGCTGGAACCGTTTTCCGTACTGACGATCGTGACCTTCTCACCCGGCTTGCCGCGGCCGTAGATCGAACCTTCCGAACTCTGGGCATAGGCAACCGAGGCGATCAACATGCCGACCGCGACGGCGGCGGCACGGCGCTGGAAGCGCGCAGACTGCAATTTCATACACTCTCCTAGGGGATATGATTTTGTTGTTTGGTCTACATTGCAATTTAGCAATTCGACAAGGCCAATGGAAACATCTGTATGCATATATCGTCAATACATATTTACAGTTCCACGACACCTTGTTGCATATTTGCCATTCGGACATAAAATGCAGCATGGAACGTTTTACCCCGTCCAAGGATGAGCCGATGTAGACTGGCCGGGTTGCCGACCTGCCAAGAAAGCCATCCATGCGCCTGTTCCCCGCCTGCCTCGCCATCGCCGCCTGCCTGCCGGCCGCCGCCGCCGACTACACGCTCCCCGCCACCCCGCAAACCGTGGCCTGGGGCTACTATTCCGGGCAATCGAAGCCGGTCCTGACCGTGCATTCGGGCGACACGGTGCGGATGCAGACCCTGTCGACCTGCGGCTCGCCGGAGCGCATGGCCGCCAATGGCGTCAAGCCGGAACAGATCCCGCCCTACACCGCGGCGATCTACAAGGAAGTGACGGAAAAAGGCCCGGGCGGCCATATCCTGACCGGGCCGGTGGCAATCGCCGAAGCGGAACCCGGCGATGTCCTGGAGGTGCAGATCCTGAGGGTCGACATCGATGCCGACTTCGCCTGCAACGTGTTCGGCGTCGGCTCCGGCTTCCTGCCGATGGAGTACCCGTACGGACGCTACAAGGTGATTCCGCTGGACCGCCGCAGGATGGTCGGCCATTTCGCGCCGGGCATCGAGATCCCCTTGCGGCCCTTTTTCGGCAGCATGGGCGTGGCGCCAAGCGGCGGCAAGATCGACACCGCCCCGCCCTTCGCCCACGCGGGCAACCTGGACAACAAGGAGCTGGTGGCCGGCACGACCCTCTACATTCCGGTGGCGGCGAAAGGCGCCCTGTTCCAGGCCGGCGACGGCCACGCGGCCCAGGGCAACGGCGAGGTCGACATCACCGCGCTGGAAACCTACCTGTCAGGCAGCTTCCGCTTCGTGGTGCACAAGGACCGCCACCTGATCTGGCCGCGCGCCGAAACGCCGACCCACTACATCTCGATGGGTTTTTCGAAGGACCTGAAGGAAGCGACCACGCTGGCGCTGCGCGACATGATCGCCTTCCTGGTCGACGAGAAGAAGCTGTCGCGCGACGATGCCTACATGCTGTCCAGCGTGGCGGTGGACATGGAGATCACCCAGCTGGTGGATGGGAACGTCGGCGTGCATGCGATGCTGCCGAAGAAGCTCTTCAAATAAAAAACCCGCCGCGTGTGAACGCGGCGGGCTTCTTCGCTTGCACGGCTACCAGGCTCAGAACTGGTAAGTCGCGCTCACGTAGCCGGTCTGGCCGTGCGGGTCGTACCAGGTCGGGTCGTAGCCCGTCTGGAAGTAGGAACCGCCGGTGATGACTTCGGTCGGCTTGCGGTTGAACAGGTTCTTGACGCCCGCGGTCAGGGTCAGGTTCTTGATGCCGCCGTAGGTGCCCTGCAGGTCCCAGGTCGAGAAGGCGCCGACGTGCTGGGCGATCGCTTCGTCCGCATCCGCACGGTAGCTGTCCCAGTAGCCCGACTGGAAGTTATTGGTCAGCGCGAGGCCGAACTTCTTGTACTTCCAGTCCAGGGTCAGCTGGTCGCGCCAGCGGAAGATGATGCCGCCGTTCGAGACCGCGCTCAGCACGTTGCCGTCCTTGTCGATGGTGGCGGCGACACTGCGCTGCACGGTGCCGTCGGCCAGGGTCAGGTCGTACTTCGACGTGTAGGTGCCGTTCAGGCGCAGGTTGAAGTTGCCGTAGGTCGGCGACTTCAGCAGGGCCCAGCGCAGGTCCAGGTCGACGCCTTCGGTCTTCACGCTGCCGGCGTTGATGTTGGTGCCGACGATGTTGGTGATGTTACCTGCGGCATCGCGGGACACCAGGCCGGTGTACAGCGGGTTGCCGGCCGCAGCCTGACCCAGCGTGAACGACGGCGACAGCGTGGTCACCAGGTTGTTCACGTTGATCTTCCACCAGTCGACGGCGATCGACAGGCCCTTGACCGGATCGACCACGAAGCCCAGCGACGACTGTTCCGACTTCTCCGGCTGCAGGTTCGGGTTGCCGCCGTAGGTCTGGTTGAACTGGCCGAACTGGCCGGTGACCGGGTCGGTCAGGTTGGCGCTGGTGCCGATGGTCTGCTGGTTCATCAGCTCGGGCAGCGACGGCTCGCGGAAGCCCTTGCCGTAGGAGCCGCGCAGCAGCAGCTGCGAGACCGGCTGCCAGCGCAGGCTGACCTTCGGGTTGGTGGCGCTGGCGTTCGGGTAGCGGTCGTGGCGGACGGCCAGGTCGGCTTCCAGGTTCTTGACGATCGGGACGATGGTCTCGGCGAACACCGCCGACGAATTGCGCGACGCCGACAGCGGCAGCTGGGCGCCGCCGTAGCCCGACACGTCGCCGCTCTGGTAGGCCTGGCTCGGATTCACCGACAGGTTCTCGTCGCTCATCGAGGCGCCGACGGCGAACTTCATCATGCCGGCCGGCAGCTGGTACAGGTCGCCCGAGATGCGTGCGTTCAGGGCGTCGTTGCGCAGGGTCGCATTCATCACCGGACCGACGTAGTTGGTGCCGTAGATTTGGCGCGCCAGGTCGGCCGACTGGTACTGGGCCAGCGGATTGAAGGCGTTGTTGTTGCTCAGCAGGCGGACCAGCGCGGTCTGGTTCTGGTAACCCTGGATCGCGCGCTCGGTGACGTCGCTCGAGTTGTGGGTGTAGGCGACGTCGTAGTCGTAGCCCTTGATGGCGCCGCGGAAGCCCAGCGCCAGGTGCGAGGCGATCGCGGTGTCGCGCGCGATGCGGTCGCCGCCGTCGAAGGCGCGGTAGCTGACGGTCAGCGGCTGGCCGTTGACGCCGGCGGCGGTGGCCAGTGCGGCCGGGTAGTACGGGCTGGTCGGCGAGACGACGATCGCCGGGTACAGGTTCTGCTTGGCGAATTCCGGATCGGTCGACAGGAACGACGCGCTGTACGGCGAGGACTGGGCCTGCTGGGTGGTCTCGTTGCGCGACACGAAGCCTTCCATGAAGAACTCGGCGTTGTCGTTCAGCTTGAAGCGGAAGTTGCCGCCCACGTTGGCGCGCTTGGCTGCCGGCACCAGGTTGACGTAGGGCGAGCTGTCGAAGCGGCAGGCGCCGAGGTTGGCGTCCCAGGCGCTGCCGTTGGCGGCGCAGTTGTTCTGCGACAGGCCGTTGCCGATGCCGGAACCGATCGAATTCAGCGCGTTCGGGACCACGCCCATGGCGTTCGGGGTGGTGACCGGGTCGAAGGTGCTGTAGTTGCCGCTCGGGGTGGCGCTGGCGTCGCGCAGGCCGTCGTTGTTCCAGGCGTTACGCGCATAGTCGCGCTGGCGGCCGAAGATGGCGTCGTCCTTGCTCACGTCCGCCGACAGGGTGATGTTGTAGCGGTCTTCGTCGAAGTCGCCCCAGCCGGCCAGGATGCTGGCCTTGTGGGTCTGGCCGCCGCCGTAGCGGCTGACGCTGGTGTAGGCGCTGGCTTCCACGCCGTTGTAGTTCTGGCGGGTGATGAAGTTGATGACGCCGCCGATCGCGTCGGAGCCGTACACGCCGGAGGCGCCGTCCTTCAGCACTTCCACGTGGTCGATCGAGGCCAGCGGGATCGAGTTGACGTCGACGGCGGTGCCGTCGGTGGCGTAGTTGCCGAGGCGGCGGCCGTTGACCAGCACCAGGGTCTTGCTCGAGCCCAGGCCGCGCAGCGAGGCGCTGGACAGGCCGTAGGTCGACAGGCCCGCGCCTTCGGCCTGGTTGCTGGCGCCGGCCATGGCGTTCGCGGTCAGGGTGGTCAGCAGTTCGGCGGTGTTGGTGGCGCCAGTACGCTTGATGTCGGCGGCGGTCACCATTTGCACCGGCAACGAGCCTTCGACGTCGGCGCGCTTGATCGACGAGCCGGTCACTTCGACGCGGGCGATCGGCTTATTGGCGACCTGCGCGGTTTCCTGCGCCAGGGCCGGGCCCAGCAGGCCGACGCCCAGGGCGCCGGCGAAGATGACGCGCACGGAGCGCGCCAGGGTTTTTTCTTTGAACATGGATGTTTCCCAAACGATGATGAGATGTCGCTGGCTTGGGAAGATCGGTGTCGCCCAAGTCGGCGGACAGAATAATGTCTGCCGGATTGAGCTTCGGTCAATATGTACAAACCGTAATTCGTGTTTCTACAACATAACATTTCGTAACAAATGTAGGGTTGCTGAACATCGTTCGGCGCGATCCATTTGTTGCATTGCAATAAAAAAAGGATGCCGAAGCATCCTTTTTGTTATCGCATTTTGAAAAATCAAGGACTTACAGCCATCCGGCCTTCCGGAAGCGCCGATACAAATAGACACAGACACCCACCATCGCGCACAAGGCCATCGGATAACCGTACTTCCATTCCAGCTCGGGCATGTACTTGAAATTCATCCCCCACACGCCGGCGAAGGCCGTGAACACGGCAAAGATGGCGGCCCAGGCGGCCAGCTGCTTGTTCACCTCGCTCTCGTCGATCGAGACCATGGCCAGGTTGACCTGGATCGCGGTGGCGATGGTGTCGCGGATGCTGTCGAGGCGGCCGGCGATGCGGATCAGGTGGTCGTGCACGTCGCGCAGATAGTCCTGGACCCCGGCCGCGAGCGCCGGCGCGCGTCCGCCCAGCAGCGAGCCGACCGCGTCCATCAGCGGGATCACGGCATGGCGCAGCGCCAGGCCCTTGCGCTTGAGCTGGTACAGGCGCTCGACGTTCTGGCGCTGGGCGCCGTGGGTGAAGATCCGGTCTTCGATGGTTTCGAGCTCCGACTCCAGCATGTCGACCACCGGGAAATAGCGGTCGACCACGGCGTCCATCAGCGCATACATGACGAAGGACGAACCCATGCTCAGCAAATGGGGTTCGCGCTCGGCGCGGGCGCGCACGCCGAGGAAGCCCCTGACGGCATCGCGCCGCACCGACAGCACATAGTTGGGACCGATGAAGATCGCCAGCTCGCCGGTGGCCAGCGCATCGCCTTCGAGGTCGACCGTGTGCACGACGGTGAACAGGGAGTCGCCGTATTCCTCGATCTTGGGCCGCTGGTGGCCGCGCGCGGCATCCTCGACGGCCAGTTCGTGCAGGTTGAACTCTTCCTTCATCTCGATCATCTCGGCATCGGTGGCGTCGCGCAGGGCGACCCACACGAAGCAGCCGGGCATGGCCAGATAGTCACTGATGTCCTCGACGGGGATGTCGGCGAGTTTTTTACCTTCCTGGTAGGCGACGCAATTGATCAACATGGCAACAGTGTATCCCAACTCGTCCGCGCGCCGGAGCCGCGCTCATGCCGCCAGCCGCAGGCGCTCCGTGCGCTCGACGCGAAACACGTCGACCATGCCGGCCAGTTCCTGGGCCTGGGCGCTCAGGGCCGCGGCGGCCTCGGCGGCCTGCGCGACGCGGCCGGCGCTGCCGCGCGTGGCCGCATCCATGCTTTCCAGCGCGCGGCCGATGCCGGCAATGTCCTGCGCCTGCTCGCGGCTCGCGCCGCTGATGCCGGAAATGATGCCGGAGACTTGGCGCACGCTCGTCACGACCTCCTCCATCGTGCTGCCTGCGCGTCGCACCAGGGCGCTGCCGGCGTCCACCTGGCGCACGGTATCCTCGATCAGCTGCTTGATTTCCTTCGCCGCCGTCGCGGCGCGCTGGGCCAGGTGGCGGACTTCGCCGGCCACGACGGCAAACCCACGTCCATGCTCGCCGGCGCGTGCCGCTTCCACTGCCGCGTTCAGGGCCAGGATGTTGGTCTGGAATGCGATGCCGTCGATCACGCCGGTGATTTCGACGATCCTGTGCGAGGCGACGTTGATGGCGTCCATGGTCTCGACGACCTGGCCGACCACCTCGCCGCCGCGCACGGCCACCTGCGCCGCGCCGCTGGCCAGTGTGTCCGCCTGGCGGGCGTCGCCGGCGTTGCGCTCGACGGTGGCGGTCAGCGCCGACATCGCGCGCACCGTGCTGCGGATCGCCTCACCTTGCTGCGCCGCGTGGCGCGACAGCTGCGCGCTGCCCTCCGCAATCAGCGTGCTCGCTTCGACCGTCCCGCGGACGCTGTCCTTCACGCTTGCCAGCGTCTGCCGGATCGAGGCGATCACGCCATGCAGGGCGCGGGCGCTGGCGCTGCCGTGCGCGACGGCATCGGGCAGCAGGTCGATCCGGTCCGGACTGGCCGTCATGCGGCTGACCGTGGCATGCAGTTCGGCCGCCTGCACGGCTTCGCGCTGGAGCAGCCGCGCCAGGTAGCACAGCACGGCCGCTTCGACCACCACGTAGGCTGCGTGCACCAGCACCGTGGCCAGCCCGGGCTGGGTCAGGCAATAGCTCGGATAGCCCAGCGCCTGCAGGTAATTGAAGGTAATGTGGTGCAGCGCCACCGTCGCGGCCGCCGCGATGATGACCAGCCAGTCACGGTAGCAGAGCAGGAAGGCCAGCAGGGCGAAGATGCCGAAGTGGACTTCGGTGCGGCCCATCGCCTGGTGGATGTGGAGCGCGCAGAACACCATGAACGCGACGCCGACCGCGACGCGGCCCGCGCGCGCATCGGGCATGACCGTCAGCACGAGCGTCGGCAGCGCCGCCGCCGGCAGGCCGACGGCCCGCGCCCAGGCCAGGGTATCGTGCAGGCCGGCGAGGGCGAGCCCCATGACGAACAGGCCCCACAGGACGCCGATCATGAGGTGGTTGGCATAACGGTAATTTCGGTTCAACTGGTGATCGACAGCCGCGGCTTGCATGATGTTTTCCTTTCTTTGAGGCAACGAATAGTAAAACGCGTTGCACGCCAAAGTAGGTGCGCTACCGCACCTAGTTTGCGAAAAACACCGAAATTGACGATTGTAGCCAGCGGGGTCTGCCGTATCCCCCCCTCCAGCAGCTATTCGTCCTTCGCCCCATCGATCCCCAATTCCGCAATCTTCCGCGTGATCGTGTTCCGCCCGATCCCCAGCCGGATCGCCGCATCGTTCTTGCGCCCATGCGTGTACTTGAGCGCCGTGCGGATCAGCGCCGATTCGAACTGCCGGCCCAGCACGTCCATCACTTCGATCTGGCCGTCGGACAGCATGCGCGCGGCCTGCAGCTCCAGCAGGCCGATCCAGCCGTCGGTGCCGGGCGCCGGGGCCGGCGCGGGGTCGGCATGCAGCGGGCCGGCGGTCGGCGCCGGCACCGCCACCGCCGCGCCCGCCGCAGCGGTCGTCGACGGCGGCGCAGGCTGGGCCTGGGTCAGGTCGCGCGGCAAATCCTTGACCTCGACGGTCTGGCCAGGCGCCATCACGGTGATCCAGTTGCACAGGTTTTCCAGCTGGCGCACATTGCCCGGCAAGTCGAGGCTGGAGAGGAAACGCTGCGCCTCCTCGCTCAGGCGCTTGGGCTCGACGCCCAACTGGTGTGCGCTCTGCACCAGGAAATGGCGCACCAGGATGGGGATGTCTTCCCTTCTCTCGCGCAGCGACGGCAGGCGCAGGCGGATCACGTTCAGGCGGTGGTAAAGGTCTTCGCGGAACAGGCCGTCGCGCACGCGCTGTTCCAGGTTCTGGTGGGTGGCGGCGATCACGCGCACGTTCGCCTTCACCGGCTGGTGCCCGCCGACGCGGTAGAAGTGGCCGTCCGACAGCACGCGCAGCAGGCGGGTCTGCAAATCGAAGGGCATGTCGCCGATCTCGTCCAGGAACAGGGTGCCGTTCTCGGCCTGTTCGAAGCGGCCGCGCCGCATCGCCTGCGCGCCGGTGAAGGCGCCGCGTTCGTGGCCGAACAGTTCGGATTCCAGCAGGTCCTTCGGGATCGCCGCCGTGTTCAGCGCGATGAAGGGTTGCTGCGCGCGCGGGCTGTGCTTGTGCAGGGCGCGCGCCACCAGCTCCTTGCCGGTGCCGCTTTCGCCGGTGATCAGGACCGTCACGTTCGACTGCGACAGGCGGCCGATCGCGCGGAACACTTCCTGCATGGCCGGCGCCTGGCCCAGGATCTCGGGCGTCTCGCTGGGCGCGATGTCGATGCTGGCTTCGCGCAGGCTTTCTTCCAGCGCGCGCCGGATCAGCGCCACCGCCTTGTCGATGTCGAAGGGCTTGGCCAGGTATTCGAAGGCGCCGCCCTGGAAGGAAGCGACCGCGGAATCGAGGTCGGAGAAGGCGGTGATGACGATGACCGGCAGGCCCGGGTGCTTTTCCTTGACGGCGGCCAGCAGGTCGAGCCCGGATTCGCCCGGCATGCGGATGTCCGACACCAGCACCTGCGGCGAATCGCTGTCGAAGGCGGCCAGCGCCTCGCGTCCGCTGGCAAAGCTCCGGGTGGCGAGGTTCTCGCGCGCCAGGGCTTTTTCGAGCACCCAGCGGATCGATGCGTCGTCGTCGACAATCCAGATTGGTTTCATGTAGTTCCAGTGCTTCCGCGAAGGTTCATCATTGGACGGCGGCCGCACTGCACCCGCTGCTTATGGCAGGGGGATGAGGATACGGAAGTCCGTCAGTCCAGGCCGGCTTTCGCACTCGACCAGCCCCAGGTGCTGCTGCACGAAGGTCTGCGCCAGCGTCAGCCCGAGGCCGCTGCCGCCTTCGCGCCCGGAGACGAGCGGATAGAAGATGCGGTCGCGGATCTCGGGGGCGATGCCCGGTCCATTGTCGATGATATGCAAGTCTAATGCCAGCCCGTAACGAACCTTGGCCAGGGTGACCTGGCGCGCCACCCTGGTGCGCAGCACGATCTCGGCGTCGCCGGCAAGGATGCGCTGGCGCAGGGCCTGGGCGGCATTGTGGACGATGTTCAGCACGGCCTGGATCAGCTGTTCCTTGTCGCCGCGGAATTCGGGAATCGAGGCGTCGTAGTCGCGCCTGATGGCCAGGCCGACGGGGAACTCCGCCAGCACCAGGCTGCGCACGCGCTCGCAGACTTCGTGGAGGTTGACGTCGCCGACGATGTGCGGGCGGCGGTGCGGCGCCAGCAGGCGGTCGACCAGGGTCTGCAGGCGGTCGGCTTCCTTGATGATGACCTGCGTGTACTCGCGCAGCGACGGGTCGGGCAGCTCCAGCTCGAGCAGTTGCGCCGCGCCGCGGATGCCGCCCAGCGGATTCTTGATCTCGTGGGCCAGGTTGCGGATCAGCTCCTTGTTGGCCTGGCTCTGGTCGAGGATGCGCTCCTCGCGGTCGAGCTTGAGCTGCTGGACGTTCTCGCGCAGCTCGACCACCACCTCCCCTTCGCCGGCCGCGCTGACCATGACGTGCACGTGCAGCGGCTCGCGGCCGTTGCGCTGCAGGGTCAGGTCCTGGCGCAGGTCGGCGTAGCGGTGCGCCAGCGCCTGCCTGCACAGGGCGTCCAGCTCGTCGCCGTTGGCGAACAGGCCGGCCAGGGTCTGGCGCGACAGCGACTTCACCGAGACTTCGAGCAGATGTTCGGCGGCCGGGTTCGCGTAGCGCACCAGGCCGGCGGCATCGGCCACCAGCACGCTGGCGGCCAGCAGGTCGAGGCCGGCGAAGCGGTCCTGGAGCGGGCGCAGGGGGTCGGCCATGTCAGCGGATATTCGCGATTTCGCGCTTGATCGCTTCAATGTTCTTTTCGGCGCGGCCGATGTCGTCGCGCATGTTGGCCACGCGCTCCTGGTACTTGGCGTAGTTCTTCTCGTTGCCCTGGCGTTCGGGCTCGCCGTTGTTGAAGTCGCGTTTCAGGTCGGCCAGCTTCTTCTCTTCCGCGCGCAGTTCCTCGTTGAGGATCTCGCGGCGGTCGTCGTCGCGGGCGCGCTGGGTGGCGTTGTCGACGCGCGGGAAACTGGCCGGGCTGGCGGCGGTGGGCGTGGCGCGGCCGGCGCCCTGGCGCATCGTCGCGGCCGGCGGACGGCTCGACGCCGGCGGGGCCGAGATGGCGCCGGAGATGATCGAGTCGACCACCTTGCAGTTGCCGGCATTGGTATCGGTGTACAACACGCGGCCTTCCTTGTCGACGCAGCGGTAGACGACGGACTGGGCTTGGGCGCCGGCCGCCGGCAACAGCGCGGCCAGGAGCACCGGGAAGACAGCGGACGCGCGCAGGATTCTGCTTGTCATTCGCATCGGGTCAGTGTTGGGAACCCATCGACTATACCGCATCGGGCCGGGAAAAATGAAAAACGCGGAGGAGCCCGACGGCTTTCTCCGCGTTTTTGTTACCGCATGGATACACTCAGCGGCACAAACTCAGCGATCGCTCACGACGAGTAGTACATGTCGAATTCGGCCGGGTGCGGGGTCATGCGCATGCGCTGCACTTCGCCCATCTTCAGCTCGATGTAGGCATCGATCATGCTGTCGCTGAACACGCCGCCGCGGGTCAGGAACTCGCGGTCCTTGTTCAGCGCGTCCAGGGCCTCTTCCAGCGACGAGCAGACGGTCGGGATCAGCTTGTCCTCTTCCGGCGGCAGGTGGTACAGGTCCTTGGTCGCGGCTTCGCCCGGGTGGATCTTGTTCTGGATGCCGTCCAGGCCGGCCATCAGCAGCGCGGCGAAGCACAGGTAGACGTTGGCCAGCGGGTCCGGGAAGCGGGTCTCGATGCGGCGGCCTTTCGGGTTCGCCACGTGCGGGATGCGGATCGAGGCCGAACGGTTACGGGCCGAGTAGGCCAGCTTGACCGGGGCTTCGAAGCCCGGCACCAGGCGCTTGTACGAGTTGGTGCCCGGGTTGGTGATCGCGTTCAGGGCCTTGGCGTGCTTGATGATGCCGCCGATGTAGTACAGGGCGGTTTCCGACAGGCCGGCATAGCCGTCGCCCGCGAACAGGTTCTTGCCGTCCTTCCAGATCGACTGGTGCACGTGCATGCCCGAGCCGTTGTCGCCGGCCATCGGCTTCGGCATGAAGGTGGCGGTCTTGCCGTAGCTGTGGGCGACGTTCCAGATCACGTACTTCATGGTCTGGGTCCAGTCGGCGCGCTCGACCAGGGTCGAGAACTTGGTGCCGATTTCGTTCTGGCCGGCGCCGGCCACTTC
>CAJYXO010000181.1 GCA_913778765.1 uncultured Massilia sp. | reverse complement strand
TATAACTGGTGCGGCTGGCAGGAATCGAACCCACGACCCCTTGGTTCGTAGCCAAGTACTCTATCCAGCTGAGCTACAGCCGCCCGAGGCACGCATTATAGCAGCACTCGCAAGATTGGCAAAGTCCCACGAAAGCGCGCGCGCAGCTGCGCAGGAGGCGGCCGGCAGCGGCCAAAACAAAAATGGCCTGGAAAGCAGAACTTTCCAGGCCATCTCTGAGGTATAAGTTGGTGCGGCTGGCAGGAATCGAACCCACGACCCCTTGGTTCGTAGCCAAGTACTCTATCCAGCTGAGCTACAGCCGCCCAAGCCGTCATTATAGCAGCGCCATCCTCCATGTGGAAGTCTTAATTTTTCTCAACATGGCAGACCCCTTCTGGTAGATTGAAGGCTGTCCTCCGGAAAACCGCCTATGTTCCGTTTTTTCCTCGCCGCCGCGGCCTGCGTCCTGATATCTCTTGCCAGCGAACCGGCACAGGCCGGCGCACCGCGCAGCCTGCGCTTCGAACACCTGGGCCTGGAGCAGGGCCTGGCGCAGGAAACCGTCAAGACCATCCTCCAGGACCGGGCCGGCTTCATGTGGTTCGGCACCCAGGGCGGCCTGAACCGCTACGACGGCTACCGCATGCGCGTGTTCCGCAGCGATCCCCTCGATCCCGCCAGCCTGCCCGACAACTATGTCCAGGCATCCTACGAGGACGACGAGGGCCGGCTGTGGTTCGGCACCCGCGGCGGACTGGCCCGCTTCGACGAAGCGACCCAGAAATTCGTGCGCTATCCCTTGGTGTCCGGCAGCGAGCGGATCGCGCGCAACCGCGCGGTGGCGGCGATCGTCGGCGACGGCGCCGGCGGCCTGTGGCTCGGCACCGGGGAGGGCCTGATCCACCTCGACATCGCCAGCGGACGCTTCCGCGCCTTCCGCCACGATGCCGGCGACCCGGGCAGCCTGCGCGACGACCGCGTCAGCGCGCTGGCGCCGGACGGGCGCGGCGGCCTGTGGGTCGGCACCGGGGTCGGCATCGACCACCTGCCGGCCGGCGCCGCCAGCTTCGACCACTACGACGTCGACCCGCACGGCGGCCCCAAGCGCAATGCGGTGCTGTCGCTGTCGAGGGGCCAGAACGGCGAGCTGTGGATCGGCACCGCGGCCGGCCTGGATGCCTGGCGCACCGGCGACGGCCAGCCGCAACGCCGCCACGTCGGCGCCGACGAGGGGCTGGGCGAAGCCGGCGTGATCACGCTCTACCACGACGCCGGCAACAATCTCTGGGTCGGAACCGACCTCGACGGTTTGAAGTGGCGCGATCCCGCCAGCCAGCGCTTCGTCGGCTACACCAGTACGCCGCTCGACCGTCACAGCCTGTCGGACAGCCAGGTCAGCTCGGTCCGGGTCGACCGCACCGGCACGCTGTGGGTCGGCACCCAGTTCGGCGGCCTGAACCGCGCCGACCTCGCCAGCGGCGGCTTCGGCCGCTTCACGCTGCTGCCGGGCGAGCAGGGCGAGCGAAGCGGACAGCTGGCCAGCCCCAGCCGCAAGATCCGGGCCATCGCCGCCGGCGCCGACGGCCGGCTGTGGCTCGGCACCACCGGCGCCGGCCTGGTCCACCTCGAACCCATCAGCGGACGTGCCGAGCGCATCCGCCACGACCCGGATCGGCGCGGCAGCCTGCCGGACGACACCATCACCGCCCTGCAGCCGGGGCGCGGACGCCTGTGGGTCGGTTCGCCGACCGGGCTGTCCTGGCGCGATGCCGCCGGCGGCCGCTTCACCACGGTGGCGCTGGGAAAGGACTCGGCCGCCAACTTCGTGCAGGACCTGATGCTCGACCGCGCCGGCAACCTGTGGGCGGCGACCCGCGGCGGCCTGTTCCTGCTCGACCCGGACGGCCACGTCCTCAGCAGCTGGCGCCACGATCCGCTCGATCCGTCCAGCCTCGGCGAAAACTACTGCTTCAGCCTGCTCGAAGACCGCGAGGGGACGGTCTGGATCGGCACCGAGAACGGCCTCGAGCGCTTCGACCGCGCCAGCGGCACCTTCAGCCACTTCCGCTACGACGAGAAGGACCCGGCCACGCTGCGCCACAACCGCGTCTATTATCTGTACCAGTCGGCGCGCGGCGAGATATGGGTCGGCACCGCCGCCGGCCTGCACCGCATGGAGCGCGACGCCGGCGGCCGCACCGTGTTCCGCTATTTCCCGGTCACGTCCTCGCGCGAGCCGGTGCCGATCGGCGCGATCCTGGAAGACGGCCGCGGCGAACTGTGGGTCAGCACCACCGCGGGCCTGACCCGCGTCGACCCGGCCAGCGGCGAGTACAAGAATTACAGCGCCAAGGACGGCCTGATCGACGGCAGCTATTTCGTCGGCTCGGCCGCGCGCGGCGCCGACGGCGAGCTGCATTTCGGCGGCGCCAACGGCATGACCTCCTTCATGCCCGACGCCGTGCGCGACAATCCCTATCCGGCCCAGCCCGTGATCACCGGCTTCCTGGTGCAGAACCGTTCGCGCCTGCCGCACACGGAGGGAGCGAACGGCGCGCCGCCGCGGGTGGAGCTGCCTTACCGCGACAACCAGTTCACCCTGGAATTCGCGGCGCTGCACTACGCCGACCCGCAGAGCAACCGCTTCGCCTACCGCCTGCAGGGCTTCGACCGGGACTGGACCGAAACCGACGCCGGCAAGCGCTTTGCCACCTACACCAACCTCGATCCGGGCCACTACCTGTTCGAGGTCCGCGCGGCCAACAAGGACGGCCTGTGGAGCGACGCCCCGGCGCGCATCGCCGTCGAAATCGCGCCGCCGTTCTGGATGACCTGGTGGTTCCGGCTGCTGGCCGGGCTGACCGTGATCGGCATCGGCGTCGCCATCTACCGGCTGCGCATCCGGGTGCTGGTCCAGCAGACCGAAAGGCTGGAGCGCCAGGTCGGCGCCCGCACCGCGGAACTGGTGCTGCAGAAGGAAGCGGCCGAGCAGCAGAAGGAGGCGGCGCTGCAGGCCCGCCGCAACATCGCGCTGCTGTCGGACATCGGCCGCGAGCTGACCGCCAACCTGGACAGCGAAACCATCATGGACAAGGTGTACCGCCAGGTGCGCCAGCTGATGGAGGTGGACGTGTTCGTGATCGGCGTGGGCCGCGGCGACGGCCGTCTCGATTATCCCTTCGTGATGAAGGACGGCGCCCGCACCGCCTTGTCGGCCACCTGCAGCAAGCGTGCGCTGGCGTTGTCCCGGCGCTGCTTCGAGAACGGCGAGGAAATCCTGCTCGACGACCTCGAAACGGACGCCGCGCGCTGGATCGGCGAGATCGACGAGCCGGCGGGCGCGCAGCCGCCGGCCTCCCTGATCTGCGTGCCGGTGCTGCTCGGCACCCGCGCGCTGGGCGTGCTGTGCGTGCAGAGCCGCGCGCGCCACGCCTACCAGCACGTGCAGCTCGACATGCTCAGCACCCTCGCCGCCTACCTCGGCGTCGCCCTCGACAACGCCAGCGCCTACCGCCAGCTCAAGGAAACCCAGGCCCAGCTGGCGGCGCACGAAAAGCTGGCCTCGCTCGGTTCGCTGGTGGCCGGCGTTGCCCACGAACTGAACACCCCGATCGGCAACAGCCTGCTGATGGCCAGCACCCTGCAGGAAAAGACCGACCAGCTGGCGGCCCGTTTCGCCCAGGCGAACCTGAAGAAGTCGGACCTCGAAGGCTGGATCGCGGCGGCCAGCGAATCGAGCGCGCTGATCCAGCGCAGCCTGTACGCGGCGGCCGAACTGGTGAACAGCTTCAAGCAGGTCTCGGTCGACCAGGCCAGCACCCAGCGCCGCCGCTTCGACCTGGCCCAGGCCAGCCAGGAAATCGCCGCCACCATCATGAACCAGGTGCGGCGCGGCGGTCATCTGCTGACCCTGCAGGTCGAGCCGGGCATCGTGATGGACAGCTATCCCGGCCCGCTCGGCCAGGTGCTGATCAACTTCGTCAACAACGCGCTGCTGCACGCTTTCGACGGACCGGGCGGGCACATGGTGCTGGGCGCCGCCCGGCTCGGCACGGACCGGGTGCGGATCACTTTCCGCGACGATGGACGGGGCGTGCCGGCCGAGCATCTGTCGCGGATTTTCGATCCCTTCTTCACCACGCGGATGGGGCGGGGCGGGACCGGGCTGGGGTTGAATATTGCCTACAACATCGTCACGACGCTGCTGGGCGGGACGATCAGGGTGGAGAGCGGGGTGGGCGAGGGGACGGCGTTCGTGCTCGATTTGCCGTTGCGGGCGGCGTCGGGTCTGGAACCTGCCGCGGCGGCAGACCGTCAGACCGCTACCTGAATCTCGCCAAAGAACCCCAGCTGCAAACTACTCGCAATCCGGTTCGCCACCAGCAGCGCGGGGCCGGCGCCATCGACGCCGAACACCTCGATCGCGGTCATCCTGAACAGGGTCAGCCAGCGCACGAAGTGTTCCTTGCCAGTCCCGCTCAAGGCCATGTGCTTGCCAACTGGCGCCTGCAGCGCTCATACGAGATTCTTGGCCGTGCCGGCGGCCCAGGCGTCGATGTTATCGACCAGCATCTCGGCCAGGGTCTGCATCGCGCCGCTGCTGGCCCAGGCCACGTGCGGGGTCAGGACGAAATTCGGCAGGTTCAGGTGCAGCAGCGGATTCTCGGGCGCCGGCGGCTCCTTGCTGAGGACGTCGAAGCCGGCGCCGGCGATGACGCCGTTCTTCAGCGCCGCGGCCAGCGCCG
>CAJYXO010000180.1 GCA_913778765.1 uncultured Massilia sp. | reverse complement strand
AGGCGATCAGGTCGCGCATGTAGGCGCGCTCGGCCTGTTCCAGCAGGGCCGTGAAGGCCTGCTCGAGCGGTAGTCCGGCTTCCAGCAGGCTGGCCAGCTGGCGCGTGAACAGGGCCAGCTCGACCTGCGACAGGCGCTCGCCGAAACCGCGCGAGCGCGCCGCCCCGCTCTCGTCGACCTGGGCCGCGATGGCCTCGACCGCCAGCGGCGTCAGGCCCTGCAGGCGCAGGTCGGCGCGCGCGGCGCGCGGGCTGTCGGCGTTCAACACCCCCTTGCGGGTCACGCCGCCGGTATCGACGGCTTCGTAGCGGAAGGCCGGCATCAGGCAGCCTTCGTCACGCGCAACAGCTCGGCTTCGGTGGTGACGCCTTCGCGTACCCAGCGCTCGCCGTCGTCGTGCATGGTGCGCATGCCGGAGCGCAGTGCGGCGTCGCGGATCTCGGCTTCCGACACCTGGTTGTGGATCTGTGCGCGGATCTGCTCGTTCGTCTCCAGCAGTTCGTAGACGCCGACCCGGCCGTGGTAGCCGGTGTGGCCGCAACGGTCGCAGCCGACCGCCACCCACTGGCCGTTGCTCTCCTGCTTCTTGCAATACGGGCAGAGTTTACGGACCAGGCGCTGCGCCATCACGCCCAGCAGGCTTGAAGACAACAGGAACGGCTCGATGCCCATGTCCAGCAGACGGGTCACGGCCGAGGCCGCATCGTTGGTGTGCAGGGTCGCCAGCACCAGGTGGCCGGTGAGCGAAGCCTGCACCGCGATCTGCGCGGTTTCGAGGTCGCGGATCTCGCCGATCATGATCACGTCCGGGTCCTGACGCAGGATCGCGCGCAGGGCCTTGCCGAAGGTCATGTCGATGCGGGCATTGACCTGGGTCTGGCCGATGCCGGCCAGGTCATATTCGATCGGGTCTTCCACCGTCATGATGTTGGTGGTCGACGCGTTCAGGCGCGACAGCGCGGCATACAGGGTCGTGGTTTTACCGGAACCGGTCGGGCCCGTTACCAGCACGATGCCGTGCGGCTGGTTGATCATCTTGTCGAACTGCGGCAGCAAGCCTTCGCTCATGCCCAGGTGGCTGAGGTCGAGGCGGCCCGCTTCCTTGTCGAGCAGACGCAGCACTGCGCGCTCGCCGTGGCCGGTCGGCAAGGTCGAGACACGCACGTCGACCGGCTTGCCGCCCACCCGCAGGGTGATGCGGCCGTCCTGCGGCAGGCGTTTCTCGGCGATGTCCAGTTGGCTCATGATCTTGATACGGGAAATGAGCGAAGCGTGGATGGCCTTGCGCGGACGCACGATGTCGCGCAGCGCGCCGTCGATGCGGAAGCGCACCACGGAGGTCTGCTCGAAGGGTTCGATGTGGATATCCGAAGCGCCTTCGCGCAGCGACTGGGTCAGCAGCGCATTGATCATGCGGATGACCGGGGCGTCGTCCGAGGATTCGAGCAGGTCTTCGATGGCCGGCACGTCCTGCAGCAGCTTGGTCAGATCCAGGTCGGCATCGAACTCGTCGGCCACCTGGGAGGCGTCGCCGCCGGCATTCGCGTAGGCGGCGGCAATCGCGGCCTCCAACTCCGCGCGCTCCATGCGGTGCAGGGCGATGCGGCCGAAGCGGCGCGAGACTTCCGCGATCGCCGCCGGTTTGGTCGCGTTCGACACCAGCACTTCGACGGCCTGCCCCGGGTCGCCGTTGGAACGCGCCAGCACCCCGTAGTCGCGGGCGAAGGCATAGGGCAAGAGATTATTCATGATCGATCAATTCCGGTTCGGCGATGCCGGCCGGTATTCCGGCTGTACCGGGCGGTATTCCGGCTCGGTGCGCGGCTGCGAACGCAGTCCATTCGGCAAAGGCTGGGTCGTGCCCGTTCCCGTGGCGGCGCCCGGACGCGGCGCGAGCGGCGCCGGCGGCGGCATCGTGGCCATGCCGCTGTTCGCTGGCGGCTGGCCATTGGTTAATGGCGGCAGCAGCGGCGCGCCGAGGTCGCGGACCAGGATCGTATTGTCGACCGGCTGTGCGCTCGACCCGGCCGCACGCATGTACTGGTAGCGGTCCATCGAGATGCTCTCGTTCTGTTCCTTGCTGCGCACGACGATCGGGCGCAGGAAGACCATCAGGTTGCGCTTGGCGCGGGTCCGGGTCCGGTACTTGAACAGGTTGCCGATGACGGGGATGTCGCCCAGGCCGCGCACTTTTTCCTGGTTCTCGGTTTCGTCGTCCGAGATCAGGCCGCCCAGCACGATGATCTGGCCGTCGTCGGCCAGCACATTGCTTTCGATGGCGCGGACGGTGGTGATGATGCCGCCCGAGTTCGTGACCGAGGTGTCGATACCCGAGTTCTCGTGGTAGATCGCCAGCTTGATGGTACCGCCTTCCGAAATCTGCGGCCGCACTTTAAGCAGCAGGCCGACGTCCTTGCGGTCGACGGTCTGGAAGGGGTTGCTGGCGCCGCTGGCGCCGGTGGTGAACGAACCGGTGATGATCGGGATGTTCTGGCCGACCTTGATCGTCGCCAGTTCGTTGTCCAGCGTGATCATGTTCGGTGTCGACAGGATGTTCGCCTTGCCCGTGCTGTCCAGCAGGTGGGCGATCGCGCCCAGGCCGAGCTGGCCGTTGACCTGGCGGAACAGGCCGATCGACAGGCCGGTCGGGTTCGGGATCGTGGTCGAGGTCGTGGCGCCGGCGCTGGCGCCGCCGATGCCCTGCACCGCGGCCGAGGCCAGGTTGACGATGTTGTTGCTGTTGCCGCCGACGCTGAAGGACTGCAGGCCGCCGACGCGGTACTTGCTGGCGTCGTCGCCGGTCAGGCCGATCCACTGCACGCCGAACTCGGCGGCGTCGTTCGAGGTGACCTCGACCACCAGCGCCTCGATATAGACCTGGGCGCGGCGCACGTCGAGCTGGTCGATGACCGAGCGCAGGTTGCGGTAGATCGCGTCCGGCGCGGTGATGATCAGGCTGTTGGTCGAGGCGTCGGCCTGGATGAAGCCGGAGCCCTGGCCGCCGCCGCCGCCGGCCGCCGTGGCCTGGCTCTGCTGGGCGAAGGTGCCGCCGGTGCCGCCCGCGCCGACGCTGCTCTGCTGGCCCTGCTGGCCGAGGCCGCCCGCACCGCCAGTATTGCTGCCGGACTGGATCGAGCCGCCGGCCGTGCCCTGCTGCTGCACCGGCACCGCCGAGGCGTCCTGCGAGACCACCGCGCGCAGGGTCTGCGCGACCTTGCTGGCGTCGGCATTCTTCAGGTAGACCACGTGGATGTTGCCCATTTCCGTGGTCGGCTGGTCGAGCTTGGCGATCAGGCTCTTGGCCATGTTGGCGCGCGCGGCCGACGGCGCGCGCACCACCACCGCATTGGTGCGCGGGTCGGCCAGCACGGTCACGCGGCCGGAGTCGCCGCCCGGGCTCGGTTCCATCAGGCGCGTCACCAGGGCCGCGACGTCGCTGGCGATGCCGTTGCGGATCGGGACCACGTCGAGGTCGCCGGTGGACGGCGCGTCGAGCGCGGCGATGATCTTCGACAGGCGGCGCAGGTTGTCGGCGTAATCCGTGACGACCAGGCTGTTGTTGCCCGGGTCGGCCATGATCGAGTTGTTCGGCGAGATCAGCGGACGCAGCACGGCGGTCAGGTTGGCCGCCGATTCGTGCTGCAGGCGGTAGACCTGGGTCGCGACCTGGTCGCCGCGCGCCCTGGCGCCGTTGGTGCCGACCTGGGTCGGCGAGGCCTGCAGCTTGGCTTCGGCTTCCGGCACCACCTTGGCATAGCCGTCGCCGGTGACCACCGCATAGCCCTGCAGGCGCAGCGCCGAGGTCAGCAGGGCGAAGGCCTGGGCCTTGCTGAGGGTGCGCTCCGACACCAGGGTCAGCGTCCCCTTCACGCGCGGGTCGATGATGAAGGTCATGCCGGTGTAATGACCAACCGCCTTGATCACCGATTCCATGTCGGCGTTGACGAAGTTCAGTGCGGCGCCGCCGTTGCCTTCCTGGGCATACGCAGGCAGGGGCGGAACCGCGCCGAGGACGGTGCAGCACAGCATGACGCTGGCTGCGATACGGCGCAGCGACGGGGTTTGCAGGGTGCTACGGTGGGTGTTTTTCATTATCTGAACTCTAATGCGATTATGTTCTTGCCGTTCACCATTCGGCGCTGGCCCAGCAGATTGAGCAGGTTGCCCAGCGTGTCTTCATAGCCTTCAGCCGCTTGCGCCTGGCCCGAAAAGCGCAGACGACCATTTTCCAGATTACCACTACCAGAGAGCAAAAGCGCGCCACGCACGGTGCGCAAAACCAGATCGGCGCGCTGGCCGCGCCAGTCCATCGCCATCTCGTAGCTGCCCAGCGGTTTGATCGGGCTCATGCGCGAACCCATGTCGGTCAGCGACAGCACGGTCCGGCCCGTTACGGCCACCGCCTGGCCCTGGCGCGCGATGTCCAGCAGGTTCCAGGACAGCTTGATCGCACCCGACGGCGCCAGCGTGTTCAGCGGCGCTCCGAGGCCGGCCAGGCCCTCGGCCGGCAGCAGCAGTTCGCCGGCGCTGACCTGCCACTGCGACCAGCTGCCGGAGACGCGCACCGGCTGCGCCAGCGCCTTGTCGTTGGCCAGCTCCATGCTCACCTGGCCGAACAGCACCAGCGGCGACAGGCGCCAGCTGAAACGGCCCGGCAGCAGCGGCGTGACGGCGCCGCCCTCGCCCGGGGCGCCGCCCACGAAGGCTGAGCCGCGCCACAGCGTACCCTGCGCATCCCCCAGAGTCAAACGCCCGCCGGTCTGACGCTCGACCATCGGGCCCAGCCAGGCGGCGGGCAGGAACACGAGGACCGTGACGGCGACCGCGAGCGCGGTCAGGCCGGCCCACAGCAACGCACGCTTCATTGGGTGGCGCCGGTGTTCTGACGCAGCGTCAGGCTGGCGTCGACCTGGCCGGCGGCCGGCAGGGCGGTGACGATGGCGTCCTGCACCAGCACACGGTTGGCGCGGCGCTGCTCGTCGAGCCAGGTGGCGAGGTTGGCGAAGGACACGTTATTCAGTTGCAGCTTGATGTACTCGCCCGTCATCGACAGCGATTGGGGCGTCAGGCCGCGGCCGCTGAGGCTGGTGTTCACGGTTTCGCGGGTCAATGGCGCGACCGCTGCGGCCGGCGCGGCCGACAGCCGGCCCGCTTCCTGGGCCATGGCCTGCAGCTCGGCGGCCTGCTGGCGCAGCTGCGGCAGCGAACGGCGCAACTGGGCGCGGCCTTCGACGGCGGGGTCGACCAGGACCAGGTAGAGCAGCGCCAGCAGCACGACGGCGCCGCCGACGGCCAGGAAGCGGCGCTCCTGTTCGGTGCGCGTGAGCCACATGGCGTTGGCGCGTTCGCGGTATTGGGCGATGGTGGTGGCGAGACTCATTGCTTGGCTCCTGTGCTGCGGATCACCCAGCTGCCCGGCGCGGCTTCTTCGAGGCTCATGTTGCGTGCAGCGAGGGCGCTGCGCAGCTGGCCCGTCAAACCAGGGTCGACGGTTTCGGGTTTGACTTTGACCGAGAGTGCACGTTCGCGGTATTCAATTGACGCAATGCCGGGTTGACGTCCGAGCGAACGCGTAGCTTCGCCGAACGCCGACGCCATCCAGGTGAATTCGTCGGGCGCGACTTCGCCGGTGTTGGCGCGGGCGCGCGCGATGTTCTGGCGCATCTGGGCCACCGGGTCCAGGATCGTGGTCTGGTTCGGATACACGGAACGGAAAGTCTGGGTCATCGACTGGCGCACGGTCTCGGCTTCGCGCTTCAGGCGCAGCCACTCGACGTTCAGGCCGATCAGGTTGACCGCCACTGCCAGCAGCACCAGGCGCAGCGGCCAGCGCCAGCGGCCCCAGTCGCGCGGCTGGGTGCCGGCGGCGCCGAGGCCGCTCACCAGGTCGAGCGCGGTGCTCTTCGAACCGGCGATCCAGTGCGCCCAGTCGTCGGCCTCGAAGCTGATGCCGGGGCCGGCGTCGAGCGCGATCGCCTGGTACTCGCCGAGCTGGGACGGCGGCACGTACAGCACCAGCGGGGCGTCGCCGGAAAAAGCGCGGGCGGTCTGCAGCACCACCGCCGGGGCGGCGTCGAGCGCCAGGCCGAAGCCCTGGAACAGGCCCTGGCGCAGGGTCAGTTCCACACCCTGGATCGCGGCCGAGACGCTGCCCGGCTGCAGCGGCAGGCAGAGCTGGGCCGGCACCGCGGCCACCGAACGCGCACCCTGCACCAGCAGGCTGCGCACGATGGCTTCCAGCCAGTCGCGGTCGACCACGGCGATCGGCCGGCTCTCGTCCGGCTGCTGCGGCGCGGCCACCAGCACGTGGTCGAGCGGGTCGCCAAGGATGTGTTCTTCGACCAGGCCCGGCAGCGCCGCTTTCAGGCGCGCGCCGGTCAGCGGCGGCGCCGCTACCTGCAGCAGGTTGACGTCGGCGCCGGCCAGCAGCAGCACGACGCGGTTGCCGCCCACCAGGTCGCCCAGGTTGCGCAGCGGGCCTTCGCCCTGCTGCTCGATGACGCCGCCGTCGTTGACGAGGGCGAAGCGGCTCAGCGCATGCTCGCCTTCCGCGCGGGCCGGATGCCGTATATAGAGTGTAGTCAAACCGTCTCTCTTTCTTGTAGAGCCCCGCGGCTTTGTCAGCCGCTCTTTTTAATATTGGCGGATCCACTCCACTTTGGTCCCACCCCCGGCAATCAGGGTCGGATAGCGATGGATCAGCGCCTCGGCATCCAGGGCGGCGCGGTCCAGGCGGATGCGGCTGCTCACCAGGAACCAGTCGCTCCTCACGCCCGCCGAGCCCGGCGTGATCGGCCTGCCCTCGCCGATTTCCGCCTGAAAGTAATTCATGTCCCGCCAGGCCGCGCGCTGCCGCCGCACAACCAGCGAATTCGCTTCCGACACCGACATGTTCGGCACCAGCGCGGCCAGGACCTCGGCCGGCGCCGTGTTGACATTTACCGGTGTCACGTCCGGCAGCACGATCACGAACGGGCGCAGGCGCTCGACCATGGCCGGCGTGAAGCCCGGCACCGTCAGCAGATCGTCCACCGCCAGGAACTTCATCGGCGAACCGGCAACGCTGCTGCGGGCGACCCGTGGCAGGGCGCCGCCGCTCGGCAGCCCCCCGACGCCCTGGCTGCCTTGCCCCTGGCTGCCCTGGCTTTGGCCATCCTGCCCCTGGCTGCCCTGTTCACCCTGGGCGCCCTGGCCGCCGGACGGTGCGCCGCCTTCCGGCGTTGCCTCTTCGAGCGGCTGGCCCGCTGCCACGAAGGCGGCAACCCGCCCCGCCAGTTGCTGATCCATCTGCAGATTGCGCAGCAGGCGTCCGAAAACTTCGGCCTGCTCCATGTTCGGCTGTCCCCGGTCGGCCAGATTGCGCAAATTGTAACGCGAGGAAGCGTCGACGATGTTACCCGACAAGGTCGCTTCGAAATTTTCTCCTTCGACCCGCTCGCGCTCGATGTACTGGTCGAGCCGGGTTTCCGCCAGCGGCGTCGCCCACACCTGGTCCAGCGCCGTGTAATCGCGGTGGTCGAGGCCGTCCTGGAACAGCACCAGACTGGCCCAGTCGAGGGCGCCGCGCAGGATCCACTTGGTCTGCAGGTGCAGCCGCTGGTTTTCCATCGAGCGCACCTGCACCTGCTGCTGCCAGAACAGGCTGGCGACGATGGAAATCGCCAGCGTGGTCAGCAGCAGCGCGGTGATCACGGCCACCCCGCGTTCGCGCGTCCCCTTGAAACCTGGCCGCCTCATGGTTCCCCCAGCAGGAAAGACTTGGTCATCGGCACTTGCTGCCCCTGGGCCTGCAGCGCCACCTGCAGCCCGGTGGGCGGCAGCGGCACGGTATTCGGATCCGGCTGCTGGGCCTGCGCGGCGTTGGCGGCGGCCGCCGCGCCCGCGGTTTGCGCATTCCCCGCGCTGGTCGCCTGGCGCCAGGCGCGGTTTTCCCAGGTCATGACCTGCATCCCGGCGACGCCCGACTGCAGCGCCACGGCGCCGCTGGTGTCGGTGTCGCTGACCGCGGCCTGCCACAGCCCGTCGAGCTGGTTCAGGTCGCGCACGCCCGGCGACTCGCGCCGCACCAGCACGCCGTTGACGATGCGGTAGGCCACCACCTGCAGGCGCGAAGGCTGGCTTTCGATGAACACTTCGCGCACCAGGGTGAAGCGGTCGGTCCCGGTCAGCAGGTAAGGACGGCGGTCGAGCACGTCGCGTCCGGCGATGTGCTCGCAGTCGCTCTGCATCTGGGCGAAGGCCAGCTGCATGCCGCGCGTGGTTTCCATCTGGTTGGTCAGGGCCACGCGCGCGCGGATGATGCCGTCCAGCCCGCGCCAGCCGAGCACGGCGACGATCGCGAGGATGCTGATCGCCACCAGCAGTTCGACCAGGGTGAAACCACGATGCCGAGTCATCTTCATAGACGCGGCCTCAGCACGAGTTGGACCAGTTTGACGATGCGCCGGTTCGGATTTTCGATGTCGAAAACGGAGACTTCGACGCGGCGCAAACGTGGGTTCGGACTGGCGAACACTTCTTCCTGGCAGACCAGGTGCAGGTCGCCCTGCGGGCAGTCGAAGCCGCGCTTGCCGATTTCCGGGAATTCCTTGCCCAGGCGGATCTGCACGAGGCGGTTCTCGGCCGACCAGGTGGCCATCATCGAGGTCCGCAGGCCGCTGCTGTTGGCGGTCAGGCTGCCGACCGCGCGCAGGCCGGCGCCGAGGGCGGTGCCGACGATGACCAGCGCCACCAGCACCTCGAGCAGGGTGAAACCGGGGGAGCGGAAACGCATCGTCGTCATGGTCGCCTCATTCGACCGTGAAGTGGCCGACGCCGTCGGCGCGGATGGCGACGCGGTTGCCGCCGGTCGCCAGCACCAGCACGAAGGGCTTGTCGACGGGTTCGCGGCCGAAGGTGATGCGCAGCGGGTTGACGGTGCCGGCGCTGGCCGGGTCCAGCAGCAGGGTCAGCGGACCGTTCTTGAATTCGCGCTCGCGCAACAGATCGTCTTCGCCGCCGATCTGCACCCAGCGCGTCTCGTTGCGCACCAGGAAGCGATAGTGCTCGGGTGTCGCTTCGAAGGTGACCGGGCGGTTGCGCACGATCGCCTCGTCGCGCGCCAGCTGCAGCAGCAGGGTCAGGCGCTGGGCCTCGTCCTGCAGGCCCTGGCGCGGGCTCGGGATCGCATTCAGCGACGCCAGCCCCAGCGTGATGCCGATGATGACCATCACCACCATGATTTCCACGAGAGTGAAGCCGCGGGCCGGCAGCCCGGGGCGCTGTAGCGCGGTCATCGGCGGCTGAGGTGGTTGTTGCGTTTATTTGTCCCAGGAGCCGACGTCGGCATCTTCGCCGGCGCCGCCCGGCTGGCCGTCCGCGCCCAGCGAGAACACGTCGATCTCGCCGTGCAGGCCCGGCTGCAGGTACTGGTAATTGTTGCCCCACGGGTCCTTCGGCAGCTTTTCGACGTAGCCGCCTTCTTTCCAGCCGTTGGCGGCCGGGCCGGTGGTCGGCTTCTGGACCAGCGCCGTCAGGCCCTGTTCGGTGGTCGGGTAGCGCTGGTTGTCGAGTTTGTACAGCTTGAGGGCCTGCATCAGGGTCGCGATGTCGGTGCGGGCGGCGGTCACGCGCGCTTCGCCGGTACGGCCCAGCAGCTTGGGCACGACCAGCATGCCGAGAATGCCGATGATGACCACGACGACCATGATCTCGACGAGGGTGAAGCCGCCCTGGCGGCGCCGCTGCATGCGATGCGAAATGTTCTGCATAAAATAATGATGGTTGGTGGTCAAAAAGTCGGAAACAAGCGAACTAGTATAAGGCCGAATGACGTTATACCGTCACCCGCGAGACTTTACAATTGTAAGCGAGTAGAAACACTACGGCACTGCCGGCAAGCCGGCAGTGCGCCCCGGCCGCGCAGCGCAGACCGGGCAGCCGGCATCGCGTCCGACCTTCACCTCGGTCCACTCCATGCGGCGGCCGTCCAGCATCAGCAGGCGCCCCACCAGCGGCTGGCCGCAGCCCGCCAGCAGTTTCAGGGCCTCGGCCGCCTGCACGGCGCCGATCACGCCCACCAGGGGCGCGAACACGCCCATGCTGCTGCAGGCCACGTCCTCGAAGCGGCTGTCTTCCGGGAACAGGCAGGCATAGCAGGGCGAAGCCGGGTCGCGCACGTCGAACACCGAGACCTGGCCGTCGAAGCGGATCACGGCCCCGGCCACCAGCGGCACGCCGGCCGCCACGCAAGCGCGGTTGACGGCCTGGCGGGTGGCGAAGTTGTCGCTGCAGTCGAGTACGACATCGCTGGCGGCCACCAGTTCGCGCAGGCGCTCGCCGGCCACGCGCTCGCGCAAGGCATGGACCTCGATGTCGGGATTGATCTGGCGCAGGGCCTCGCGGCCGGACTCGACCTTCGCCTGGCCGACGCGGGCGGTCGTGTGCATGACCTGGCGCTGCAGGTTCGTGAGATCGACTTCGTCGTCGTCGACCAGGGTGATGCGGCCGACGCCGCTGGCCGCCAGGTAGAGCGCGGCCGGCGAGCCGAGCCCGCCGGCGCCGACAATCAGCGCACGGGAATCCAGCACCCTTTCCTGCCCTTCGATGCCGACCTCGTCAAGCAGGATATGGCGCGAATAACGCAGCAGCTGGCGGTCGTCCATCGATTACTTCTTCACCTCGGCCGGCTTTTGTTCGGTGCCCGGCAGCTTGGCCGGAGCCGGCGCGTCGTCGAGCGGGTCGGCCTTGGCGAGCTTGACCGGTAAACCCTTGAAGTGGTTGATGGCCTGGCTCAGCTGGAAGTCGTCCTTGCCGCCGAACTCGGGCGGCGCCGCATTCTTCAGCATGGCGAGGGTGCGCTGTTCCTCTTCCAGTTCGTCACGCTTTGCGCTGACGCTGCCGTTCTTGCCGACCGACTTGGCTTCGCCCTCGTTCGACAGGTGATGGTCGAGGTCGGCTTCGCGCACGCGCAGGGCGTTCAGGCCGTCGCCGTCGGCGGTCTCGTCGACCTTCATGTCGGGGACGATGCCGCGCGCCTGGATCGAACGGCCCTTCGGCGTGTAGTAGCGCGCCGTGGTCAGTTTCACGGCCGTGTTCTCGGTCAGCTGGCGCAGGGTCTGCACCGAGCCCTTGCCGAAGGTCTGGCTGCCCATCACGATGGCGCGCTTGTAGTCCTGCAGGGCGCCGGCGACGATTTCCGAG
This sequence comes from uncultured Massilia sp., assembly GCA_913778765.1. Classification (GTDB taxonomy): domain Bacteria; phylum Pseudomonadota; class Gammaproteobacteria; order Burkholderiales; family Burkholderiaceae_D; genus Telluria. Next base: position 12,418 of record CAJYXO010000180.1, on the reverse strand, counting down.
GCCGAGGCCGAGCCGGTATTCACCAGCACCACCATCGGCACGGTTTTCAGCGCCGCCGGCAGTTTGCCCAGCGGGTCGGCGCCCGGACGGGCATAGTAGTCGCGCCGGCCGTAGAAGGTGGCGTTCGATTCCGGCAATTGCCCCTTGGTCGAGACGATGACTTCGTTCTGCGGCAGGAAGGCGGCCGACACGCCGATCGCGCTCGGCAGCAGGCCGCCCGGATCGTTGCGCAGGTCGAGCACCAGGCCCTTGATGTTGGGGTTCTGGGCATACAGGCCCTTGAGCTTCTCGGCCAGCTCGTCGACGGTCTCTTCCTGGAACTGGCTGATCCGCAGCCAGGCATAGCCCGGCTCGACGAGTTTCGCCTTGACGCTGGCCACGCGGATTTCCTGGCGCTCGACCGGCACCACCCAGGGCAGGTCGGCGCCGCGGCGGGCAATGGTCAGCAAGACCTTGCTGTGCGGCTCGCCGCGCATGCGCGAGATCGCTTCGTCGAGGCTCAGGCCCTTGACCGGCACGTTGTCGATGCGGGTGATCAGGTCGCCGGCCTTGATGCCGGCCTTGAAAGCGGGCGTGTCCTCGATCGGCGAGACGATTTTCACGTAGCCGTCTTCCATCGCCACTTCGACGCCGACGCCGACGAACTTGCCCTCGACTGTCTCGCGCATTTCGGCGAAGTCCTTCTCGTCGAGGTAGACCGAGTGCGGATCGAGCGAACCGACCATGCCGGCGATGGCGTCGGACAGCAGTTTCTTGTCCTGCACCGGCTCCACGTAATCGCTCTTGATCAGGCCATAGACGTCGGCCAGCTGGCGCAGTTCGTCCAGCGGCAGCGGCGCATCAATGGCTGACTGCGCCGACTGCGCGGCGCCTTTTTGCGCCATCGCGGAGAACTGGACCGAGGCGGCGACGCCGGCCACCATGCCGATACCGACCAGACCGAGATTCTTGAGTTTGTTGCCCATGCCTGTTCCTAGAATTTGACCCAGCCGGCGGGATCGATCGGTTTGCCCAGATGCCTGAGCTCAAAGTATAGACCCGATTCGCCGTTACCGCCGGTACTGCCTGCGCTCGCAATGACTTCGCCGGCCTTGACCGCATCGCCCACGTGCTTCAGCAGCGTTTCATTGAACCCATAGATGGACAGGTATTCGCCGCCATGGTTCACGATGATCATGTTGCCCCAGCCGCGCATCCATGCCGCATGCACGACCCGGCCCGGGCCGATGGCGCGCACGTCGGTGCCCTCCGGCGCCTTGAAGAACATGCCCTTCCATACCGGGCCGTCGGCGCGCTTGGCGCCGAAGCGGGCGCCGACGGTGCCGGAAATCGGCGCCATCAGGCGTCCGCGCAGGCTCTCGAAGGTGCCGCTGGGGAGGTCGGCGGCCAGCGCGGTATCGGCGGAGCGCGGCGCCGGTTTCGTTTCCACCGGCTGCTCGGCCACCTGCGGCTCTTCTTCCTTGATGGGCGCCGGCGGCTTGTACGGCTTGCCGTTCTTGGCGGCTTCGCGCGCCAGGCGTTCGCGTTCGGCCTGCAGCTCCCTGGCGCGGGCCAGGGCGCGCGCCTTCGCTTCGGCGGCGGCTTTGGCGCGCGCGGCGGCGAGCGCCTGCTGGCGCTTGCGCTCTTTCTCGGCGGCGATTTCTTGTTCGCGAATCAGTTTCGTCAGGCGGTCGACCAGGCCGCTCATGCGCTGGGCGTCCTGCTCCAGCTTGCTGGCTTCCTTGCGCTGGGCCACCAGCTTGCTCGACAGGTTGGCCACCAGCGAGGCATGTTTCGCCTTCTCTTTTTCCAGCAGCGTTTTCTGGTCGCGCTGCTCCTGGGCGATTTCTTCGAGTTCGTCCCTGGCGTTCTGGGTCTCGGCCTGGTTCGCCTCGACCGCCGCCAGGTTGGTGCGCAGCGAGGTCAGCAATCGGGCCTGGGCCTGCGACACATAGGCCATCATCTGCAGGTCGCGGTTGATGCGGTTCGGGTTGTCGCCCGACAGCAGCAGCTTGATGCGATCTTCATTGCCGGCGACGTAATGTTCGCGCAACAGTTTGGCCAGCTGCCGCTTTTGCAGGGCGATGGTCTGCGCCAGTTGCTCCTGCTGGGCGGCCAGGTCCTTGAGCTTGGTATTGGTGGCCGACTGCTCGTCGCCCAGTTCGCGCAACGCACGGTTGGCGTCCGAGATCGCCTCTTCGGACTCGGCCAGTTCGTCGGCCGCGTCTTCCTTTTCGCTCTCGGTGCGGTTGATGTCCTTCTTGAGGGCATTCAGCTTTTGCTGGATGCCGGCGCGCTGGGCTTCGGCCTGGGCCTTCTGCTTGCTGCGTTCGGTGGGACGGGTGGCGGCCTGCGCCGTCGCGATGGACAGGGCACAGGCCAGCAGGACGAGAAAGCGCAAGATTTACTTTGCCTTCCCTTGGTTCGCCACGGCGGCCATCGCGGCCGCGATCGCTTCCTGGTCGCCCAGGTAGTAATGGCGGATCGGCTTCAGGTTCTCGTCCAGTTCGTACACCAGCGGGGTGCCGTTCGGGATGTTGAGGCCGACGATGTCGGTGTCGCTGATGTTATCCAGCATCTTGATCACGGCGCGCAGGCTGTTGCCGTGGGCCGAGATCAGGATCTTCTTGCCGGCGCGGATCGCCGGGGCGATCTCTTCGTCCCAGGCCGGCATCACACGGGCGACGGTGTCCTTCAGGCACTCGGTCAGCGGGATCTGGTCCTTGGCCAGGCCGGCGTAGCGCGGGTCGTTGAAGGAAGTGCGGTCGTCGCTCTCTTCCAGGGCCGGCGGCGGGGTGTCGTAGCTGCGGCGCCAGACCAGCACCTGCTCGTCGCCGAACTTGGCGGCGGTCTCGCCCTTGTCCAGGCCCTGCAGGGCGCCGTAATGACGCTCGTTCAGGCGCCAGTCGTTCTTGATCGGCAGCCACATCATGTCCATCTCGTCCATGGCCAGCCACAGGGTGCGGATCGCGCGTTTCAGGACCGAGGTGTAGGCCAGGTCGAAGGTGAAGCCGGCTTCGCGCAGCAGGCGGCCGGCGGTTTTCGCCTCGTTGACGCCCTTCTCGGTCAGGTCGACGTCGGTCCAGCCGGTAAAGCGGTTTTCGAGGTTCCAGGTGGACTCGCCGTGGCGCATGAATACGATTTTGTACATAGGACTCTTGGATCGGAAAAAGTGGGAAGGAATACGGATTCAGCTTCTATTTTATAATGCGACGATTCAATTCAGTTCAACCAACGGAAACTTCGTGAAATTCATCCTTGACCATATCTTCGTTGTCGCGATCGCCGTGATTTCCGGTGCTGCCCTGCTGTTCCCGGCGCTGGCGCCGCGCGGCCGCCGCGCCTCCCCGCTGCAGGCGACCCAGATGATGAACCGCGGCAAAGCCACCGCCATCGTCGACGTGCGCGGCAGCGATGAGTTTGCCGCCGGGCACCTGCGCGACGCCAAACACATTCCGCTGGCAGACTTGAGCAATCGCATTGGCGAGCTGGACAAGTCGAAAACCAAGACCGTGATCGTGGTGTGCCAGAGCGGCGCCCGCGCCGACAAGGCGGCGCGCCAGATCCGTGCGGCCGGCTTCGAAGACGTCTACACGCTGGATGGCGGTGTCGCGGCCTGGACGGCTGCGGGCCTGCCCCTGACCAAATAATCGTTCGAAAGGAGTGCTTATGACTGCCCATGTCGTTCTCTACCACACCGCAAGCTGCCCCTACTGCGTGCGCGCCGAGCGCCTGCTGGAAGCCAAGGGCGTGACCGACATCGAGCGCATCCGCGTCGACCTCGACCCGGAACAGCGCGCCATCATGATGCAGCGCACCGGCCGCCGCACCGTGCCGCAGATCTATGTGGGCGACACCCACGTCGGCGGCTTCGACGACCTGTACGCGCTCGACCAGGCCGGCCGCCTGGACCCGCTGCTGCAGGGCGGCGCAGCCTGATCAGCGCCTGATTGCGGACCGAATACCACGCGAACGCCAAGCAAACTGCCAGGAAACAGCAAGGCGGCCGGCAATGCTATTGCAAGCGAATTGGTTTTGATACAATTGCCGACGCCTTGATATTCAAGCATGTGGCCAGCCTCTGCTGTCCTTTACACACACACTGAAAGCGTTCCATGGCTGACGAAAACCTGCAACCCGTGTTCCAAATCCAGCGCGTCTATCTGAAAGACATGTCGCTGGAACAACCGAATTCCCCGGCGATCTTCCTCGAGCAAGAAGCCCCGACCATCGAGGTCTCGCTGGACGTCGGCGCCGAAGGTATCGCCGATGGCATCTACGAATCGACCGTGACCATCACCGTGACTGCCAAGGTCAAGGACAAGGTCGCCTTCCTGGTCGAAGGCAAGCAGGCCGGCATCTTCGAAGCCCGCAACATCCCGGCTGACCAGATGGATCCGCTGCTGGGCATCGGCTGCCCGAACATCATCTACCCGTATCTGCGTGCGAACATCGCCGATTTCATCACCCGTGCCGGCTTCCCGCCTGTGCACCTGGCTGAAATCAACTTCGAAGTGTTCTACCAGCAGCGCCGCCAGGCCCTGGCCGAGCAGGCTGCCGCAGCCGGCACCCCGGCCGCCAACCAGTAATCAACAAGTAAGACCCCGCAGTTCGGCCTGCCTGAAAGCAGGCTGGCCGAACCGTTTGCCGTTCTCCGTCCTGCCTTTTGGCGCGTTTCTTTTTCCCAAAGGCCTGTCATGTGCACCAAGCGCATCCGTCATCGTGTCATCGCAGGCAGCATGCTGCTGCTGGCCTCCTGCGCCGCGTCCGCGTTCGACTTCAAGACGGTGGGCGTGCACGCCGTGATTCTCTACGATGCCCCGTCCGCCAAGGGCGGCAAGCTGTTCGTCGCGCCCAGCGGCATGCCGGTCGAGGTGATGCTCAGCTACGGCGACTGGGTGAAAGTACGCGATGCCGCCGGCGACCTGGCCTGGACCGAAACGCGTGGCCTGTCGGCCAAACGCAACGTGATCGTGCGCGTACCCGCGGCCCGCGTGCGCGCCGCACCGGAAGAGAATGCCGCCGTCCTGATGACGGCCGATAAGAACGTCCTGCTCGAACTGGTCGATCCCGATGCCGGCCCGTGGGTGCGCGTGCGCCACCGCGACGGCATCAGCGGCTACGTCAGGGCATCCGACATCTGGGGCATTTGAGCCCCCTATCCATTGCCAATGCACGAAGCCCAAACAAACCAACCCATCACAGTCCTCGGCGCCGGCGCCTGGGGCACCGCGGTCGCGATTGCGCTGGCCGCCCGCCACGACGTCCTGCTCTGGGGCCGCAATCCGGAACAGATGGCCGCCATCGAGGCGGCGCGCGACAACGTCACCTACCTGCCCGGCCATCCGCTGCCGCCCGCCTTGCGCGTGACGGCCGATTTCGGGGCCGCCATCGCCCACGTCGCGGACGCCGCGCCCGGCGCCACGCCGCTCTTGATCGCGGCCAGCCCGGTGGCCGGCCTGCGCCCGCTGCTCCAGCAGCTGAAGGGCCGCAACATCCCGAACATCGTCTGGCTGTGCAAAGGTTTCGAGTACGAGACCGGCCTGCTGCCGCACCAGGTGGTGCGCGAGGTGCTCGGCGACGCCATTCCGGGCGCGGCCCTGTCCGGCCCCTCGTTCGCCCAGGAAGTGGCGCGCGGCCTGCCCTGCGGCCTGACCGTGGCGTCGAACTCGGCCGAGCTGCGCGACCGCGTCGTCTCGCTGGCGCACGGCGGCAGCGTGCGCGTGTATGCCTGCGACGACATGGTCGGCGTGGAAGTCGGCGGCGCCGTCAAGAACATCCTGGCCATCGCCACCGGCGCGGCCGACGGCCTCGGCCTGGGCCTGAATGCGCGCGCGGCCCTGATCACGCGCGGCCTGGCCGAGATCACCCGTCTCGGCACCACGCTCGGCGCCCAGGCCGCCACCTTCATGGGCCTGACCGGGATGGGCGATTTGATCCTGACCTGCACCGGCGATCTGTCGCGCAACCGCCGCGTCGGCCTGGCGCTGGCCCAGGGCAAGCCGCTGGACCAGATCGTCCGCGAACTCGGCCACGTGGCCGAAGGCGTCCCCTGCGCGAAGGCGGTGCGCGAACTGGCGGCGAAACTGGGCGTCGACATGCCGATCACGAATGCCGTGGCCGGGGTGCTGTTCGACGGCAATTCGGTGCAGGAGACCGTGGATCAGCTGCTGGCGCGCGATCCGCGTAATGAGTTAGCGTAACGCCGGCGTTCGCGTGGGCATGGGATGCCCACCCGGATGTTGCCCCCTTTTATGCGGTTTGCGACTCGCGGCGCGTCGGTCCGCCGCTGTTGTCCCCCGGATGCAGCAGGATGGTCATCAGCGCCACCGCGTCCTGGTTGGCGCTGATGGCATGCGGCTCGCCGCCGGCCAGGTAGACCATCTCGTTCGGACGCAGGATGGTGGTGCGGCCGTGGGCGTCGAAGGCGATCTCCCCTTCCAGGCACAGCAGCGTCATTTCTCCCTCGACCCGGTGCTCCGGCATCGGCCTCTCCTTCGGCAGCACCAGCCGGATCAGCTCCATGTGGTCGGTCTTGATCAGCGCGATCGAGGTGAAGTTCGCGATGTCGTCTTCACCGCGCTCAAGTGCGATGCATTCGCCGGATCGTGCATGCTGCAAGGCCATGGTGTGTTCTCCTTTTACGCTGTCTCTTCTTCAAAAGTCTGGGGCACCCCGCGCAGCCAGTTCACCAGCGCGGTGGCGTCCTTGAATCCTTGCGCGAGCTGGGGCACCAGTTTTTCCGGGGCGTTGATGTCGAGCTTCACCTCGATCCAGACAAAATAGCTCTTGAGCTTCAGGTATTCGACCAGCGGGTGATGGGGGTCGAAGCCTTTCGGCGGACGCTGCAGTTTGTCTTCGGGATTCAGGTCGCCGTAGGTCTCGCGCAGATGTTTATTCTTCAACATTTTGCTGAAGCCTGTCGCATCGTTGACCACGTGTTCGCGGATCGCCTTCAGGCGCGCGGCCGGCGGCAGGTATTCGCCGGCGCCGAACAGCAGGGTGCCGTTGGCCTCGATGTGGAAGTAATAGGTCGGCCCGCCGGCCGCGCTCGGACGGCGCTTGTCGCCCGGCGCGATGCCGGCCGAGAAGTGCGTTTTATACGGCGTCTTGTCGTGCGAAAAGCGGGTGTCGCGCTGGAAGCGGAACATCGCCTTCTTCGGATCGCAGGCCGCCACCTGCCGGTCGAATTTCGCGATTTCCTTGATCAGCTGGGTCAGCGTTTCGAGGAATTCGGTGCGCAGGATGTCGTAGCGCGGCTTGTTCCAGAGGAACCAGGGACGTGTGTTGTTGTCTTTGAGCTCGGTGAGGAATTGCGTGAGATCGCGCAGGTGCATAAGTTTTTCTTATTCATTGGTTGGTTCAGGGAGTCTGGCGCGGCCGGCGGCCGACCGTGACGTCGAGCGTGGCCTGGCGGCTCTTGCGGATCACCGTCATCTGCGCCTTGCCGCCGGGCGGCAGGCCGGCGATCAGGTTCAGCATGTCGTTGGTGCTGCCGACCTTCTTGCCGTCCACGGCGACGAGGATGTCGCCGGGGCGCATGCCGGCGCGGTCGGCCGGACCGCCGCGCACCACGCCGGCGATGATGGCGCCGCTGTCGCGCCCCAGGCCGAAGCTGTCGGCCAGTTCCGGCGTGATGTCCTGGGATTCGATGCCGATCCAGCCGCGCACCACCTGGCCATGCTTGACGATGGAATCGAGCACGGTCTTCGCCGTCGAGACGGGAATGGCGAAGCCGATGCCGACCGAGCCGCCGGTCTGCGAATAGATCGCCGAATTGATGCCGAGCAGGTTGCCGCGGGTATCGACCAGCGCCCCGCCCGAGTTGCCGAAGTTGATCGCGGCATCGGTCTGGATGAAATTCTCGAAGTGGTTGATGTGCAGGTTGTTGCGGCCCAGCGCCGAGATGATGCCGAGGGTGACGGTCTGGCCGACCCCGAACGGGTTGCCGATCGCCAGCACGACGTCGCCGACGCGGGCGGCGTCCGGATCGCCCAGCACGATCACCGGCAGCTTGTCGGCCTTGATGCGGATCACGGCCAGGTCCGTTTCCGGATCGGTGCCGACCATGCTGGCGGCGGCCTTGCGGCCATCGGCCAGGCCGACCTCGATCTCGTCGGCGCCTTCGACCACGTGGTAATTCGTCAGGATGTAGCCGTCGCTGCTCACGATCACGCCGGAGCCGAGGCTGGCCATCTGCTCCTGCGGCGGCATCTTGTCGCCGAAGAAGCGGCGGAAGAACGGGTCTTTCAACAAGGGATGCGTTTCGCGCAGGGCCTTGCTGGTGAGGATGTTGACCACGGCCGGCATCGCGCGGCCGGCGGCGTCGCGGTAGCTGCCCGGCGTTGCGCCCGGCCCGCCCGGCGCCTGCAGCACCGGCACCGCCCGTCCGGGGCCGCCGATGCCGACCTGGGCCGGCGCCCGGCTCTGCAGCGCGCCCAGCCAATCCGGCCGCAGGGCCGCGATCACGGCGTAGATGCCGAGGGCGATCGTGACGGTCTGCGCGAACAGGAGCCAGGTGCGGCGCATGCAGGAACCTTATCTGTTCTTCAGGGAGTCGCGGATCTCGCGCAGCAGCAGCACCTCTTCCGGCGCCACCACGACCACTTGTTCTTCTTCTTCCTTGCGGCGGAACCCGTCACGCACGCGGTTCATCAAACGTACCATCTGGAAGATGATGAAAGCGAGGATCAGGAAGTTCAGCAGGATGGTGAGGAAGTTCCCGTAGGCCAGCACGGCGCCGGCCTTCTGCGCTTCCGCCAGCGGCAGGCCGTACGGCTGGTGGTTCAGCGGAATGTAATAGTCGGCAAAATTCAGGTTACCGAACAGCATGCCGACCGGCGGCATGATCACATCCTTGACCAGCGAATCGACGATGCGCCCGAAGGCCCCGCCGATGATCACGCCAACGGCCAGGTCGACAACATTCCCTTTCATCGCGAACTTCTTGAACTCTTCCATCATTGCCATGTGCGCCTCCCTTGACGTTTTGGACATACCCGGAAGGATCATACCTGAAACACGAAGGACAACCGCCGCGAGTGAAACCCCTAAAAAGACATCGTGACCCTAAGAACATTTTTTCTTTAATTTGCAAAACTGTTCACATATAATCGACTGTTGCAATAAAGGTTTTTACCGTGTTGCAACATATTGCATTGCAGCATTTCGCATTTGACGAATGGAGTTGGTATGAGTAATGAGAAGCAGGTCGATACAGGCCGGCGAGGCTTGCTCGTGGCTACATGCGCGGCGGGTGGCGTTGTCGGTGTTTCAACGGCCGGAGTCCTGGTAAGTACTTTCCAGCCTTCGGAGCGAGCAAAGGCGGCGGGTGCGCCGGTCGAGGTAGATATCTCCGACGTCAAACCTGGCGAAATGAAAGTAGTGGAATGGCGCGGCAAGCCGGTCTGGATCCTGCGCCGCACCCCGGAAATGCTGGCGAGCCTGCCAAAGAACGACCCACTGGTGGCCGATCCGAAATCGGACAAGCCCTACCAGATGGAAACCCCTGGATACGCAAAAAACGAGACCCGTTCGCGCGCCGAGCACAAGGAAGTGCTGGTTGCCGTGGGCATCTGTTCGCACCTGGGCTGCTCGCCCTCGTCCCGCTTTGCCGAAGGCCCGCAGCCGAACCTGCCGGACGACTGGCACGGCGGCTTCCTCTGCCCTTGCCACGGTTCGACCTTCGACCTGGCCGGCCGCGTCTTCAAGAACAAGCCGGCGCCGGCCAACCTCGACGTTCCTCCGTACATGTACCTGGCCGATAACAGGATCATCATCGGCAAAGACGAGAAAGGCGAGGCATAACATGGGCGCAGCGTTCAAGGAAACCAAACTCCCGGCCGACGCGCCGAAGAGCCAGAAAGCCCTGGCCTGGGTCGACGACCGCTTCCCGCTGTCGAAGCTGTGGAACGAGCAATGGGGCAAGTACTACGCCCCGAAGAACTTCAACGTCTGGTACATCTTCGGTTCGCTGGCCATGCTGGTGCTGGTGCTGCAGATCGTCACCGGCATCTTCCTGACCATGCACTACAAGCCGGACGCCAACCTGGCCTTCGGTTCGGTCGAATACATCATGCGTGAAGTCCCGTGGGGCTGGCTGGTGCGCTACATGCACTCGACCGGCGCCTCGATGTTCTTCATCGTGGTCTACCTGCACATGACCCGCGCCCTGCTGTACGGTTCCTACCGCAAGCCGCGCGAGCTGATCTGGCTGTTCGGCTTCGCCACCTTCCTGTGCCTGATGGCGGAGGCCTTCTTCGGCTACCTGCTGCCGTGGGGCCAGATGTCGTACTGGGGCGCCCAGGTGATCGTCAACCTGTTCAGCGCGATCCCGGTCATCGGCCCGGACCTGTCGCTGTGGATCCGCGGCGACTACGTCGTCTCCGACGCGACCCTGAACCGCTTCTTCGCCTTCCACGTGATCGCGATCCCGCTGGTCCTGCTCGGCCTGGTGGCGGCGCACCTGATCGCGCTGCACGAAGTCGGCTCGAACAACCCGGACGGCATCGAAGTGAAGGAAAACCTGGGCCCGGACGGCCATGGCGTCGACATGATCCCGTCGCACCCCTACTACACCAGCAAGGACCTGTTCGGCGTGTCGGTGTTCCTGTTCATCTACAGCGCGGTGATCTTCTTCGCACCCGAGATGGGCGGCTACTTCCTGGAATACAACAACTTCCTGCCGGCCGATTCGATGAAGACCCCGCCGCACATCGCGCCGACCTGGTACTTCACGCCGTTCTACTCGGTGCTGCGCGCCACCACCTCCGACTTCATGTGGGTGGTGATGGCCGGCGTCGCCGCGTATGTCGTGTTCATCTGGCTGCGTTCGCGCCTGTCCTATAAAACCAAGGTCGTCATCACCGCGATTGCCGTGGTGCTGGAGATCGGCATGCTGTTCCTGGATGCGAAGGTGTGGGGCGTGGTGCTGTTCGGCTCGTCCGTCGTGATCCTGGCCCTGCTGCCATGGCTGGACCACTCGCCGGTGAAGTCGATCCGCTACCGTCCGGACTGGCACAAGTGGGTCTACCTGGTGTTCGGCATCGCCTTCGTCGCGCTCGGCTACCTCGGCACCCAGCTGCCGACCCCGGCCTACACGCTGATCGCCCAGGCCTGCACCCTGATCTACTTCAGTTTCTTCCTGCTGATGCCGTGGTGGAGCGCATCGGGCCGTTTCAAGCCCGTGCCGAATCGCGTGACCTTCACCCCGCATTGATGGAACGGAGCATAGGACAACCATGAAATTTTCGAAGAAGATACTCGCGGTCCTTGCCTTGCTGCCGGGATTCGTCTTTGCGAACGAGGGCGGCTTCCCGCTGGACCGCGCGCCGGAGCGCAACGACGTGGCCTCGCTGCAGAACGGCGCCAAGCTGTTCGTCAACTACTGCCTGAACTGCCATTCGGCGTCGGCCATGCGCTACAATCGCCTGCGGGACCTGGGCTTGTCGGAAGACCAGATCAAGGGCAACCTGCTGTTCTCCGGCGAGAAAGTCGGCGACATGATGACGATCGCGATGCGCCCCGCGGACGCGAAAGCCTGGTTCGGCGCGGTGCCGCCGGACCTGTCGGTGATCACGCGCGCACGCGCATCCGGCGCCGGGTCCGGCGCCGACTACCTGTATACTTACCTGCGCACTTTCTACAAGGACGACACCCGCCCGACCGGCTGGAACAACATGGTGGTGCCGAACGTCGCCATGCCGCACGTGCTGTGGCAGCTGCAGGGCGTGCGCACCGCTAAAATGGTCGAGGAGGACGATCCGCACGAGCATGGCAAGAAGGTGCACAAGTTCGCCGGTTTCGAGCAGGTCAGCAAAGGCCAGCTCAGCCCGCAGGAGTTCGACACCCAGATCGCCGACCTGGTCGCCTACATGAACTGGATGGCCGAGCCGGCCCAGGATCTGCGCAAGCGCCTGGGTGCGATCGTGTTGCTGTTCCTTGCTGTTTTCGCTTTCCTTGCGTGGCGCCTCAACGCTTCTTATTGGAAAGATGTAAAGTGATTTGATTGCCCGGTTATAATGCCGGCAATGATAATCCTGGGGTGAGCCGCTGAGCGCTTCACCCCTTTGTTTCTTGAAGGAACTATAAACCATGATGGTTCTCTACTCCGGCACCACGTGCCCGTTCTCCCAGCGCTGCCGTCTGGTCCTGTTCGAAAAGGGCATGGACTTCGAAGTGCGCGACGTGGACCTGTTCAACAAGCCCGAGGACATCTCGACGATGAATCCGTACGGCCAGGTGCCGATCCTGGTCGAGCGCGAACTGATTCTGTACGAATCGAACATCATCAACGAGTACATCGACGAGCGCTTCCCGCACCCGCAACTGATGCCGGCCGACCCGCTGATGCGCGCCCGTGCCCGCCTGATGCTGTTCAACTTCGAAAAAGAGCTGTTCGTGCACGTGAACACGCTCGAGAACGAGCGCAACAAGGTCA
>CAJYXO010000179.1 GCA_913778765.1 uncultured Massilia sp. | reverse complement strand
CGCAGTACCGTCGGCGCCTGGCGCAGGTGCCGGGGATCCGCTGCCTGGCGCCGCGGGAACCGGGACTGTCCAACTACGCCTCGTTCCCGATCCTGGTCGAGGACGCCTTCCCGCTGGTGCGCGACGACCTGCACCGGCTGCTGCGCGGCCACGACATTCTGGTGCGCCGCTATTTCTACCCGCTGATCAGCGACTTCCCGATGTACCGCGGCCTGCCCTCCTCGGCCCCGGCCGGCCTGCCGGTGGCCCGGCAGATGGCCGAGCGCGTGCTGTGCCTGCCGATCTTTCCCGGACTGGCGGCCGAGCAGGTGGACGCCATCGTCGACCTGATCGCCGCGGCGGGCGGCGTCATGCCCGCGTCCGATTCCCGTCGCACCCTGGTCCCTCCCTCCTTCGCCCAACCCGTGGAACCCGCAGCATGAGCCAAGAGACGTTTATCGAGAATTTCCTGTCGGCCACGGATTTCCAGAATCCGGTCGAGGTGACCATGGACACGGTGTTGCGCGAGCTGCCCGAATGGGATTCGCTGGCCGCGCTGGGCGTGATCGTGATGTTCGACATGGAGTACGGCAAGACCATCACCGGCGAGCACCTGGCCGCCGTGGTCACCCTGGGCGATCTCTATCATTTGACCGAGGCATAGCATGCCGACCTCCACGTTGCACAACGTGCGCTTCGCCGGCATGGCGACCTGCGTGCCCAGGCGCGTCGTCTCCAACCTCACCGATTGCCGGCCGCAGATCCGCTCCGAACGAGAGCGGCTGGTGCGCAACATCGGCATCCACACCCGGCGCATGGCCGCGGACTGGCAGTGCTTTTCCGACCTGGCCTTCGACGCGGCGCAGGTGCTGCTGGAGCGCCTGCAGTGGCAGCGCGAGGAGGTCGATGCGCTGATCGTGGTCACCCAGTCGCCGGACTATCCGATCCCGGCCACGGCGATCATCCTGCAGGACCGCCTGGGCCTGTCGCACGCCACGGTGGCGTTCGACGTCAACCTGGGCTGCTCGGCCTACCCGTTCGGCATCAACCTGCTCGGCTCGATGATCGCCGCCGGCGGGGTCAAGAAAGGCCTGCTGCTGGTGGGCGACCGCAGCGCCACCTTCGACGATCCGATCTTCTCCGATTCCGGCACCGCCACCGCGCTGGAGTTCAGTGCCGACGCGGCGCCGATGCATTTCGACCTCAACAGCGACGGCAGCGGCTATCGCGCGATCATCCTGCCGGTCGGCGGCCATCGCGAGCCGGTCGGGGTGCAGCACCTGATCCCGTATCGCGCCGACGAGAACGACCACTGGCACCGTGGCGTGGACCTGCAGCTGGACGGCGTGGCGGTGCTGAGCTTCTCCACCCAGCGGGTACCGCCGGCGGTGCAGAAGCTGCTCGACTACAGCGGCGTGTCCAAGGACGAGATCGATTACTTCGTGTTCCACCAGGCCAACCGGATGATCAACGAGACCATCCGCAAGAAGCTCGGCCTGCCGCCGGAAAAGGTGCCCTCCACCCTGCACGATTTCGGCAACACCAGCGGCGCCTCGCTGCCGGTGACCATGACCGCGCGGATCAACAGGGAACTGGAAGAAGGCCGCAAGCGCGTGCTGCTGTGCGGCTTCGGCATCGGTCTGTCCTGGGGCACCTGCCTGGTCGATATCGACGGTGCGGTGTTCCCCGACCTGATCGAGTCCTGACGATGGCGCCTGTTGCAACGACCGATGCCTTCGGGCTGCAGGGCAAGACCATCCTGGTGACCGGTGCCTCTTCGGGCATCGGTGCTGCCGTGGCCGCGCTGTGCGCGCGCCTGGGTGCGACGCTGGTACTCAACGGACGCGATGCGGAACGTCTGCAGGCGGTCGCCGCGGCGCTGCCTGGCGAGGACCACCGCAGCGTCGTCGGCGACCTCACCGAGGACGCCACCCGCACGGCCCTGCTGGAAGCGGCCGAGCGCTACCACGGCCTGGCCTCGTGCGCCGGCATCGCCGCGCTGGTGCCGTTCCGGATGGCCGCCGAGAAGCACCTGCAGCAGATGCTGTCGGTGAACTACCTGGCGCCGGTCATCCTGACCCAGCAGTTGCTGGCCAAGCGCCGGCTGCACGAGGGCGCCTCGCTGGTCTACGTCTCGGCGCTGACCGCGCGCGCGGCGCCGCAGGCCAGCGCCGGCTACGCCGGGTCCAAGGCCGCGCTGGAGGCCGCGGTACGCTCCTTCGCGCTGGAACAGGCCCGGCACCGCATCCGCGCCAACTGCATCGCTCCAGGCTACGTCGACACGCCGATGCTGAGCAGGCTCGGCAGCACCGCAGACATGGACGACAAGATCGCCCTGACCCCGCTGGGCCGCATCGACCCGGCCGACGTCGCCAATGGCGCGGTCTACCTGCTGTCCGACGCCAGCCGCTGGATCACCCGCAGCACCCTGACCATCGACGGCGGGCTGTCCCTGCCGATCCGCCTATGAGCCCGGAGATCCCAATGTCCGTTGCGGAAATGCCCGCCGCGCTGTTGCAGACGCTGTACGGCGTGCACGGCAAGCGCATCCTGGTGACCGGCGCCTCCAAAGGTATCGGCGAGGCGGTCGCCAAGGCCTGCGCCTGCGCCGGCGCACGCCTGCTCGTCGCCGGTCGCGACGTTGATCGACTGCAGGCCCTGCTCGACGCCTTGCCGGGCGACGGTCACCGCCTGTTCGCCGGCGACCTGTGCGACGCCGCCACCGTGCAGCGCCTGGCCGCCGAGAGCGGGCCGCTGGACGGCGTGGTGCACAGCGCCGGCATCCGCGGCCTGTCGCCGATGAAGCTGGTCAGCGAGCGCTTCCTCACCGAGGTGATGACGATCAACTACGTGGCGCCGACGATGCTGACCCGCCACCTGCTCGCGCGGCAGGCGCTGCGCCCCGGCGGCTCCATCGTGTTCCTCGCCTCGATCGCCGCGCTGACCGGCACGGTCGGCGTCGGCCCCTACGCCGGCTCCAAGGCGGCATTGATCGGCATGCTGCGGCCGCTGGCGCTGGAACTGGCGCGGCGCCAGATCCGCGCCAACGCACTGTGCCCCGGCCTGGTCGAGACCACCCTGATCAACGAGGACAAGGCCTGGTTCGAGGAGAGCCGCAAGCGCTATCCGCTGGGCATCGGCGATCCCGAGGACGTGGCCCTGGCCTGCCTGTACTTCCTCTCCGACGCCAGCAGCAAGGTCACCGGCCAGGCCTTCAGCATGGACGGCGGCGTGGAGTTCGCATGAGCGCTGCGCCACCGCAACATGTGCTGATCGTCGGTGCCGGCGGTTTCGGCCGCGGCGTCGCGGCGATGGCCTGCAACGACGATCCAGGCCATGGCCAGGCCTGGGACATCAAGGGTTTCCTCGACAGCCGCAGCGCGCTCGGCGCCGGCCTGCGCTGGCCGCTGCTGGGCGACCCCGACACCTACCAGCCGGTGCCCGGCGACCTGTTCGTCTGCGCGCTCGGCGATCCGGCCGCGCGCCGCCGCTACAGCCAGCCGCTGCTGGAACGCGGCGCCGACTTCATGGTGCTGCGGCCACGCCTGCGCGAGGCCTCGGAGACGCCGATCGGGCGCGGCAGCCTGTTCGAGGTCGGCGTGTCGATCGGCGCCGACAGCCGCATCGGCGAATTCGTCACCATTCTCGCCACCACCATCGTCGGCCACGACGTGGTGATCGGCGACTATGTGCAGATCGGCAACTTCGTGTTCGTCGGCGGCAGCGCGCGCATCGGCCACGATGTGGTCATCCACCCGCATGCCACCATCCTGCCCGGCATCGCGATCGGCGACGGCGCGGTGATCGGCGCCGGCAGCGTGGTGGTCAAGGACGTGCCGCCCAACGTCACCGTCGCCGGAAATCCGGCACGGACCATCTTCAGCCGTTGAACCCGCGCCCAGGACGCCGTTCCGCATGACCCGCCACGCCCTCGACGCCGAGCACTACATCAGCCCGCACAGCCTGCGCCTGGAACAACAGCGCCTGTTCGGCACACTGTGGATCTTCGCCGGCTTCGCCTCGATGGTGCGCGAGCGCAATCAGTTCTTCGCCAGGCAGATTGCCGGGGTGCCGGTGCTGGTGCAGCGCACCGAGGCCGGCATCCGCGCCTTCCCCAACCAGTGTCCGCACCGGCAATCGGCGATCCAGACCGAATCGCACGGCAAGCGCCCGCTGGTGTGCCCGTACCACGCCTGGTCGTTCGGCGCCGAGGGCGAGCTGCGCGGGCTGCCCAACTCCGGTCTGTACCAGTTCACTGCCGAGGAGAAGGCCGGCATCTGCCTGACCAGGCTGCATGTGCAGCAGGTCGGCGAACTGCTGTTCGTGAACATGGCCGAGCACCCGCTGCCGCTGGAGGAGCAGTTCGAGACGGCCTTCCTGGAGGATCTGCGCGCGGCGGCATCGCACGTGGATTCGCAGCTGATCTACAGCTGCCACCGGGTGCGCTACAACTGGAAGCTCAATATGGAGAACGTGAAGGATTACAACCATATCCCGTTCATCCATCCCAAGACCTTCAACCCGTTGATGACCGCCGCGCCCAAGCCCTCGGCGCATGTCGAGCGCTCCGCCGAGGTGCCCTCGGTAGTGGAACAACTGCTGCAGGGCGGCGCGCCGGTCCCGCTGCAGGCGCTGAGCTTCCCGGCCAAGGCCGAGATCGCGGTGCAGGATCACTGGTATCGGCCACTGTGCGAGCGCTACGGCGAGGACTCGGCGTTCTACAACTGGTTCCTGTATCCGAACGTGAACTTCTACAGCGTGCGCGGCGACTCCTTCGTGCTGCAGCAATACGACCCGGTCTCGCCGCACGAGACCGATTACCACCTGTGGGTCGCCACCGCCCGGCGGAAAAGCGAGCGGACCGATTTCACCGCCCTGTTGAGCACGCTGATGCGCATCGAGCACCAGGTGATCGCCGAGGACACCGCGGTGCTGGAACGCCTGCAGGCTGGTTTCGGCCCGCATTCGCGCTCCTTCATGCATGGCGACTACGAGACCGAGCTGGTGCGCCAGCACCTGTGGTACCGCGCCAATGTGCTGGAGCAACCGGCATGAAGACGCTGGTGTTGATCGGCCAGGGCCATGCGCTGGAGCAGGCGCAACGCACCGCACAGGCCCGCGGCCTGGCGCACGTGGGCATCGCCCTGGAGTCGCCTGACCGCTACAACTTCGACCTGGGCGCCCTGCACGCAAGCCATGCGCCCGCCGCGACCGACGTGTTCGTCGCGATGGACGAGCGCGCAGTCAACCAGTCGCGGCACAAGCTGCTCGCCGACGTGCGCCTGGCGGGCTACGGCAGCGTCGATCTGGTGTGGCCGCAGTCGCATGTCGACGACGGCGTGCGCCTGCTCGGCAACGTACACGTCGGACCCGGCTGCAACCTCGCGGCCGGCAGCAGCATCGGCGCCGGCAGCTGGCTGGAACGGCAGGTGATCGTCGAACAGGACGTCCGTGTCGGCGCCTGCGTCACCCTGCATGCCGGCGTCCACCTCGGCCGCGGCACCCAGATCGGCCAGGGCAGCACCCTGGGCGGCGGCAGCATGACCCGCAGCGACGCGAAGATCGGCCGGCACTGCGAATGGCTGCTGCCCGGCACCGTGCCGGACATGCTGCCGGACCGCTGCTTCTACGACGCGCTGATGCCTGGCGGCGCCCGCATCCTGCGTTGATGCAGGCGCGCGCCAACGCGCGAGTCGCGGTGCCGCTTAACGATACGTTCCGCCAGTGACGGAAGTGGCGTCGCTGTGCCGACGTCTCCGATTCACTTTGCCAAAAGCGGCGCCACGTGCGACAGCACGCCGGGCTGGGATGCATGCACGCTTCCGGCGCAACGGGCTTCGCTAGGATCGCTCACGGGCGGCAATCGCCGCGCGGCCTGATCGCGTTACTACGCGACATGCTCCTCGTATCCGTCTTTCCAGCATTCGCGCGCCTCCTATGGCGTGCCCCTTTCGAGTGGATCCATGACCGACCACCTGGCCGCGCATCAGCGCGAAGCCGACCTGATCGATGCCTGCAAGCGCGCCGGCGGCGCGATCTTCCTGGCCCCCAGTTCCAGTCTCGGCGGTCTGTACGCGGCCCGCGCCGCCGCGCTGTTGGCCGAGCGCGTCCCTGGCATCCGCATCGTCGCCCTGGACGATGTGTTTCACGAACGCCGCATCACCGATGCGGGCTTCGACGACGTGCGCCCGACAGCGACCTTCCTGCGCGACCCGGACCTGGCCGGGTTGCCCACGATCAACTGCGCCTACATGCCGAC
>CAJYXO010000178.1 GCA_913778765.1 uncultured Massilia sp. | reverse complement strand
GGGCCACCCGACCAATCCGGGCCTGCTCACCGCCGCCGACATCGCCGCCTACCAGCCCAAGCTGCGCGAGCCGGTCTGCAACGACTACCGCGCTTACACGGTGTGCGGGATGCCGCCGCCGTCCTCGGGCGGCATCGCGGTGGCGCAGATGCTGGGCATGTTCGAGACCCGCGACATGAAGGCGCTGGCCCCAAGCGACGGCGTGCCGGGCGCGGATGCCGTGCACCTGTTCTCGGAAGTCGGCCGCCTGGCCTACGCCGACCGCGACCGCTACGCCGCCGACACCGACTTCGTGCCGCTGCCGGGCCGCGGCATCCCGGCCTTGCTGGACAAGAACTACCTGGGCCAGCGCGCCGGCCTGATCGGCGCGCGTTCGATGGGCAAGGCCCAGGCCGGTAATCCGCCGGGCGTGGAAACCGCCTGGAACTGGGGCCTGGACAATTCGATCGAGGCGCATTCGACCTCGCACGTGGTCGCGGTCGACCAGTACGGCGCCGGCCTGTCGATGACCACCAGCGTCGAGGACGCCTTCGGCTCGCGCCAGATGGTCGACGGTTTCATCCTGAATAACCAGCTGACCGACTTTTCCTTCGATTCGAAGGACGCCAGCGGCCCGATCGCCAACCGCGTCGAACCGAACAAGCGTCCGCGCAGCGCGATGAGCCCGACCATCGTGTTCGACAAGAAGACCGGCCGCTTCGTCGAGGCGATCGGATCACCGGGCGGCCCGCTGATCATCAATTACGTGGCGAAGGTGCTGGTCGGCACCCTGGACTGGGGCCTGAACATGCAGCAGGCGATCGCGCTGCCGAACTTCGGCAGCCGCAACGGCCCGACCGAGCTGGAAGCGGGGCGGTTCCCGTCCGCCACCGTCGAGCAACTGAAGGCGCGCGGCCACCAGGTCCGGATCTTCGAGCAGACTTCCGGCCTGCAGGGCATCGAGCGAATGGAGATCCATGGCGTGCCGCTGTGGTTCGGCGGCGCCGACCCGCGTCGCGAAGGTGTGGCAAAAGGCGACTAAAACCGCAGTAAAAGCTTGGCAAAAGCTTATATATTCCACTCAGAAGGAGCAGACTTTGCTAACCTTGCCGGGTGGATATTAAACATGAATTCGTAGGGCGCTTGCTCGCAGCCTTGCTGGTGGTGCTGGCCTGCCTGGCTTGCCTGGCCGGCATGCCGGCCGGCGCCGCGCCGGCGCCGACCTTGCGCTTCGAGCACCTGTCCGTGGACGACGGCCTGGCCCAGGAATCGGTGCTGGCGATCGTCCAGGACCAGGACGGCTTCATGTGGTTCGGCACCCAGTCCGGCCTGTCGCGCTACGACGGCTACCGCTTCACGAATTTCCGCAACCTGGTCGGCGACCCGACATCGCTGGTCAACAACTGGGTGCGCGCGCTCTACGTCGACCGCAAGGGGCGGCTGTGGATCGGCACCGACGGCGGCCTCGCGCTCTACCATCCGGAAAGCGGCAGCTTTTCCAGCTATCTGCCCGACGAGCCGGCCAAGCGCGGCAACGGCAACCGGCATATCCGCGCCATCGCCGACGACGGCAAGGAAGGCCTGTGGCTGGCCACCAGCGACGGCCTGCAGCACTTCGACATCGCCAGCGGCCGCTTCGCCACCTGGCACCACGTGCCGGGCGTCGACGACAGCCTGTCTTCGGACAACATCTCGTCGCTGGCGCTGGACCGCGGCGGCCGGCTGTGGATCGGCACTTCGGCGGGGCTGGACAGCATCCAGCCGGACCTGATGCGCTTCAATCACCATCCGTCGCCGCGCGGCGGCAAGTTCGATTCGATCCAGGCGCTGCTGCTGGATGCCGGCCAGCGCCTGTGGATCGGCAGCATGGGCGGGCTGGAGCGGCTTGCGGCCGCCGCCGGGGACGCAGCGCCGGCGCTGGTCCGGTTCGGCGAGGCCGACGGCATGCCGGCGGGCGAGGTCAGCACCCTGTACCAGGACGCCACCAAGCAGATCTGGATCGGCACCCACGACCGCGGCCTGTACCGCTGGCTGCCGGCGCTGCAGCGCTTCGAGCATCACCCGCACCGCATCACCGACCATTACAGCCTGGGCGACAACCAGGTCTCGGCGCTGTTCGGCGACCGCGTCGGCACCTTCTGGGTCGGCACCTGGTATGGCGGCGTCTCGCGCGCCGACCTGGGCGGCGGCGGCTTCGCGCGCATCGTGCGCGGTCCCGACCTGCCGATTTCCCTCAACGACAACAAGGTGCGCGGCATCGTCGCCGACGGCGCCGGCAAGCTGTGGCTGGCCAGTAACGGCGGGCTCCACCATTTCGATCCAGTGACCTGGCAGGAAAAGACCTGGCGCCTGGCGCCGGGCGAAGAGAGCGTCTCGGGCGACGCGATGGCGACCGCGGTCGCGCTGGGGAAGGATGGCCGGGTGTGGGTCGGCGCCCGCAACGGCCTGTTCATGCTCGATCCGAAGACCGGCCGGATGAGCCGGCGCACGCTGGCCGGCGGCGACATCGACGCCAACTACGTGCGCAACCTGATGGTCGCGCGTGACGGCATCCTGTGGATCGCCAGCCGCGGCGGC
The DNA here is from genome assembly GCA_913778765.1 of uncultured Massilia sp. Classification (GTDB taxonomy): domain Bacteria; phylum Pseudomonadota; class Gammaproteobacteria; order Burkholderiales; family Burkholderiaceae_D; genus Telluria. The sequence goes on along the minus strand of CAJYXO010000178.1, from coordinate 103 downwards.
CTGCACCGCCTCGACCCGGCCACCGGCAAGACGGTCAGCTACCGCCACGATCCGGCGGTCGGGGCCAGCCTGGCCGACAACATCGTGCGCCCGATGCTGGAAG
>CAJYXO010000177.1 GCA_913778765.1 uncultured Massilia sp. | reverse complement strand
CGGCGTCGCGCACGCACAGATAGGCATACAGTTCGTGGATGGCCATGGCGACTCCCGGGGTGGACGATGCGCCATTCTGGCTCCCGGCGCGCCCGGCGTCTTGTAGCCATTTGACCTGCGCCGCGGTCAGCGCGGCACATGGCGCGGCGCGGTGGGGTCGGCCCGCAGCCGCCAGGCCGACGGCGTCACCCCGGCCACGGCGCGGAAGGTGTTCGCCAGGTGCGCCTGGTCCGCGAAGCCACTGGCGGCCGCGATCTCGGCCCAGGCCAGCGCCCCGTCGCAGGCCAGTGCGAGCGCATGCGAGAAGCGCTGCAGCCGCAACCATTCGTTCGGCGCCAGCCCGGTCGCCTGGCGGAACAACGCGATGCAATGCCGATGGCTCAACCCGCTGGCGCGCACCATCGCGTCCACGCGCATGCCGGGGTGCCAGGGCCGCAGCACAATGCCCGCCAGCGCCGGGTGCAGCGCCGCGGGCCGCCCACCGGCACGCCCGGCCAGCCAGCGCTCGAAGACCGCGAGCCGCGCCGGGCCGTCATGGCAGGCATGCAACGCTGCCAGCAGCGCATCGACCTCGCCGACGGGCACGAGACATTCCAGCGGCGTGTGGTGCCCCGCCAGCGCGGATTCGGGCACGCCAAGCAGCACCGCGGCCGCCCCGGGCCGCAGCATGGCGCCGACCGAGACCGACGGTTGCGAGACATCGCGCACGTGGTAGGTCGTGCGCACGCCACCGGCCACCGCGTGGCCAAGGCGATGGCCGCACAGGTCGGCCGCATGGTCGAAGATAAGCAGCGGCGCGCCGCCAACGCGCACCGCGATATGCGTGGCCCCGGTCGGCAGCACGTGCTCGCGCGCCGGCGCCCGCGCCACCGACGGGCCGGTCGCAGGGTCGTGCGCCCAGACCGAGGCGACCAGGCCGCGCAACGCCGGGACGGGAAGCCGATGCACCGAAGCCATGCGCCGATGCTACGCCTGGGTCCGCATGGGTTGATAGCCCCCGTACCTACTCCATGCCTTCGGCTTGTCCGGAGAGGGCCGGTTCGCCGCGTCCAGCGCCGCGCCCACTTGCGCGCGCGTACTGCGTCGGCGGCTGTCCGACGTGGCGGGCGAACGCGACGCTGAAGGTGCTCGCGGAACTGTAGCCGACGCGCTCGGCGATCTCGGCGATGCCGAACGCGTCGCGGCGCAGCAGGTCCTTGGCCAAGGCCATGCGCCAGGCGAGCAGGTATTCCATCGGCGCCATGCCCACCGTGCGGCCGAAGCGCTCGAAGAACGCCGAGCGCGACAAGGCGGCTTCCTTCGCCAAGGCCGCCACCGTCCACGCCCGTGTGGGTTGCGCATGCATCGCGCGGATCGCCGCGGCCAGGCGCGCATCGGCCAGCCCGCGTGCCAGGCCCGGCGACGCCGCCGTACCAGCGGCCGAACGCAGCGCTTCGATCAGCAGCACTTCCAGCAAACGCGAGAGCACGACCTCGCGCGCGGGCCGCGTCTCGCGCGACTCCTCGCTCACCAAGTGCACCAGCGTGGCGAGCCGGTGCTCGCCGTGCACATAGACCATCTGCGGCAGCAGCGAGACCAGCAGCGCCGCGTCCGGCGAGCCGAAGCTGCAGTGCCCGGCCAGGATGCGCAGGTCGGGCGGCCCTTCCTGCGTGCCGATCCGGAACACGCCGTTGCCCAGTGCGGCCGGCAGGGTCTCGGCCACGTCCGCGTGCGGCGCAAGGCTGGACATCGCGATGCGGTAAGCCGCGGGCACCAGCACGAAATCGCCCGCCTGCAACAGGATCGGCGCGCCGCCGTCCAGCGCCATGTGGCAGCCGCCTTCCAGTACCGCGCAGTAGAACGGCTGCCCGGCATCGGAACGCCGGATGCGCCAGGCGCCGGCACCGACCACCTGCTTGGAGAACCGGGCCGCCGGCTGCAGCAGCCTCACCACTTCGGCCAGGGGATCCACCATCGCTGGACGCTCGCAAACGAATCAAGGACTTTGGATCGTAGCGAGTACGGCAGCGGCGATCTATCGTGGCTGCTCGTCCACGCGCAAAGGCATTCCCTTGAAGACCGTCCTGATCACCGGCTGCTCCTCCGGCTTCGGCCTGGAAACCGCCCGCTACTTCCTCGCCCGCGACTGGCGGGTGCTCGCCACCATGCGCACCCCGCGCGAGGACCTGTTGCCGCCGTCGACACAGCTGCGCGTGCTGCCGCTGGACGTCACCGACGCGCAGAGCATCCGCGCCGCCGTCGCGGCGGCCGGCCCGATCGACGTGCTGGTCAACAACGCCGGCTTCGGCGCACCTGCCCCGTTCGAGTTGATGGACATGGACACCGTGCGCGCCCTGTTCGACACCAACACCTTCGGCACGATGGCACTCACCCAGGCGGTGTTGCCGCAGATGCGGGCGCGCGGTGCCGGCGTCGTGGTCAACGTCACCTCCAGCGTCACCTACAAGCCGCTGCCGCTGGTCGGCATCTACCGCGCGGCGAAGGCGGCGGTGAATGCCTTCACCGAATCGCTGGCGAGCGAGGTCGAACCGTTCGGTGTGCGCGTGCGCCTGGTGCTGCCGGGGTCCTCCGGCGAGACGCGCTTTCGCGACACCGCCCGCACCCGCCTGCGCGGTATGGACGATGCGGTCTATGGCGACTTCATGCGCCAGACCATCGCGCGCATGGCCGAGTCCACCGGACCGGGCACGCGCATGCAGGACGTCGCCGAAGCCGTCTGGCGCGCGGCGACCGATCCGGCGGCGCCGCTGTATCTGCCGGCCGGGGCGGATGCGGTGCAGTGGGCGGCGGAGGCGGGCTGAGCCGGCGATCGTGCCAAGCGCGTCCGCATGACACGCCTGGCAGTTGCGCCACTGGAATAGCCCCCCAGCGGTATCGCCGACGTGCTGCAAGTGATCGCCGAGGGACTCGGGCCGGCATCTCCTTGAAGATTCTTGCTGGCGCGGTGTGAGATTCCGTGCGCTGGCGCGAATCATGGTGTCGAGGGGCGCGAAGCCCGCGCCGGTGAATCAATGGATACCATCGCAACCGCCATGACCGCGAACGACGACGCCCGAGACGCCTTCAGCGCGCTGCTGCAGCGCCATTCCGGCATCGTGTTCAAGGTCGCCGGCAGCTATGCGCGTGGCGCCGAGGACCGCGCCGATCTGGCCCAGGAAATCGCGGCACAGCTCTGGCACGCCTGGCCGACGTACGACCCCGCGCGCAGCATCAGCACCTGGATGTACCGGATCGCGCTGAACGTGGCGATCAGCCACCTGCGCAACCGCGAACTGCGGCAGCGGCACGACGCGATGCCGCTGGACGAAACCCTGCACGACGTGGCCGACGGCAACGCCGCGGACCCGGAGAACGAACAGCGGCTTCGCCTGCTGCAGGACGTCATCGCCCGCCAGTCGCCGCTGGACCGCGCACTGTTGCTGCTCTACCTCGAAGACCGCCCGCAACGCGAGATCGCCCAGATCCTAGGCATCACCGAAAGCAATGTCTCCACCAAGATCGGACGACTGAAACAGCGCATCCGCGACGAATTTCGCTAAACCACGCCATGGAGACCACGATGGAACTCGACGACTTCAAATCGGCCTGGCAAACGCTGGACCGCCGACTGCAGCTGGACAACACCTTGAAGCTGCACGAATTGCGCGAGCGCAAACTGGACAGGACGCGCGGCAGCCTGCGCCCGCTGTACTGGGGCCAGGTGATGCAGATCCTGTTCGGCATTGCGTTCGTCCTGCTCGCGTCGCTGCTGTGGATGAGCAAGCCAGCACATGCCGCGTCCATCGTCGCCGGCATGCTGGTGCAGGCGTATGGCGTGCTGACGATCGTCGCGGCCGGTGTGGTGCTGGGGCGACTCGGCAACATCGA
>CAJYXO010000176.1 GCA_913778765.1 uncultured Massilia sp. | reverse complement strand
TGAATTCAGGGCGGATGCCGGCGCCGTTGTCGCGTATGGTGATCAGGACGCTGCTCTCGTTGCGGCCCAGTTCGATGTCGACCTGGCCGTCGCGCGGCGTGGACTTGATCGCGTTCGACAGCAGGTTCCACACCACCTGCTGCAGGCGCGCCGTGTCGCCGGCGATCATGCCGGGGTTGTCGGCGTAATGTTTCTCGATGCGGATGTTCTTGGCGTCGGCCGCCGGGCGCACGGTTTCGATGGCGGCGTCGACGAAATTGGCCGGCGCCACCACCTGCATGTCGAGCAGCACCTTGCCGGAGGTGATCCGGCTCATGTCGAGCAGGTCTTCGATCAGCTGGGCCTGGGCGCGGGCATTGCGTTCGATGGTCTGCAGACCCTTGGCCAGGTCGTTCTGGTCGCGGCCGCCGCGCCGCAGCACCTGGGCCCAGCCGAGGATCGCCGACAGCGGCGTGCGCAGCTCGTGCGACAGGGTGGCCAGGAACTCGTCCTTCATCTGGCTGGTGCGTTCGGCGTCGAGCCGGGCCAGGCGTTCGTTCTCGAGCAGCACCTTGCGTTCCTCGGCGGCGCGCCGGGCCGCTTCGTAGAGACGCGCGTTGTCGATCGCCACCGCGGCCTGGGCGGCGATGCCGCGCACGATGCGCTCGGTGCGCTCGGTGAACACGCCCGGCTCCGGATGGCCGAAGAACATGGTGCCCAGCACTTCGCCGGAATGCGCCACGACCGGCACCGCCAGGTAGCTGCGCACCGGCGGATGGCCGGCCGGCAGGCTGAACGGCAAACGTCCGCTGAAGCGCGGGTCGTGGGCGATGTCGTCGGCGCGCATCACGTCCTGCAGCGCCGGTCCGGCCGCCGTCACACCCGGGCCGAACAGGGCGGTGGGGCCCGGTTCGCCGAAGGGCTCGAACTCGGCGGTGCTGGCGCCGGACACCGTGTACAGCGAGAACAGCTTGCCCTCGGCGCCGTCGCGGCCGTGGTACAGGAAGGCGCCGTGGCGCGCGCCGGCGATGCCGGTGGCGGCGTCGGTGGCCGATTGCAGCAGCGAGCGCAGGTCGCGGGTGGAGGCGAGGGCGCTGCCGGTGCTGTTCAGGAGTTCCAGCACGTGCGACTCGTCGCGCAGCGCCTGCTCGGCGCGCTTGACCTGGTCGACGTCGGTGTTGGTGCCGAACCAGCGCAGAACCTGGCCGTGGCGGTCGCGCACCGGATTCACGCGGGTCAGGAACCAGCGGTACTTGCCGTCCGCGCCGCGGATCGGGTATTCCATCTCGAACGGATCGCCGCTGCGTACGGTGGCCTGCCAGCGTTCCATCACCAGCGGCAGCACGCTCGGTTCGCAGGTCGATTGCCAGCCCCAGCCGACCACCTGGTCGGGGGTGGTGCCGGTGTAGTCGAACCAGCGTTCGTTGAACCAGACGATGGCGCCGTCGGCCTGGGCCATCCAGGCCAGCTGGGGAATCGTGTTGGCCAGCGCGCGCAGCACTTCCTCGCTCTGGCGCAGGGTGTCCTCGGCGCTCTTGCGGGTGCTGATGTCCTGCACCACGCCAGTCATGCCGACCACGCCGCCGCGGCGGTTCGGATCGGCATAGTCGGCGCGCCCGACCAGGCCGACCCAATGGGTTTCCCGGGCGTCGTTGTTGCCGGCCAGCAAGCGGCATTCGAGTTCGAGGTCGCTTTGGCCGGCAAAGGCCTGCAGCACCGCGCGGCGCACGTTTTCGCGGTCGTTCGGGTCGAGGCGGGCGCGCAGCTCGGCCCAGGCCACCGGCGTTTCGGCCGGCAGGCCGAAGATGGCGGCGGCGCGCTCGCCCATGGTCAGGCAGTCGCTGGCGGCATCCCAGCGCCAGTCGCCGAGGCGGCCGGCATCGAGCGCCACCTGGAGCCGGCTGTTGCCTTGCAGCAGTGCCTGCTGGTCGGCCTTGCGCCGGTTGATGTCCTGGAAGTACAGGGTCAGGCCGTCCGGCGTCGGATGGGCGCGCACTTCGAACCAGCGCCGCAGGGCCGGGTAGAAGAATTCGAGGACGCCCGTCTGGCGGCCCTGCATGGCCTGGCGGTACAGGCCTTCCAGCGGGCTGCCGGCGAGCTCGGGGAAGGCTTGCCACAGGTCGTGGCCGACGATGTCGGCACGGCTGCGCTCGAGCGGCGCCAGCATGTCCAGGGCGCGTCCGTTGATGTAGGTGATGCGCCAGTCGTGGTCGACGGCGCAGAAACCGTCCGACAGGCTTTCCAGCATGTTCTCGATGCGCTCGTTGGCACGGCGCAAGGCTTCCCGGGCCTGATTCAGCTCGTCGCTCATCGCGCCTCCTGGGTGGACCGGGGCGCTCGGTGGGTACTGCCAGTCAAATCGGTCAGGGTCATCGTTCGTGGCTGTGGACGCGCTCGAGGGGCTGCCGCGCGGGGCGCGCGAACGGTCCCGCCCCGCGTAATTGGCAAGCCGTACATGAATTCTAGCCGAGCGAACGCGGTTTGCTGCACACCGTTGCCCGTCTCAGGTGCGCGGCGGCTTTTGTGCCGCAACCGTGTCCAGAGCCTGCTGCAACTGGTCGAGTTCGTAGGGTTTTTGCAAAGACAGGTAGGGAAACTCCACGTGCCGCAGCAAGGTGTCGCCATAGCCGGAAGCAAAGATCACCTGCATGGCCGGCGCATCGCCAACCGCCTTGCGCGCCAGCTCGACCCCGGACATGCCGGGCAGGCTGACGTCGGTGAACAGCACGTCGTAGCGGCCGGCGGCCAGGTGGCTCAGGGCGTCGTCCGGATGGCCGACCCCGTCCGCATGGTGGCCGAAGGCGCGCAGCATCTCGCAGACCAGGTACTGGGAATCGATGTTGTCCTCGACCACCAGGATGCGCAGCGGGCCGGCCGCCGCTTCCTCGGCCGCGGGCGCGGCTTGGGTGGCCGGCGCCAGCACGCACAGCACGCCGGCCACCGCGCCGTCCTGGCCGCGCACCGGAGTGAGGTGCAGATCGAAGGAGGCATCCGCCGGGCTCCCGGCAAAAGCCAGTTTGCGGGCGCGGGCAAGGGCGGCCTCGCCGTCCCAGGCGCGTTCAAGTTCGGCGCCGGCGGCGGCCAGCGGCGGCGGCATCACCGGCGGCACGCTGCCGCCCGGGACCTTGCCGCAGCCGGGGCCGGACAGGGCGCCATAGGCATCGTTGAAGAGCACCGTCATGTCGCGGCCCCATACCAGCAGCGCCGGCAGGGGCAGGTTGAACAGCAGGTCGGCGGCGCAGCGCAAAGGCCAGGGCCATTGTCCGGGATCGCCGAGCCGGCTGGCGGACCAGTCGAAGGAGCTGGAGGAACGGGCGGACTGTCCGGAAGCGATCATGGCGGCGTAGGTTCTCTTGGCGAAACGAAAAGAACGAAATGCTACACCAATTCGCCATCCCGGGGCGGACGCGTGACGGACAAAAAAAAGCCCGCTGCGGGAGCGGGCTGAATCTATCCTTGGAGGAGAATAGAGGAGACAGGTGCATAATGCTGCATCGCAAAAAAGAAATCCAATTTATATTTGTAATGACTGTTATTGATCGCTTAAATAGCACAGCAGAGTTCGCCTTGGTGTTGGCCTGAGCCGCGTGCCTGAGCGCGCGCGTATTGCGTACGTGCGGCGCACGCTTGGTGCACTCGGGAAAATGCTCTACGATAGCAAAATGATGAAGAGCTTTCCGCAGTCGTTTGCATTGTCCGAGGCGCTGTCTTTACAGGTGGCATGCGCCAATCCCGTGGCCGCCGGCCGCGCCGCGCCGTTTCCGGTTGCTGCCAGCCCTTTCGCTTGCTGACCCGGCCGATGCATCGTCATTCCAGCTCACCCCGACACCACGGTCTGCGCCGGCGCCTGGCCGGCTGGGCCCTGCTGGGCGCCGCCGCCCTGTGCGGCGCGCCCAGCCTGGCGCTATCTGCGCGCGCCGAGAATGCCGCCTCCAGCGCCGTGCTCGAGCGGCGCGTGAAGGCGGCCTTCCTGTATAAATTCCTCGGCTATGCCGAATTTCCCCAGGGCGCCTTCGCCGACCCGGCCAGCCCGGTCGTGATCGGCGTGCTCGGCGCCGACGAGCTGGCGGCCGAACTGGCGCGCATCGTTGCCGGCCGCACCGTCAACAACCGCCCGATCGTGGTGCGGGCGCTGCGCGACGGCGAGGTCGGCGCCCCGGTCCACCTGCTGTTCGTCGGCGGCTTCGACAGCGGCCGGGTGGGGCGCATGGTGCGCGCGGCCGGCAATGCGCTGCTGGTCGTGACCGAATGCGACGGCGGCCTGCAGCAGGGCAGCGCGATCAATTTCCGGATCGTCGACGAACGCGTGCGCTTCGACGTCGCGCTGGACGCGGCGGAACGCAACGGCATCAAACTCAGTTCGCGCCTGCTGACGGTGGCGAACCGGGTGCAGAAAGGAGCGCAATGATCAAGCTGCGCGACGGCGGCTCGGTTCGCCGCAAACTCATTCTCATGGCGGTCGCCACCACGCTGGCGGCCCTGGTGACGGCCGCGGTCGCGATGCTGCTGGTCGATCTGCGCGCCTTCCAGCGCTACTGGACCGACGACCTGATGACCCAGGCCGACATCATGGCGCGCGTGACGGCGCCGGCGCTGGCCTTCAACGACAACGAGACCGCGCGCCAGAACCTGGCGGTGCTGCGGGTGCGTCCACAGATCCTGACGGCGGCCATCTATACCAGCGCCGGCGCGCGCTTTGCCGGCTACATCGCGCCGGGCGCCTCCGGCAGCGCGCTGCAGCTGCCGTCGCGTCCGCAGCCGTCCGGCTATCGCATCGAAGGCAGCGAGCTGGTGGTGTTCCGCAACATCGTCGAGAACGGCGACATGGTCGGCACCGTCTACCTGCGGGCCCGCTACGGCCTGTTCGACCGCCTGCTCAGCTACGGCGCCATCCTCGGCGCGGTGATGCTGGGCGCGCTGGCGATCGCCTGGCTGGTGGCCTCGCGCCTGCAGGAGGCGATCACGCGGCCGCTCGGTTCGGTCACCGACGTCGCGCGCCAGGTAATGCAGCGGCGCGACTTCAGCCTGCGGGTGCCGGGCCGGGAAAGCGGCGAGATCGGGGTCCTGATCGACGCCTTCAACGACATGCTGGCCGAGATCGGGCGCCGTTCGCACGCCCTGCAGGAAGCGAATACCACGCTGGAGCACGAGATGCAGGTGCGCCAGCGCGCCGAGAACGCCTTGATCGTCGCCGACCGCCGCAAGGACGAGTTCCTGGCGACCCTGGCCCACGAGCTGCGCAATCCGCTGGCGCCGATCCGCACCGGCCTCGACATCCTGCGCCTGCGCAGCGGCGACGCCCAGGCCACCCAGCGCGCCACCGACATCATGGAACGCCAGCTGCGCCAGATGGTGCGCCTGGTCGACGACCTGCTGGACGTCTCGCGCATCAACACCGGCAAGTTCACGATCAAGTCCGGCCGCGTCGAGCTGAAGGCGGTGGTCAACGACGCCCTGGAAGTGGTGCGGCCCTACATCGACCTGCACGGCCACGAGCTGCAGATCGACCTGCCGGATCGTCCGGTGTTCCTGAACGGCGACGCCACGCGCCTGGCGCAGATCCTGTCGAACCTGCTGAACAATGCCGCCAAGTACACCAACCGCGGCGGCCGCGTCGGCCTGAGGGCGACCGTGGAAGACAATACCCTGGTGGTGGTGGTGTCGGACACCGGCATCGGCATCGCGCCGGACATGCTGGACACCGTGTTCGAAATGTTCGTGCAGGTGGATTCGACCCTGGAGCGCTCGACCGCCGGCCTGGGCGTCGGCCTGTCGCTGGCGCGCAAGCTGGTGGAGCTGCACGGCGGCAGCATCGAAGCGCACAGCGCCGGCCTCGGCCACGGCAGCCAGTTCGTGGTGCGCCTGCCGATCGTGGTCGAACCGGAACTGCCGGCCAAGCCGACCCCGGCGGCCTTCATCGGCGGCGAGACCTACCGCATCCTGCTGGCCGACGACAACGTCGACTTCGTCAACAGCATCGGCGCGCTTCTGACCGCGATGGGACACAGCGTGGTGATCACCCACAACGGCCCGGATGCGCTGGCCGCCGCCAAGCGCTTCTGCCCGGACTATGCTTTCCTCGACATCGGCCTGCCGCAGATGTCGGGATACGACCTGGCGCGCGGCATCCGCGGGCTGTCCTGCGGGGCGATGACGGTGATGATCGCGGTGACCGGCTGGGGCCAGGAAAAGGACCGCCAGCTGGCGTTCGAAGCAGGCTTCGACCACCATATGGTGAAGCCGGTGCGCTTCGAGCAGATCGAAGAGATCCTCGGCAACCGCAGCCTGATCAAGAAACTGCGGACATAAAAAGAGCGGAAGCGCTTGCACGCTTCCGCTTTCTCGAGATACCGGCCGGGGCCGGTACTTAGGCCTGGTTCGCTGCCTGTTGCTTGCGGCGGCGGGCCAGGATGCCCAGGACGCCCAGACCGGCGACCATCATGCCGTAGGTTTCCGGCTCCGGAACCGGGGCCGTCGGGGCCAGCATCACGGCGCCGCCGAACGAGGCCGAGGTATCCGACACCAGGTTGCCGCTTACCATGACGTAGTAGTCGCCGGCGGACAGGCCGCTGCTGGACAGCGACCAGACGTCCATGGCGCCGGAATGAAGCGAGGTGCCGGACGACACCAGGGTGTCCATGCCGGTGCCGCTCGTGCCGGTGCCGCCGCCGACCCGATACAGCGACAGGCCGGTGATGTCCAGGCCGGTATCTGCGCTGCGGCTGATCGACGAGATGATGGCATCGAAGTTCGACATCGTGGTGCCGGTCACCGAGAAGGTGAAGTGGTCGGCAAACATGGCGCCATTGTTGTTCATGGCAAAGGTGTCACCGAAGAAGCCGCTGCCATCGGTCAGGTCCAGGACCTGCGGCGTATTGCCGACCATGGTGGGGGAGGGAGTCGTCTGCGCCATGACGGCCGAAGAACCGAACGTTGCGGTAGCAAACACCATACCGGCGATCAAAGATTTTTTCATTTCTTACCTCGCAAAGAAACAGCCGCGTCCTGCAGCTAGGTTTTCAAGAATCGGGGAACTTCA
>CAJYXO010000175.1 GCA_913778765.1 uncultured Massilia sp. | reverse complement strand
AGGCCGGCGGGCTTGACCTCTGGTTATACAGCTGGGCGAGGACGATGGGCCGGTCAGGATCGCCGCCCAGGAAGGCCACCAGCACTTCGGTGCCGACGCGCGGCAGTCCGAGCGCGCCCGACTGCTGCTGGCTGCCGTTGCCGTTGCCGGCCCAGTTCGAGGCCACCCGTACCCAGGCCGAATCGGCCGGCGAGCCGGACGCGCCGGCGCCCTGGGCATGCGCGTGGTCGGCGCCGCGCATGCCCGGAAAGCGGATCTTGACCCGGCCCAGGGCGTCGCAATGCACGTCCTCGCCCGGCGGCCCGACCACGACCGCGCTTTGCAGCTGGGGATGCGGCAGGTCGGTGCGCGGATCGAAGGCCGGCACGATGGCGATCCCGCGCCGCACCGCGCTGAAGGAGATCCGCACCCGTCCGCCCGGATCCGGCGACGGCGCGGCGGCCCCGAGCAGCCTGGCCACCGGCGCCGTCAGGTCGCGCGGCAGGTTGTTGTCGGCCACCACGCGCAGCTCGGTAATGACGAACTCGCGCTCGGGCGCCGGGTGGGTGTCGATTTCCGGGTGGTCGCCGAGCGAGAAATACTGGCCGGCGCAGAAGTCGCGCACGCTGCCCTCGCCGTGGAAGCACTTCGACTCGAACTCGTGGCGGCTCATGCGCACGTGGCCGAGGCGCCAGTGGTCTTCGACGTCGTTGCCGGCGTGCGGCATCTCGATCAGGTAGTCGTCGAGGGTGGCGGCGAGCTGGTTGCCGCTCGGGCCCTGGTCGGCGTTGCTGCGCGCGCTGGCCGTCATGAACTGGGCGCCGGCGGGGTTCTTGTAGTCCCAGCTATGGCGCGTGGCGAGGCCCGGCTGCAGGCGCCGCGCGGCGGTCCAGGAGGTGACGGTGTCGCGGCCGTCGGCCAGGCCGTCGCGGTGGTAGCGCACGCTGCCGGCGCCGTTGCGCGGCAGGTTGCGGGCGTCGCTGAACAGCAGCAGGGTGTGCGCGGGCGTGTGGTCGTGCAGCGGGTCGACCGCGGTGCCGCGGCTGCGTCCGGGGCGGAACACCCAGCCGATGCCGCGCCGCCTGAGCAGTCGGCGAACGAAGGCGGCGTCCGATTCGTTGTGCTGCATGGTCTGTTCGCGCGGCGGGAACTGGGCCTTGTCGAACAGCGGATCGACTTCCAGTTCGAAGGCGTTGGCCAGCACCATGCTGGACTGGCGCCATTCCTCGCACAGCAGCTGGACGATCTCGAGCTCGTTCTGGTCGCGGAACACGCGGCTGTTGGTGCGCTTTTCCATGACTGCCAGGACGTCGCGCAGCACCAGCTCGTAGGCCGTCAGGGCGCCGTCGGAATCGCCGGCGCGGGCTTCGGTGACGAGGCCGCAGACGCTGCGCAGCTGGCCGCGGTCGGTGACGAACTGGATTTCGGCGGGCAGCGCGATCAGTTCCTTGAGCGGCAGGTGCGGCGTGCCGCCCAGGCAGGCGACCCGGTATTCGATGCCGCCGCAGACCGCTTCGTGGCCCACGACCCGCTGCGGCAGCAGGATGTCGCCGTCGAGCTGTCCGGCGTGCGCAAGGCGCAGCCGCAGGGGCCGGTGGGCCGTGCTCAGGGGCTTCTCAAGCTGCAGTGACCGCAGGAACTCGCTTGCGCTCTCCACCATCTCTCCTCTTCGCATACCGCGGTGCGGCAGAGAAGCTATTTTTCCACGCCTCGCGGGGCGAACCGTTGCCGTGTGTCATACGGTTTGGGGCGGGTCAAGCTTGAACTTCAGGCGCGGTGGATGGTCGCGGCCGTATGCAACGGGCGCGATCCGGCGTGCATCGCGGCGACGGGCGCATGCCGCGGGACCGGCGGGCGCACACGGCGGCGCCATGCGCGCCGGGTAAGCCAAACGGGGGAGATCAGGCCTGGCTCAAGATGCGAGCAGGGTTTTCAGGCGCGGCATCGCCGCCAGCGCGCTTTGTTGCGTGGCGCCGCGCACTGCATCTTCCGGCACGCCGCGCAATTCGGCCAGCATGCGGCCGATCGCCGGCAGCTGCTCCGGGCTGTTGCGGCCAGGGTGGATCCAGCTCGGCGCGATGTCCGGCGCATCCGTCTCCAGCACGATGGCGTCGAGCGGCAGCTCGAGCGCCAGGCGGCGGATCTGCAGCGCGCGCGTAAAAGTCATCGCGCCGCCGAAGCCGAGGCGGAAACCGAGGTCGATGAAATTCCGCGCCTGCTGGAAGCTGCCGTTGAAGGCATGCGCGATGCCGCCGGCGGGGCGGATCTGGCGGACGTGCTTGAGCACCTGGTCCTGCGAGCGCCGCACGTGGGTCAGCACCGGCAGGCCGAGGTCGCGCGCGATGCGCAGCTGTTCGCGCAGGAACCGCTCCTGCTTCTCGCGCATCGCCGGTTCGCACAGCATGGGAATGAAGAAGTCGAGGCCGATCTCGCCGATGGCGACGAAGCGCGGGTCCATCATTGCCGCTTCGGCGGCCTGGCGCAGCAGGACCAGGTCTTCGTCGCGCGCCTGCGGCACGAAGATCGGATGGATGCCGAGTGCATAGGACGCGTTCGGCGCCGCGTGGGCCAGCGCGCACACCGCCTCGAAGTTGCCGCGTTCGACGGCCGGGATCACGATCATCGCCACCCCGGCCGCGCGCGCCTGCGCCGCGACGTCCAGCGATTGCCCGCCGAATTCGTGGGCATCCAGGTGGCAGTGGGTGTCGATCCACATGGCGGTATCAGGCCGCCTGGGGCGCCAGTCCGTGCTCGGTCAGGCGCAGCACGCGGTCGCAGCGGCGCGCGAGTTCCGGGTCGTGGGTGACGATCACGAAGGCGGTGCCGAGGGTGCGCGACAGTTCCAGCATCAGGTCGAAGATGGTTTCCGCCGTCGTGTGATCGAGGTTGCCGGTCGGCTCGTCGGCCAGCACGCAGGCCGGTTCCGTGACCAGGGCGCGCGCCAGGGCCACGCGCTGGCGCTCGCCGCCGGACAGTTCGCCGGGACGGTGGATCGCGCGCTTGGCCAGGCCGACCCGCGCCAGCATGGCTTCGGCGCGCGCCACCGCTTCCTCGCGCCTGACGCGGCGGATCAGCAGCGGCATGGCGACATTGTCCAGCGCCGAGAACTCCGGCAGCAGGTGGTGGAACTGGTAGACGAAGCCCAGCGAGGCGTTGCGCAGCTCGCCGCGCCTGGTTTCGGACAGGGTCGCGAAGTCTTCGCCCTTCAGGACCACCGCGCCGCCGCTCGGCGTATCGAGGCCGCCGAGGATGTGCAGCAACGTGGATTTGCCGGAGCCGGAAGCGCCGATGATCGCCACGCGTTCGCCGCGGCCGATCGAAAAGTCGATGTTGTCCAGCACCCGCACCGCGTAATCGCCTTCGCGGAAGGTCTTGCCGACGCCGCGGCAGGACAGGACCGGCATGCCGGTAGTCGTTTCAGTAGTCATTCTGTCATTCATAACGTAAGGCTTCCGCCGGTTTGACGCGCGAGGCCGACCAGCTCGGGTAGAGCGTCGCCGCGAAGGCCAGCAGCACCGACACCCCGCCGATCGTGAACACGTCCGGCCAGCGCATGTCCGACGGGATCGCGCTGCTGCGGTAGATGTCCCTGGACAGGAACTGGATCCCGAACAGGTGCTCGATGAAGGGCACGATCACGTCGATGTTGAGGGCCACCAGCACGCCCAGCGCAACGCCGGCGATGGTGCCCATGATGCCGACCAGCGCGCCCTGGATCACGAAGATCTTCATGATCGAACGCGGCGAGGCGCCGAGCGTGCGCAGGATCGCGATGTCGGGCTGCTTCTCGGTCACGGTCATCACCAGGGTCGAGACCAGGTTGAAGGCCGCCACCGCGATGATCAGGGTCAGGATCACGAACATCATGCGCTTCTCGGTCTGCACGGCGGCGAACCAGGTCGCGTTCAGCTTCGACCAGTCGCGCACTTCGAGGTCGCCGGACATCGACTTCTTCAGTTGCGCGGCCACGACCTGGGCCTGGTTCATGTCGGCGATGCGCAGGCGCAGGCCCTGCGGCGCGCGCAGGCGCACCAGGCGCTCGGCGTCTTCCAGGTGGACGAAGGCCATGGTCGCGTCGAATTCGTCGTGGCCGGACGCGAAGATCCCGGCCACGGTAAAGCTGCGGGTGCGCGGCACCCAGCCGGCCGGGGTCACCTGGCCCTGGGCCAGCATCATGTTGACCTTGTCGCCGATGCCGACGCCGAGCGAGCGCGCCAGCACGTCGCCGAGCACGATGCCGAACCCGCCGGGACGCAGGTTCTGCAGGCTGCCCTGGCGCACCTGGCGGCCGACGTCGGAGACCTTGTGTTCTTCTTCCGGCAGGATGCCGCGGACGACGGCCGGTTTCATCGCATCGCCGCGCACCAGCAGGCCCTGGGTCTCGACGAAGGGCGCGGCGCCGCGCACGGCCGGGTTGCGGAAGGCCTGCTTCTCGGCCGCCTGCCAGTCGGGCATGCTGCCGCTGTTGTCGAACACTTCGATATGGGCCAGCACCGAGAGCATCTGGTCGGTCACATCCTTGCGGAAGCCGTTCATTACCGACAGCACGACGATCAGCGCGGCCACCCCGAGCCCGATACCGGATACCGAAATCAGGGAAATGAAGGAGATGAAGCTGTTGCGGCTGCTGCGCTTGCCGGCCCGCGTGTAGCGCAGGCCGACCAGCCATTCGTACGGCAATTTGTGGATGATGCTCATGGGCTCCATGTTAAACGCTGCTTAGCCCCGCAGTGTGCCATACAACGCTCATCCATGTGAGGGGTTGTCACGATTGAAATGAAAATTTCCGGGCGCGCCGGCGCTTCGCGCGCGGCCGCATTTGTCCGACCGATTTCGCCTACAATACCGCATGGCCCACATTTCGCTTGTCCTGCCGTTCGCCCTGCCCGCTCCCGAATTCGCGCCCGACCTGGTCCGTGCCCTCGAGGCCCCGGCCCTGGCGTCGCTGTTGTCGCGCTCCTCCGCCCGGCTGCGCCGCCCGTTGGAGGGCGCCGCGCGCGTGCTGCCGCACGAGCTGTGGATCGCCCGCGCGCTGGGCCTGGCGCATGGCGCCGAGCCCGGCATCGCCGCCAGCGCGATGCGCGGCTTCGGCCTCGACCCGCTCGACGGCACCTGGTTCGTCGTCAATCCCGGCCATATCCAGATCGCCCACAGCCATTTGATGCTGACCGACACCCGCCAGCTGGGCCTGAACGATGCGGATTCCCGCGCCCTGTTCGACACCGCACGCGCCTGCTGCGAAGAAGCCGGCCATGCGCTGGCCTATGGCGCACCCGACACCTGGTTCCTGCGCGCCGACGCCTGGGACGCCATCCACACCGCCAGTCCTGACGCCGCGGTGGGCATGAACCTGACCGATTGGGTCCCGACCGGCGAACAGTCGCGCGCCTTCCGCAAGCTGCAGAACGAAGTGCAGGTCAGCTGGTACACCGATCCGGTCAACGCCGCCCGCGAAGCGCGCGGCCTGGCGCCGGTGAATGCGATCTGGCCATGGGGCGCGGCCAGCGTCGCCAGCGAACACGCGCAAATGCTGGTGGCGCGCGCCGCCGGCAAGCTGGCGCCGCGCCCGGCCGTGTCCACGTATGCGGCGCCGGGCTGGCTGACGGCGATGGCCGACCAGCGCCTCGACACCCTCGACGGCATCGCCGGCAAGCTGGCGGCGACGGCGGAGAGTGGCGGCCGCCTGCTCGCCTGCGGCAACGTGGCGGCATCGGCGATCGCCGCCGACTGGCACGGCTGGCTGCAGGAGATGCAGCGCCTCGAGCGGGAACTGTTCGCGCCCATGCTGGCGGCGCTGAAGCAGGGCCGCATCAAGAGCCTGCGCCTGGTGCTGAGCCACCGCGACGCGCTGCTCGACACCACTACCACACCGATGGCCCAGCGCAAATTCTGGCGCCGTCCGACTTTGGACAGCTTGAAGTGAAAACCCGTATCGCCATCCGCCCCTGTCCCGGCCGACAGGCCGAGCAGCTCGTCCAGGGCGGCATCCATCCCGTCCTCGCCCGCGTGTACGCCGCGCGCGGCCTGTCCGACCCGCGCGAGCTGGCCAGCGAGCTGCAGGCCCTGCTGGCGCCGGGCGCGCTGCTGCGGATCGACGCCGCCGCCGTCTACCTGGCCGACGCGATCGGCGCCGGCAAGAAGATGACCATCGTCGCCGACTACGACTGCGACGGCGCCACCGCCTGCGCCACCGCCCTGCGCGGCCTGCGTGCGATGGGCGCCCGCGTCGACTACATCGTGCCGAACCGCTTCGAGTACGGCTACGGCCTGACGCCGGAGATCGTCGAGCTGACCGCGCGCGAAAAAGCGCCCGACATCATCATCACCGTCGACAACGGCATCGCCAGCATCGACGGCGTGGAAGCGGCGCGCGCGCGCGGCATCGAAGTCGTGGTCACCGACCACCACCTTCCGGGCGACGCGCTGCCGGATGCCCGCGTGATCGTGAATCCGAACCAGCCCGAGTGCGGCTTCCCCAGCAAGCACCTGGCCGGGGTCGGCGTCGTGTTCTACGTGCTGCTGGCCGTGCGCGCCGAGCTGCGCAAGCGCGGCGTGTTCGATGCGCAGACCCAGCCGAAGCTGGATGCGCTGCTCGACCTGGTGGCGCTGGGCACGGTGGCCGACGTGGT
>CAJYXO010000174.1 GCA_913778765.1 uncultured Massilia sp. | reverse complement strand
GCCGGATATAAAACTGCGACTTACCTATGTCTGACATCACCAGAACTACCTTGCAAACGGGAGGCGTCCATATAAACGTCAATGCCTATCACAGCCGGATGCGGGCCTGGCTGCTGCCGTTCCGCGGAATCGCCAGCCGCTACCTGTCGCATTATTTCGGCTGGCGCTGGGCGCTCGACGGCCAGCGCATCTCAGGCGCGGATAGCTTTCTCAGAGCGGCGCTGGGCCGGTTCCACACGTAACGTGAACAGCGCCTTTGTTTTTGTGGCAAAATGGCAAGATGAGTATCCTGCACCGCCTGCCTTACGAGTGGCAAATCGGCCTGCGCTACACCCGCGCCGGCAAGCGCGCCAGCCGCAACCGCTTCCTGTCCTTCATTTCCCTCATCTCCGTGGCCGGGATCGCCCTCGGCGTGGCCGCGCTGGTGGTCGTCCTGTCGGTCATGAACGGCTTCGAGAAGGAGGTCACGGCGCGCATGCTGTCCGTGCTGGCCCACGTCGAAGTGATGTCGGCCGACGGCGCCATGCCCGAATGGCGCGCCATCGAGGCCCAGGCGCTGCGCAATCCGGAAGTGCGCGCCGCCGCGCCCTTCGCCGAAGTGCAGGGCATGCTGCTGCGCGACGACACGATGAAGCCGGTCGTGATCCGCGGCGTGCTGCCGCAGGCCGAAGCCGCGGTGTCCGACATCGCGAAGCAGACCAGGGCCGGCAGCCTGGCGGCGCTGACGCCCGGCTCCGACAAGCTGGTGCTAGGCAGCGAGCTGGCGCGCGCGCTGGACGTGAAGGCCGGCGACAAGGTGCGCCTGCTGGTGGCCGCACCCGGCGCAGTCGGCCAACCCGGCCAGCCGGGCCAGGTCGCCACGCGCCAGCGCGTGTTCACGGTGGCCGACGTGTTCGACTCGGGTAACTACCAGTTCGACTCGGCCCTGGCGTTCGTCCACATCGACGATGCCGAAGCGCTGCAGGGCCTGAGCGCACCGGTCGGCCTGCGCCTGCGCCTGGCCGACATGTATGCGGCGCCCCGGGTGGCGGTGCAGCTCGCCGGCGGCCTGGAAGAGCGCTTCCTGGTGCGCGACTGGACCCGCGTGAATTCGACCTGGTTCGCCGCCGTGCAGTCGCAGAAGCGCATGATGTTCGTGATCCTCACCATGATCATCGCGGTGGCCGCCTTCAACCTGGTCTCGACGCTGGTCATGACGGTGCGCGACAAGCAGGCCGACATCGCGATCCTGCGTACGCTCGGCGCCTCGCCGCGCTCGGTCATGCGCATCTTCATGATCCAGGGGACGCTGGTCGGCGTGCTGGGGACCCTGCTGGGCGTGGGCCTGGGCGTGCTGGTCGCGCTCAACGTCGACGTCATCGTGCCCGCCATCGAGCACGCGCTGGGCGTGCAGTTCCTGGCGAAGGACATCTACTTCATCAGCGAAGTGCCGAGCGATTTGCGCTGGCCGGACGTCGGCCGCATCGGCGGCGTGGCGGTGCTGCTGGCTTTTGTCGCGACCCTGTACCCGAGCTGGTCGGCGGCGCGCCTGCAGCCGGCCGAGGCGCTGCGTTACGAGTAATATTCGCCGCAAGGAACCGTCCGGATGGTCCGCACCCTGTTTCATCGTCTCGTTCTTGCCGCCGCGGCGGCAAGCGCCATGGCCATCGCGCTGCCGGTGGCTGCGCAACCGCCGCAAGCCGCGCCCTTCGACCTCGAGGCCGCCATCCCGGCCGGACCGGAAGTCAGGATCGGCAAGCTGTCCAACGGCCTGACCTATTACATCCGCCAGAACAGGGTGCCGGCGCGCCGCCTCGAGCTGCGCCTGGTGGTGAAGGCCGGCTCCATCCTCGAAGACGAGGACCAGCGCGGCCTGGCCCACTTCGTCGAGCACATGGCCTTCAACGGCTCGACCCATTTCAAGCGCCACGAAGTCGTCGACTACCTGCAGTCGATCGGCATGCGCTTCGGCGCCGACCTGAACGCCTACACGTCCTTCGACGAGACCTGGTACCTGCTGCCGGTGCCGACCGCGAAACAGGAAGACATCGACAAGGGCTTCACCATCCTCGAGGACTGGGCCCACGGCATCGCCTTCAGGGACGAGGACATCGAACGCGAACGCAGCGTGATCCTCGAAGAGTCGCGCACCCACAAGGGCGCCGGCGAGCGGGTGAACCGGGCCCTGATGCCGAAGCTGTACAACGGCTCGCGCTATGCCGAGCGCGTGGCGATCGGCACCGACGAATCGATCCGGCGCTTCAAGCCCGAGGCGCTGCGCCGCTTCTACCGCGACTGGTATCGACCCGACCTGATGGCCGTGGTGGCGGTCGGCGACGTCGAACCCGACGAGCTCGAACGCCAGATCAGGCTGCACTTCGGTGGCCTGCGCAATCCGCTCGACCCGCGTCCGCGCAACTGGGAGCCGATCCGCGCGCGCGAGCGCAGCGAAGGCCTGGTCGTGCTCGATCCCGAGCTGCAGGTGAACACGGTGGCGCTCTACTATCCGGTGCGCCAGGCCAGTACGCCCGGCACCTACGGCAGCTACCGCGAGCAGCTGCTGGCGGGGCTGTTCCAGGGCATGCTGGCCCAGCGTCTGTCGGAACTGACGCAGCAGGCCAACCCGCCTTTCCTGAATGCGGGCAGCGGCCTGGCGCCGATGACGCCGCGCTACCGCGCCTGGGTCGCCCGCGCCACGCTCGGCGCCGGCGGCGCGGCGCCGGCCGTGCGCGCCCTGGTCGGCGAGCAGCTGCGCGCGCGCCAGTACGGCTT
>CAJYXO010000173.1 GCA_913778765.1 uncultured Massilia sp. | reverse complement strand
TGTCCTTCGACATCGACCGCTTCAAGGCCGTCAACGATACGTTCGGGTATCCGGTCGGCGACGTCGCCCTGCGCAGCGTGGCCGACTGCGTGCGCGCGGTGCTGCGTTCGAGCGACGTGCTGGTGCGTTCGGGCGGCGAGGAGTTCCGCGTGATCGCGCCGCACACCAGCGCGATCGACGGCCTCAGGATGGCCGAGAAGATCCGCCAGGCGGTCGAGCAGACCGTGATCCCGGGCTGCGACCACGTGACGGTCAGCCTGGGCGTGGCCCAGCTGGGTGAGCAGGAGAGCGCGGATTCGCTGGTCCAGCGCACCGATGCCGCCATGGCGCGCGCCAAGCGGGCCGGGCGCAACTGCGTCGAACTGGCGATGCAATGACCGTCCTCGGCTGGCTGAAGGGGTATCGCCGCGGCTGGCTGGCGGGCGATCTCGGGGCGGGCGCGGTGGTCGCCATGATGATGATCCCGCAGGGCATGGCCTACGCGCTGGTGGCGGGGCTGCCGCCGGTGACCGGCATTTATGCCAGCATCCTGCCGCCGCTGCTGTACGCACTGTTCGGTAGCAGCAGCACCCAGTCGGTGGGGCCGATGGCGATCGTCTCGCTGATGACGGCTTCCGCGCTGGCGCCGCTGGCCGCGGCGGGCAGCGCCCTGTACGGCGTGCTCGCGGCCCAGCTGGCCCTCTTGTCCGGCGTGGTGCTGCTGGCCTGCGGCCTGCTGCGCCTGGGCTTCCTGGCGAACTTCCTGTCGCGTCCCGTGATGAACGGCTTCACGATCGGCTCTTCGCTGCTGATCGCATGGGACCAGCTCGGCACCCTGGTGGGCGCGCCGCTGCCGCGCTGGCACGGACCCAGCGCCGCGCTTGGCCTGGGCGCGCTGGCGCTGCTGGTGCTGGCGCGCCGCCATGGCGCGGCGACCCTGCGCCGCTGCGGGCTGCCGCCGGGCGCCGCCGACATCGGTGCGCGCCTGGCGCCGATGCTGCTGGTGGCGCTGTCCATCGTGCTGGTGGCCGTGCTCGGCCTCGACCGGCTGGGCGTGCGCACCATCGGCGCCGTGCCGGCCGGACTGCCGCAACTGAACCTGGCGCTCAGCGGCGGCCACTGGCAGACGCTGGCCCGGCCGGCCCTGCTGATCGGCTTCATGTGCTTCCTGATTTCGATGTCGGGCGCGCAGGCGCTGGCCGCGCGCAAAGGCGAAAAGCTGTCGACCAATGCCGAGCTGGTGGGCCTGGGTGCGGCCAACGTCGGCAGCTTCCTGAGCGGCGGCTTCCCGGTCACCGCCAGCCTGTCGCGCTCGGCGGTGAATTTCGCGGCCGGCGCCAACAGCCAGCTGGCGGGCATCGTCACCGCCGTCCTGCTGGGCGCGGCCCTGGTGCTGCCGACCGGCTGGCTGGCGCTGCTGCCGCTGCCGGTGCTGGCCGCCACCATCATCGTCGCCGTGCTGGGGATGCTGGAAACCGCGACCCTGCGCACCGCCTGGCATTACGACCGCGCCGACGCGCTGGCGCTGCTGGCCACCGCCGGCGGCGTGCTGCTGATGGGCGTCGAGGGCGGCGTCGTGGTCGGCCTGCTGCTGTCGCTGGGCACCATGATCTGGCGCGAGAGCCGGCCCCACATTGCCGTGCTGGGCCGCATCGCCGGCACCGAGCATTTCCGCAACATCGAACGCTACGACACCGAAACCCGCGGCGGCCTGCTGCTGTTGCGCGTGGACGCCGGCCTGTTCTTCGGCAACGTCGAGGCGGTCAGCGCGCGCGTCGAAGAAGCGCTGGACGCCCATCCCGGCACGCGCGAGCTGGTGCTGGTGCTGTCGGCCGTGAACGCGATCGATACCTCGGCGCTGTTCGGGCTGCTGGAATTGAACGCGGAACTGGCGCGGCGCGGCGTGCGCCTGCATCTGGCCGAGGTCAAGGGACCGGTGATGGACCGGCTGAAGGAGTCGGCGCTGCTGCAGCGGCTCAGCGGCCGCGTGTTCCTCAGCACGGCGAATGCCTGGAACGCCTTATCCTCAGGGGATGAATGATTGTCAGCCTGATATAGCTGTGGCAGTATGCATTTCATCAAAACTTCCGGGAGGGAGCCATGGTAAGCAGAACCAGTTTCGTTCTCTCATCGTTGCGCCGGCAACCGCGCTGAGTTCGCCATGTCCCCCACACGGCCCGCAATGTCGGCTGGCTGTGGCGGCTTCCCGCAGGCAAGCAACGGGTCGCCAGGCCCGCTTCGCCTGCGCCGCTGCGGCTTCCTGATACTCATCGCTTTCCTTTCCAGTGCGTCGGCTGCCGACGAGGGCTTGAGCGCTTCCGGCCGCATCGCCTTCGGCGGCGTCATGCGCCTCGAAGACCGCGCCCCCGACCTGCTGACCGCCGTGAATGCCGCCGCGATCGGCTTGACCGGCCGCGGCATGGGCGCGAACGCCGACGACGCCAACCTGAACTACGCGCGCCACGACTGGGTCTCGCGCGCCTGGCTCGCCAATCTCGACCTGCGCTACCAGGGACACGGCCTGGCCGGCCTCGCGCGCCTGAAGGCCTGGTACGACGACGGCCAGCGCCACGACGCGCGCCCCTGGGGCAATTCGATCAGCCGTTACGGCGCCGGCCAGCCGCTCGGCGACGCCGGCGCCGACAGGCTGAGCCGCTTTTCCGGGGTGGCGCTGGGCGAAGCCTGGGTCGAGCGCGCCATGCCGCTCGGGCCGCGCCGGCTGCTGCTGCGCGCCGGCCGCCAGTTGACGCCGTGGAGCGAGCGCGGCCCCGCGCTGGAGGCGATGGGACCGCGCGACTTCGCGGCCGGGCGGCGCGCCGGCAGCCTGCCGCAGGAAATCCGGGTCGCGGCGCCGATGCTGTTCGCGCGCGCCGGCCTGGCGCCGGGGTGGACGCTGGAAGCCTTCGTCCAGTCCTTCCGCCCGAGCGCCCTCGACCTCTGCGGCACCTTCTGGGCCATCGGCGATTACCAGGCGCAGGGCTGCGACCTCGTCATGTCCGGGCCGCCGCTCGGGCTGACCGATCGCGCGCGGGTCGCCCAGGGCGCGGTGATGGAGCGCCTGCCCACCGTCCAGCCGGCTTCGCCGAACCGCGGCCTGGCCCTGTTCTGGCAGGCGAATCCCGACATGGAAATCGGCCTGTATCACGCCCGCTACGGCTGGCGCACGCCGATGCCGTCGGTGCGGCGTTCCACGCGCGTGGGGCCGCCGCTGATCGCCGGTAACCCGGACGGCCTGAACATGCGTTTCTTCACGGAGTACCTGGCGAATGCCCCGCTGACCGCCTTGACCGTCAGCCGGCGCGCCGGCGCCGCCACCTTCGGCGCCGAACTGTCCTGGCGCGAGCGGGTGCCTTTCATGCTGTCTCCGGCCGAAGCGCTGCCGCCCTTCCTGAACGCGACCACGCCCTCGCTGCTGCGCGCCAGCGTCGACGCGGTGCCGCCGGGCGGCATCTTCCACGGCTTCGACCTGTATTCGATGGCCCAGCTGCAGCTGAGCGCGCAGCAGCGCTGGGATGCCTTCGGCCTGCCGTTCAGCGGCCTGGTGGAGGTAGTGGGCAAGCGCACGCCGGGCTTGCCCGACCAGGCCGTGCGGCGCTACGGCCGCGCCGACGTCTACGGACCCGGCCCGGTCAACGGCGCGTGCAGCGTGACGACCGGCGACGCCGCGCGCCAGTGCAGCCTGCGCGGCTACCAGACCGCCAGTGCCTGGAGCTACCGCCTGCGCCTGGAAACCCGCCTGCCGGAGCGGCTGCCTGGCCTGGCCACGAAGCTGGTGGCCGGCTTCGGCCACGAGGTGAAGGGATGGTCGGGCGATTTCGCCATCAACGAGGGACGGCGCATGCTGTCGCTCGGATGCCAGCTCGAGTACCGCAAGCGCTATTTCGCGGAGCTGGCGTACGTGGGCATCTGGGGCGGCGACTACAACCCGCTGCAGGACCGCGATACCCTGGCGCTGTCGGCCGGCGTGCGTTTCTAGATCGTGCAGCGCCGTGCGCACCGTGCTGGTGCGCATTCGCCATGCCGGTGCGTGCGGCCGGCCGCGCCGCGCCGGTCCGGCGCTTTCCGGCCGCTTTCCAGCATATGGCATGCATCGTGCTAACACCATGGGTATGCCCGATTGCCTGCTCTCCGACCACCGCCCCGATCCGCCGCCCGCCGCAGCCTGGCAGGCCAGCCTGCGCCTCGATTTCGCTCTGGATGCCGGGACCACCCGGCTGGTGCGGCGGGCGCACGCCGGGCCCTTGCGGGTGCAGAAGGCCTTGTATCCGGAAGGACCGCGCGCCTGCCAGGTGATCCTCGTGCATCCGCCCGGCGGCGTGGCCGGCGGCGACGCGCTCGCCATCGACATGCGGCTCGGCGCCGGTGCGCAGGTGCTGGCGACCACGCCCGGCGCCGGCAAGTGGTACCGCGCCGGCAGCCGGCCCGGCGCCGGACGCTCGCGCCAGGACGTGCGCCTGCGCGCAAACGACGGCGCCGCGCTCGAATGGCTGCCGCAGGAAGCCATCTTCTACGACGGCGCCAGCGTCATGCTCGAGCACGAAGTCGAGCTGGGGCGGGACGCCGTCTACATCGGCGCCGAAATCCTGTGCTTCGGCCGGCGCGCGATGGGCGAAGGCTTCGGCCGCGGCGAGCTGCGCCAGCGCACCCGCATCCGCCAGGCAGGGCGCCTGGTCTGGCACGAGCAGGGCCGCCTGGACCACGCCGGCCTCGCCAGCCCGCTGGGGCTGCGCGGGAACAGCGTGTGCGCGACCCTGCTGGCGGTCGGCAAACCGCTGCCGGCCGCCGCCCAGGCCCGCCTGCGCGCCGAGGCGCCCGGGCTGGCCCTGAGCCAGGTGAAGTCGGTGTTCGTCGCGCGCCATCTGGGGACCGATGCCGAAGCGGCGCGCAACGCCATGCTGGCCGCCTGGCGGACCGTGCGCCCGCACCTGCTCGGCGTCGAGGCCAGGGTGCCGCGCATTTGGCACACCTGAAGGAGGAAGCATGGACCTGACGCCTCGCGAAAAAGACAAGCTGCTGATCTTCACCGCCGCGCTGCTGGCCGAACGGCGCCGCGCGCGCGGCCTGAAGCTGAACTACCCGGAAGCCGTGGCCCTGATCAGCGCGGCGATCATGGAAGGCGCGCGCGACGGCCGCAGCGTGGCCGAGCTGATGACGGACGGCGCCACGGTGCTGGGCCGCGCCGACGTGATGGAAGGGGTGCCGGAGATGATCCCGGAAATCCAGGTCGAAGCGACTTTCCCTGACGGCAGCAAGCTGGTCACCGTGCACCACCCGATCCCATGACTACCCTTTACCCGTGACCGGAGCCCGCATGATCCCAGGCGAATACCTGCTCGACGATGGCGCCATCGCGCTGAACGCCGGCCGCCGCACGCTGTCGGTGACGGTGGCGAACGCCGGCGACCGGCCGGTCCAGGTCGGCTCGCACTACCATTTCTACGAAGTCAATGCCGCCCTGCGCTTCGAGCGCGCGCCGGCGCTGGGCATGCGCCTCAACGTGGCCGCCGGCACCGCGGTGCGCTTCGAACCGGGCCAGTCGCGCACCGTCGAACTGGTCGAACTGGCCGGCGCGCGCATGGCGGTCGGCTTCCAGGGCCGCGTGAACGGCCCCTTGCCGGCGGCGGAGGATGGCAATGGCTAGCATCTCGCGCCAGGCCTATGCCGACATGTACGGCCCCACCACCGGCGACCGCATCCGCCTGGCCGACACCGGGCTGGTGATCGAGATCGAGCGCGACTACGCCATCTACGGCGAAGAGGTCAAGTTCGGCGGCGGCAAGGTGATCCGCGACGGCATGGGCCAGTCGCAGCTGCCGCGCGCCGGGGTTGCGGAGATTGTCATGGACACCGTGATCACCAACGCCGTGATCGTCGACCACTGGGGCATCGTCAAGGCCGACATCGGCATCCGCGACGGCCTGATCGCCGGCATCGGCAAGGCCGGCAATCCGGACATCCAGCCGGGCGTGAGCCTGCCGATCGGCGCCGCCACCGAGATCGTCGCCGGCGAGGGCATGATCGTCACCGCCGGCGGGGTCGACACCCACATCCATTTCATCTGCCCGCAGCAGATCGAGGAAGCGCTGGCGTCCGGCATCACGACCATGCTGGGCGGCGGCACCGGCCCGGCGGTGGGAACGGCGGCCACCACCTGCACGCCGGGCGCCTGGCACATCGCGTCGATGCTGATGGCGGCCGACGCCTTCCCGATGAACCTCGGCTTCTTCGGCAAGGGCAACGTCAGCCGTCCGCGCCCGCTGGAAGAGCAGATCGAGGCCGGCGCCGTCGGCCTTAAGCTGCACGAGGACTGGGGCAGCACCCCGTCCGCGATCGACAATTGCCTCGACGTGGCCGAGCGCATGGACGTGCAGGTGGCGCTGCATTCCGATACCCTGAACGAGGCCGGCTTCCTGGAATCGACGCTGGCGGCCTTCAAGGACCGCACCATCCACACCTTCCACACCGAAGGCGCGGGCGGCGGCCACGCGCCCGACATCATCGCCGCCGTCGGCCATGCCAACGTGCTGCCTTCGTCGACCAATCCGACCCGCCCCTACACCGTCAACACGCTCGACGAGCACCTCGACATGCTGATGGTCTGCCACCACCTCGATCCGGCCATCGCCGAGGACGTGGCCTTCGCCGAGTCGCGCATCCGGCGCGAGACCATCGCCGCCGAGGACATCCTGCACGACATCGGCGCGATCTCGATGATGTCGTCCGACTCGCAGGCGATGGGCCGCGTCGGCGAAACCATCCTGCGCACCTGGCAGACGGCGCACAAGATGAAGGTGCAGCGCGGCTCGTTGAAGGAAGATACGTCGCGCAACGACAACTTCCGCATCAAGCGCTACATCGCCAAGTACACCATCAACCCGGCCATCACCCACGGCATCTCGCACGTGGTGGGTTCGCTGGAGGTGGGCAAGATCGCCGACATCGTGCTGTGGAAACCGGCCTTCTTCGGTGCCAAACCCTCGATGATCCTCAAGAGCGGCATGATCGCGGCGGCCCAGATGGGGGACCCCAATGCGTCCATCCCGACGCCGCAGCCGGTGCATTACCGCATGATGTTCGGCGCTTACGGCGGTGGCCTGAAGACCTCGATGACCTTCGTCTCGCAGGCGGCCTTCGATGCCGGCATCGGTGAACAGCTCAAACTGAACAAGCCGGTGGTGGCCG
>CAJYXO010000172.1 GCA_913778765.1 uncultured Massilia sp. | reverse complement strand
GACGACCTATAGCTTCCCGAGCGGCCATACCGCCGCCGCGACCGTGTTCTACGGCCTGCTGGCCTGCTACCTGCTGCGCCGCGTGGACGCCTGGCCGGCGCGCGCCGCCGTGATCGCCGCCTGCGTGGCGATGGTGATGCTGGTGGCGCTGTCGCGCATGTACCTGGGCGTGCACTACCTGTCCGACGTGCTGGCCGCGGCGGCCGAGGGCGCAGCCTGGCTGGCGACCTGCATCACGGCGGTGTCGACGCTGCAGCGGCGCCGCATCAACCGCGCGCGCGCAACGGAGGCGGCCGTATGAAGCCGGTCACCGTGATCGTCAACGGCGGCGCCGGCCAGGGCCACGACGACAGTGCCGCGGACGACCTGCGCGCCAAGCTGCGCGCGGCCGGACTGGATGCCGAACTGGTGCTGGCCAAGGATGGCGAAGAGATGATCGCCACCGCGCGCCGCGCGCTGGAGCAGGGCGCGCGCATGGTCGCGGCCGGCGGCGGCGACGGCACCATCAACGCCGTCGCCTCCGTGATGGTGGGCAGCGGCGTGCCCTTCGGCGTGCTGCCGCTCGGGACCCTGAACCACTTCGCCAAGGACCTCGGCATCCCGCTCGACCTCGACCAGGCCGTGCGCAACCTGGCGGACGGCGTGCCGCGCCAGGTCGACGTCGGCGAGGTCAACGACCGCATCTTCCTGAACAACTCCAGTCTCGGCCTGTATCCGGACATCGTGCGCGACCGCGAAAAGCAGCAGCGCCGTCTCGGCCGCGGCAAATGGCCGGCGGCCCTGTGGGCGACGCTGGCCGCGCTGCGGCGCTATCCTTTCCTGTCGATGCGCCTGACGGTGAAGGGGGAGACCCTGGCGCGGCGCACGCCCTTCGTCTTCATCGGCAACAACCGCTACACCATGCAGGGCCTGGCGATCGGCGAGCGCGACCGCCTCGACGACGGCCTGTTGAGCCTCTACGTGGCCCAGAAGCCGACCCGCTTCGGCCTGCTGCGCTTCGCGCTCGACGCCCTGCGCGGCAAGCTCGGGAGCGAGCGCGATTTCGACGTGCTGGAAGCGGCCGATTTCGAGATCGGCACCCACCGCCACCGCCTGCACGTCGCCACCGACGGCGAAGTCACGGTGATGAATCCGCCTCTGCGCTACCGGGTGCGGCCTGGCGCACTGACGGTGGTGGTTCCGCCCGCCACAATAGACACCGACAAGATCATGACAACGACATCGGGAAAGGACACGGACCACCATGCGCACACTCGTACACCTCTCTGACCTGCACTTCGGCCGGGTCGACGTCGAACTGCTGGACCCGCTGCGCGAACTGGTCCACCGGATCGCCCCGACCGTGGTGGTGGTGTCGGGCGACCTGACCCAGCGCGCGAAAAGCGAGCAGTTCGAAGAAGCCAGGGCCTGGCTCGACACCTTGCCCGGCCCGCAGATCATCGTGCCGGGCAACCACGACATCTCGCTGTACAACGTGTTCCGCCGCTTCGTGCTGCCGCTGGACCGCTACAAGCGCTACATCACCGACGACCTCGACCCCGTCTACATCGACGACGAGATCGCGGTGCTGGGCGTGAACACGGCGCGCTCCCTGACCTTCAAGGACGGGCGCGTGAACAAGGAACAGGTGGCGAAGATCCGCGAGACCCTGGCCGGCCTGCCGCCCGAGGTGGTGCGGGTGGTGGTGACCCACCATCCCTTCGACCTGCCGGACGGCTGCACCGACGAGGACGACCTGGTCGACCGCGCCCACATGGCGATGGACGCCTTTGCCGGCAGCGGCGTCGACCTGCTGATGGCCGGCCACCTGCACAAGAGCCACGCCGGCAACACCATGGCGCGCTACAAGATCAGCGAGTACGCGGCGCTGGTGGTGCAGGCGGGCACCGCGACCTCGACCCGCGGCCGCGGCGAGGTGAACTCCTTCAACGTGATCCGCACGGAGCAGGACAAGATCGAGGTCGACCGCTACGGCTGGGATTCGGTGCACAAGCAGTTCCAGCTGCTGGCGACCGAGAAGTTCATGCGGAGCGGGAATGTGTGGGCGGAGGTGAACGAGGGCTTGCTGGCGGCGGGGATCTAGGCTCGCTGCCCATGAACGTCATTCCCGCGACGTGCTGAGGGCGCGGGAATGACCTTGATACGCTGTCGGTTCAAATCCAGTACTCGCCCAACCTTGCCGCCCACTCCCGGATCCGATCCATCCACGGGCGGTGCTTCCACTGCTCCAGCGTCACCTCCTTCGAATCCCGCAAATCCTCGTTGAACGCGCTCTCCATGTCGCGCCCGAAGGCCGGATCCATCACCACCACGTTCAGCTCGTAGTTGTGCAGGAAGCTGCGGCGGTCGATGTTGGCCGAGCCGATGGTCGACCAGGCGCCGTCGATCACGGCGGTCTTGGCGTGCAGGACCGCGATCTGCAGCTCGAAGATCTTCACGCCGGCTTTCAAAAGCTGGTCGTAGAAGCCCTGGCCGGCGTAGCGGATCAGGCTGTGGTCGGACACGCCCGGCAGCACCAGCCGCACGTCGACGCCGCGCTGGGCCGCGGCGGCCAGGGTGTCGACGATCTGCTGGTCGGGCACGAAGTAGGCGGAGGTGATGTGGATGCTCTTCTTCGCCTCGCCGATCGCCACCACCAGCGCCTTGTAGATGTCGGAGTCGCCTTCCGGATTCCCGGCCAGCACCCGGATCAGCTTGTCGCCGGCGGGGGCGAGGGGCGGGAAGTACTCGGCCTTCGGCAGCTCGCCGCCTTCCTGCTGCACCCACAGGTTCACGAACGACCACTGCAGCGGCGCCACCGCCGGACCTTCGATGCGGACGTGGGTGTCGCGCCAGCCGACCTTCTTGCCGTCGGCGTTCTCCTTCTTGTATTTGGAGCGGAACAGCGAGCTGTTCGCATAGGTCGAGCTGATGTTGATGCCGCCGGTGAAGGCAACCTTGCCGTCGACGACCATCAGCTTGCGGTGGTTGCGCTGGTTCAGGTCCCAGTTGCCCTTGGCCTTGGCCGGGTTCACCGGGTTGAAGATCACCACGCGGATGCCGGCCGCGCGCATGCGGTCGAAGAAGGCGGCCGGGGTCGCGATCGCACCGACCGCGTCGACCATGATGTTGACGGCCACGCCCTGGCGCTGCTTCTCGATCAGCAGGTCGGCGAACTCGTTGCCGATCTGGTCCTGGTCGAAGATATAGGTCTCGAGGTTGATCGAGCTGGTGGCGGCGCGCGCGCCGTCCATCATCGCGCGCATGGTGTTGGGACCGTCGAACAGCAGGCTCACGCGGTTGCCGGCGATGAGCGGCACGCCGGTCGCCTGTTCCTCCATCAGCGCCAGGTTCTTCAGGTCGGCGGAGGCGTTCGCCCAGCGCTTCGAGACCAGCGCCGAGGCCTGCTTCGGCGCCAGCACGCCTTTCGTGCCGGCGACGGTGGGCGTGGCTTTGGCCGGCGAGATCGGGTCGACCTCGGGCAGGGATTTGCAGGAGATCAGGACCAGGGTCAGGGACAGGACCACAAGCCGGGACCGCCAGCCTGGAAGGCGCGGGATGTTCATTCGTGTACTCCTGGTGGTTCGCCGAGGGCGTCGGCACGCGGGCCGATGAAGAAGTCGAGCGGCGCCGCGCGCAGGCGCGAGCCGAGGGCGCGCAGCAGTTTGAAGCCGTGGTAGAAGCGGATCTTGCGGGCCCGCAGCGCCACCCACAGGGCCAGCCCGAAGCTGACCAGCAGGTTGACCATGCCGATCAGGGCGATGCCCAGCAGGGTGACGCCGAGGGTCTCGGGATCGATCCGGTAATCCAGGCCGACGAAGCCGATCGCCAGGTTGGCCGAGGAAAAGGTCACGTGGCGGATGTCGAGCGGCAGCCCGAGCAGGAAGCCGACGGTGGCGGTGGTGCCCATCAGGATGCCGAACACCGCGTTGCCCATCAGGCCGCCGAGGTTGTGCTCGACATAGGCGCCGAAGCGCGCCAGCCGCTCCTTGCCCAGCAGGCGGCGCAGGCCGTGCAGTTGCTGGACGCGCTGGCCCATGCGGGTGTAGAGGGCCTTGTTGTCGTAGTAGCCGGAGACGAGGCCGGACACGAACAGCCAGACCCCGGCGATGGCCGCATGCAGCAGGGCCAGCGAATGCCAGGGGTGGCTGTCCTCGATCAGGTGGCGCGCCTTGAATACGTTGACCAGGTGATGGCCGGTCAGGTACCAGTAGCCGAGCGCCAGCAGGAAGGAAAACGGGATCACGGTGGCGAGGTTGCCGAGCACCGCCACCACCTGGCTGCGGAACACCTTGTTGACCAGGGCCGCCATGCTCTCGACGTCGGCCTGGCGGTGGCCCTTGCCCTTTTGCTCGCCTTCGTGCAGGGCGGCGGCGATGCGCGCGGCCGTCATCGCCGGCTGCTTGGTGGCGATGGTGAAGTGCAGCACGTGCACCAGCATGAAGCCGAGCGAGTAGTTGATGCTGAACAGGGCGGCTTCGATCAGCGGCGCCCGCTGCAGGTAGGACAGCAGGATCTTGATGACCGCCATGACGCTGATGATCAAGCCGGCGCCGGCGGCCTGGTTGAACATCGCGCGCATCTCGCCGCGGTGTTCGGCGATGTAATGCTCGCCGGTGCGGCTGGCGTTCTCGGTCACGTTACGCGCCAGCAGGTCGATGTTGTCGCGCACCAGGCCGCGCACTTCGTACTTGGTGTTGTGGGCTTCGGCCAGTTCCTGGGCCAGCGCCAGGGCGGCGGCGCGGCGCGGCGACACCGTCGGTGCGGCCGAAGGCGTGGCTTCGATGGCCAGGGCCAGCAGGTCCATGTCCGGCGCGGCCGGCAGCTCGCCGCTGACGTCGACCAGGAACAGGAGTTTACGCAGGCGGTCGATGCTCTGGGTGACCGCCAGCAGCAGGTAGGTCAGCGAGACGCTGGTGCCGGCCGCCAGCGCGCGCCGGCGCACCTTCAGCACGACATCCTCGCACTGGTCGAGCATCACCAGCAGGTGGCGCGCGTCTTCCATCTGATCGATCTCGCCGGCCATCAGGCGGGCGTACTGGTCGAGGTAGTTGTTGGCCTCGATGTTCTGCATCAGGAAGGGCGAATCGACTTCCTCGATTTCCATGTGGGCGTGGATCAGGCGCGGCTCCAGGCCCAGCGCGCAGACACGGCAGGACAGGGTGCGGATCGCGTCGAGCAGGCCGAGCAGGGTGACGTGGCGCGCGCGGTCCGGCGTCGCATCGACGGGTGAAGGCGCGTTCGAGACCGTGTCGAACAGTTCCAGCCAGTCGGCGTTCGATACCGCGCGGATCCAGACGTAATCGTCGTCGCGGCACAGCAGGCGGTCGAGGGTGTCGGAGAGGTAGGTCTCGTCGAGGGCCGGCGGCAGCATGCGATAGGCGATGCGGCGCTTCAGCTCGGTGAAGAAGCCATCGTTCGACAGGATGCCGACGTCCGAATACAGGCTCGTATGGCGGCGCGTCTCCAGCAGGGTGGTGATGTAGCGGCGCAGGGCCCAGGCGTGCGCGGGATTCCCCTTCAGCAGCTGGTTCAGCGTGCGCACCTGGGCGCGCGCGTAGGCGGCGTCGTCCACGCGGCGCGGGCGCAGCTTGTCGACCAGGTCGACCAGGAGGTCGATGCGGTCGCTGTTCGGATCGAGGCGTTCGAGGATGGCGAGCATGCAGTGGCAACAGGGCTGGACGCAAGGACCGTCCGGAAATCCCAGTGTACCCGGGGAACTGTGAAAGCTGTGTACGCCAACGAACTGAGCGGGCTGGGTTACACTGGACGGGCTGGATCGTCTTCACACTAGGGAAAAACAATGTATCTGACTTACTACAACGGCGAATGGGCGGAAGGGAATACGCCGCTGTTCGGCGCCATGGACCACAGTGTCTGGCTGGGCTCCTCGGTATTCGACGGCGCCCGTGCGCTGCACGGCCACCTGCCGGACCTGCGGCCGCATCTGCAGCGCGTGATCGACTCGGCCGAGAAGCTGGGCCTGACCTGCCCGCTGTCGGTGGACGAGATGGAAAAGCTGGTGCGCGAAGGCGTCGCCCAGTTCCCGCCGAACGCCGAGCTCTACATCCGTCCGCTGGTGTTCGCCTCCGAAGGCTTCCTGATTCCGGTGCCCGACAAGGCCGCCTTCGCGCTGACCCTGTTCGACGCGCCGCTGCCGCCGTTCACCGGCTTTTCCGCCTGCCTGTCCGCGCTGCACCGCCCGCAGCCGACCATGGCGCCGACCGACGCCAAGGCCTCGGCCCTGTACGCCAACACCGCGCGCGCCCTGCGCGACGCTCGCGCCCGCGGCTTCGACAACGCCGTGCTGCTGGACCTGGCCGGCAACGTGGCCGAGTTCGCGTCCTCGAACCTGTTCCTGGTCGCCGAAGATGGCGCTGTGGTGACGCCGGCGCTGAACGGCACCTTCCTGGCCGGCATCACCCGTGCGCGCGTGATCGCGCTGCTGAACGGCGCCGGCGTCACGGTCGAAGAGCGCACGGTCAAGCCGGAAGAACTGGACACCGCCCGCGAAATCTTCAGCACCGGCAACTACGGCAAGGTCACGCCCTGCGTGCGCTACGAATCGCGTGAGCTGCCGGCCGGGCCGGTGGCGAAGCAGGCGCGCGATCTGTACATGGCGTTCACCGAAACCACCTGAAATGTTTCTAAAAACCGGGGTCAGACTCCGGTTTTTGGAAATAGCCTCCAAGACATTTCCAAAATTCGGAGTCTGACCCCGGGGGGGTGCTACTTTGCTTGCGGGAGGCTGATTGGACGCAGATTGCCGCAGTCGGCGCCCAGCCATTTGCCGGTCACATCCATGTCCACGTTCCTTTGCTCGCCGCCGTCCGTGCTCTTGATGTGCATCTTGACGCGGTAGCTGGTGTCGCTGTCGACGACGATCTCGCCTTCGCCGCTGGCCGGCGGCTTGCCGCAGTTGAAGGCGACTTTCATGCGGTTGCCCGACACCGGCGTCACCTTCTGCTTGCAGTCGCCTTCCTGCACCGGAAATTCCTTCCGCTGGATCATTTCCTTTGTCATGCACATGCGCGAGCTGAGGGCGCCGCCGGGGCCGACATTCACCTGTACGCCATTGCGTTCCATCATTTGCTGCATGGCCTTGCGCTGTTCCGGCGGCATGGCGGCGAGCTGCTTCTGCATCTCGGCCATGGCCGCGTTCATCTGGGCGTCCGACGAGCTGACATTGTGGCTCATCTCCCAGAGCCCGGGTTTCATGGTCTGGGCGCCGGCCGGCAGCGCCAGGGTAGCGCCGAGGGCGATCAGTGCAAGGGTGATTTTCATGCGGTGTTCTCCTGTCATGGGAAGCATTGTCGCTGCCGGGCGGGTTTCCCGGCAGCACCATCGATGGGGGAAAGAAGGGGCTCAGGACGCTTCGTGCCGGCCCAGCACCTTGCGTTCGAGGTGCAGCAGAAGCAGCACGGTCTTGGCTGCCCGAGAGAATCTTCTCGCCGGCGATCCGGATCTTGTCTTCAGCCATGGAAACTCCCGATGCATTGTCAGCCGAGCATACACCGCAGGCATGAAAAAAGCCGCCCGGCTTGCGCGGGGCGGCTTCTGCTCATACGAGGATCAAGCAGCGATTACTTGAACTTGTACGACGCGGTCAAGCGGAAGTAGCGGCCCATGCCGTTGTGCAGCTGGCTGTTGAAGCCTTCGTTCGGGTAACGCGGATCGTACGGGGCCTTGGTGTCGAACAGGTTCTTGACGTTCGCGGTCAGGGTCCAGTTCTTGAAGCCGGTGTACGAGTAGGCGGCGCCGAAGGTCAGCCATTCGTCGACGTTGCAGTCCGGGTTCGAGTAGCCGTAGTTCGGCAGGCCGCCCAGCGAGTAGGCGCCGGCCGGCTGGCCCTTGCCGTAGTGGCAGTACGGGACCGGGTAGGTCACGTCGTTGTCCCAGACGCGCTGCAGCGAGACCGCCGACACGTAGTCCGCCGACAGGGTCGTGGCGTGCGGGCCGTAGGTCCAGGTCGAGGCGATGTTGAAGCGGTGACGCGGCATGTCGCCGACCGAGGTCGCCCAGTCCGCCAGGCCGCCGTTGGTGCCGACCAGGTCGTGCGAGACTTCGCCCGGACGCTCGGCGCGCTTGAAGTACAGCATGTAGGTGTAGTTCAGGCGGGTGGTGATGCGGCCCATCTCGCCCAGGTTCAGGCGGTGCGCGGCTTCGACGTCGATACCGGCGGTGTCGGTGCTACCCTGGTTCACGAAGGTGCGGTTGATCGCCATCAGCTGGCCCGAGTTCGGGATCACGTTGCCGTTCGCATCGACCAGGTTGTTGGCGTCACGCACGGCCAGGCCCGGGTACAGGTCCGGGTGTTCGGCGACGAAGGTCGACGACAGCAGGGCGGTCTCGTTTTCCTTGCGGATGCGGTACCAGTCGATCAGCAGGTCGATGTTCTTGGTCGGGTTGATGATCGCGCCGAACGAGTAGCTCTTCGAGGTTTCGTTCTTCAGGTTCGGGTTCGGGGCCGAGACCGACGAGATGCTGCGCGAGCAGTCCAGCTGGTCGGCGCCAGGCACCGGGGTCTTGCCGTCCGGGCAGCGGATCGGGTCGACGAAGCTGTTGTTGAACGACTGCACGCCACCCGGCGCCACCTGCGACAGCGACGGCGCGCGGAAGCCCTTGGCGAAGGAGCCGCGGAAGGTGATCTTGTCGGTCGCTTCCCACTTGGCGCCGACCTTCGGCACGAAGCTCTTCGCGTTCGGGTACTTGTCGTAGCGGCCGGCGAAGTCCATGTCGAAGGTCTTGCTGAACGGCGTACGCAGTTCGACGAAGCCCGACTTGACGGTGCGCTGGCCGGCCAGGACCGAGTTCGACAGGCCGATGATGTTGCCGCTTGCCAGTTCCGGATCCGAGCTCAGACCCAGCTTTTCCTGGCGGATTTCGCCGCCGAAGGCCAGGCCGATTTCACCGCCCGGCAGCTTGCCGAACGAGGTCGAGGCCTTGGCGTCCAGCTGCATGACTTGCGAGTAGCCGGTGTTGGTGACGTCGCGGACCGCGTTCGGGTCGGCGATGGTCGCGGCGATGGTGCGGTTCTCGGTCACGATGCGGTCGATGACCGGACGGTACAGGTAGCCGTGGCCGGTGTCGCTGCGTTCCGCACGGTTGTACAGGAAGCCCGATTCCCAGTCGAAGGCGCCGGCGGTGCCCTTCAGGCCGGTCAGGAAGCGGTAGGTCTTGTTGACGTTCTCGGCGCCGCCGTCGGTGCCGGCGAAGCGGAACACGGCCGCTGCGCGGTAGCCGGTGAACGGATTGTCCGGGTGACCCGACGGCAGCAGCAGCTGGTAGCTGGTCGGCAGGCCGTTGACGCGGAACACGGTGGTCGCCGCGGTCGACGAGATGGTCTTCGGCAGGCCGACGTATTCACGCTCGACGCGCGAGATGCCGATTTCGGTGAAGGAGGTCAGGTTGTCGCCGAGCTTGACGGTCAGCTTCGACAGCAGGTTGACGTCGGTGCCCTTCGATTGCGCTTCGTAGTAGTCGGCGGTGTCGAAGCTGCAGAACTGGCGGCCGTACAGCATCGAGGTGGTGGCGATGCCGTGCTGCGGGCCGCCGGTGATCACCTTGCCGTTGCAGCCGGCGGTGCTGTTCTTGACGTACTGGCCGTTGGCGGCGCTGGTCGAGAAGTTGCCCTTGCCGGCGGTCAGTTCACGGAAGATGAATGGGGTGTTCGAGGCGTAGCTGCCGTATTCGTTCAGGCGGTAGTTGATCGCCGAGTACTGGTCCTGCTCGATGTCCTTGACGTCCTTGATGCCGGTGTGGCCGCGCTTCGACACGTCGACGCTGATCAGGGCGTTGTAGCGGTCCTTGTCCAGGTCGCCGAAGCCGATCACGCCGTTGATGTTGTTGCGGTTGAACTGGCCGTCATCGTTGGCCGAGGTCGAGGCCGAGATTTCGGCGCCCTGGTAATCGTCCTTGGTGATGAAGTTGATGACGCCGGCGATCGCGTCCGAGCCGTACACGGCCGAGGCGCCATCCTTGAACACTTCGACACGGGCGATGGCCGACAGCGGGATGCTGTTCAGGTCGTACACGGTCGACTTGCCGTTGTTCGGGTCGGCGTAGGCGGCGGCGGCGATGCGGCGGCCGTTCAGCAGGACCAGGGTCGAGGACGAGCCCAGGCCGCGCAGCGAGGCGGTCGATGCGCCCTTCGAGAAGCCGTTGTCGTTCAGGATGTCGTTCGAGGTGCCCGAACCGAATGCCGGGATATTGTGCAGCAGCTCGGCGACGGTGTTGGCGCCGGTGGCGGTGATTTCCTTGGCGGTCATCACGGTGATCGGCGACGAGTCTTCCTTGTCGGCGCGCTTGATGTTCGAGCCGGTCACGTAGACTTTCTGCATCGGGGCCTGTTCGGCCTGTGCAAACACGAAACCGGGAGCTGCCAGGGTGAGGGCGACAGCGAGGACGCTGTGCTTAACTGCGAATTGCTTAGTCAAAATCTCTCCAATATTTGAATCTCGAAGCCGTCGGCTTCTCTTCTTGCGCTCGGCGGGTAAACACCAAGGGGAGGGATCAGACCATTTCTCATACGAAAAAGTCAAATCGCAATGTGATTTTGTGTGTGTATTACAACGGGTATAAGCCAGGGTGATGGTGCAATGCAAAATATGGAGTATTCCGGTATATGCATAAGAAAAGTTTATGCATATATCCGGCAGCATGGGGGGAGGGGTAGAAAGCAGGGATTTTTTCTTGCCTTGCAAGTGCTGACGATGCGCCAGGCGGCACTCCGGCTACTGCGTTGCAACCGGCATCTGAATCTCACGAAAACTCACGAAAACTCACGAAAAAAATCCGCTTCGAAGACGCGCCCGGCAAATCGGGGCAAGTCTGCGAAACGGATCGGTCGGTACTGCGGATGCTGCGCGACGGGCCTTATATGCCGCGTCCACTGATCAGGCGAACCAGGATCATGATGACGGCAACGACCAGCAGGATGTGGATGAAGCCGCCGACGGTGTAGGAAGTCACCAGGCCAAGCAGCCAGAGAATGATGAGCACAACGGCGATAGTGTAGAGCATGATAATTTCCTCTCGTTTGAACCGGCGATGTCTTTGCCGTGAGTTCAGTATCCGTTGAAGCGCTGCTGTGCTCCGTACGCTGACGTACATTAACCCGCGTTTTTTTGTACTTTTTGCAAGCCCGGGATCCAGCCCATGAAGCCCAGCAGGCCGGTGACGCCGATCATGCAGGTCAGCAGTCCGCCGGTGATCACGAAGAACACGTCGTGCGCCGCGATGTCGGCGCTGCCGGGTTGCGGGACCGGGCCGGCGCTGACCAGGCCGAAGCCGGTCAGGAGCACACCCCAGAGAACGATACCGATCCATGCGATGCTGTTCATTCGATTCTCCTTTTCGCTTGATTGTGTGCCGATTCTTGACTGCGGCAACATTGCCTACCGTGCGCTAGCGCACATTGCGAAAAAGAAAGTAAAAACGGGGCCGCAGCCCCGTGTCCGGATGACCCGGCCTGCATGACCGGGCCGGTTTTCGACCCTCAGGCGGCGCGCAGTCCGCCCTTGACGATGCGGACGCGGTCGCCGGTACGCCACTGCGGCGCGCTCTGCTGGTGGAAGGTGCGCAGGGTGCCGTCGTCCAGGCGCACCCGGATCTCGTAGCTGTGGTTGGCCTTCATGTTGCCTTCGACCTGATTGCCGACCACGGCGCCGCCGACCGCACCGGCGACCGTCGCCAGCGAGCGGCCGTTGCCGCCGCCGATCTGGTTGCCCAGCAGGCCGCCGAGGATGGCGCCGCCGGCCGCGCCGACCCCGCTGCCCTGTGCGCGCGTGGTGATCTGGCGGATCGATTCGACGTTGCCGCAGGTGCCGCACCAGCGGCTCGACGACGTTTCCTGGGCCACGCGGGTCGTGGTCTGCGCCTTCGGATGGGTGTCGCGAACCGGCGCCTGTTCGGCATAGCCGGCCGCGGCCGAGCCCTGGGCGCTGCTGCCGTAGCCGCTCGCGCCTTGAGCGACATAGCCCGGCGGGTAAGTGCTGGCCGTGGTCGGGGCGATGGTGCTCGGCGGCGTGGCCGGCATCGGCGCGGTGGTGGACGGCGTGGCCGGCACGTAGCTGCCGACGGCGCCCTGGACCGGGTAGGCCGGCGGCAGCGCGCCCGGCGTCATCGTGCCCGGCGCCGCATTGCCCGGCTGGGCCAGGCTGGCGGACAGGGCCGCGCGGTCGGCCTCGCTCAGTTCGCTGCGGGCGGCCGCGGTGCCGCCTTTCGAGTTCGGCAGCCAGCCCATGATGGCGGCGGTGCCGACCGCGCAGAACAGGATCACGGCCAGGGCCGCGAGGATCAGCAGCGGGTGCGGGCCGCGCCGTGCGGGGGATGTCGGGGGAATCGGGTGGGTGTTCATGACGGGTCCTTTTTTTCTTCAGTTCGGTACAGGCCATTGTCCCTGTCAACAACACCAGGTTCCGTGCGTCACCGTACATACTTGCCTTCCCTGCGCCGGTACGCTGACCTCAAGTTGTTAGCAAATGAAACTGCGACGCCAGCCCTGCCGTATTCCGGCTGCCGGCAGCGTCCCACCGCGAGGCTCCGATGAATTCACCTGCTGTACCCATGGTCGCCGAGCATAACGCCAACCTGCTGCTGGCCGCGCTGCCGCCTGAAGACCTGGCGCGCATGCTGCCCGCCCTGGACCAGGTCCAGGTCGACGTCGGCGCCGTGCTGAGCGAGCCGGGCGATCCGATCCGCTACATTTATTTTCCGCACGACTGCCTGATCTCGATGATGGCCGTGGCCGAAGTGCGCATGACGCTCGAGGTCGGCCTGGTCGGCCGCGAGGGCATGCTCGGCGCCACTGTCGCGCTGGGCCACGACACCAACCAGGTGCGCGCCGTGGTGCAGCGCGCCGGCAGTGCCAGCCGTATCGACGCCGACCTGTTCCGCGCCGAATTCGCGCGCAGCCCGGCCCTGCAGCGCGTCCTGTACCGCTATACCGATTCGCTGCTGGCCCAGGCCATCCAGATCGCCGTCTGCAGCCGCTATCACGTGCTGGAGGCGCGCCTGGCGCGTTCGCTGCTGGTCACCCGCGACCGATTGCAGTCCGACCGCTTCCACCTGACCCACGAGTTCCTGGCCCATGCGCTGGGCGTGCGCCGGGTCGGCGTCACCAAAGCCGCCAGCGCGCTGCAGCAGCAGGGCCTGATCAACTACAGCCGCGGCAACATCGAGATCCTCGATCCCGAGGGCCTGGCCCAGGCCGCCTGCACCTGCTACGAGATCGTGCGCGAAGCAGGGGCGGGGGCAGGCGCTTCCGCCGCCGCGCCGCTGTTCGTCTAATCCCTCATGGTTGGTGGGCTGCGTACCCACCAAAGCAAACGCCCCGTCGAAACGGGGCGTTTTCACATAGGATGGGCACGGAGCCCACCCTGCGACCAGGTTTAGTGGGTCTTGGTGGTCTGGTTGCCGATCACGCCGCCGACGGCTGCGCCGCCCACGGTGCCGATAGCGCTGCCGCCGGTCAGGACCGAGCCGGCCACGGCGCCGACGCCGGCGCCGACTGCGGTGTTACGGTCCTGGCGCGACATGTCGGCGCAACCGGTCATTGCCAGCGCAGCACCAGCCAGAGTAACGGTCATAGCGATTTGTTTGATGGTTTTCATGATGATCTCCTTACGGTGGGTTTTTATCTCAAGCGCAGGTCATTCCTGACCGATTTCACGCCCTTCACGGTTCGGGCAGCCGCTGCCGCTGCCGCCACATCGTCCGCCGAGCTCACATAGCCGCCCAGCTGGACGATGCCTCCTGCGGTTTCCACATTCAACTCGGAAACCCTCAGATTCGGATCACCGTCGATGGCTGCCTTGACTCCGGTCGTGATGGCGGCGTCATC
This sequence comes from uncultured Massilia sp., assembly GCA_913778765.1. Lineage (GTDB taxonomy): Bacteria > Pseudomonadota > Gammaproteobacteria > Burkholderiales > Burkholderiaceae_D > Telluria. Next base: position 41,748 of record CAJYXO010000172.1, on the reverse strand, counting down.
GATGGCCTGGCCGGCTTGGCTGCCGGTTGCGGCACATCCCGTGACAGTCGCCAATCCCAGCACCAAGGCGGCCAGCAGCGTCGCGGTACATCCGAATTGCTTCATTTGCATCCTTGCTTCATTACGTGTTGCTATGTTGACAGATTAGCCGCGCACGGTTGGAGAGTCTGTACGACAACTCACACTACGAGCTCAGCGTTTTTGCTTGCCCGGCGGCGGCGCCTGCGGCTTCTCCTTCGCTTCGGCCAGCAGCGCCGCGCAGGGGCTATCCTTGCCCGGTCCGGTGTTGATCAGCGGGAGCAGGGCGGCGGCCGGCGCGGCGACGATCGCCAGCGCGGCCGCGGCGCCGCCTTTCAGCGCCAGCACCTTCTTGTCGAGCTGCAGGTCCGGCTTCTTGAAGGTGCCGCGCACGTAGAAGGGCGTGCGCAGGGTGAACAGGCGCAGCGCCTTGGTCTCCGGCTTGACGCGCAGGTCCATCTGCTCGTTGCCCAGGTTGACCCAGCCGTTGATGTCGACGATCGCTTCCTCGGTGTCGAGCACGAAGGTGTTGGTCTTCGCCACGCCGTTCCTGACGTCGAGGTCGGATGCCAGGCAGTTCAGCTTCACCTGCCTGTCGCCGAACAGCTTGGTGATGATGACGTTGCCGACGTTCAGGCCGGCTTCTTCCAGCAGCAGCTTGCTGACCACGCCTTCGCTCACCAGGCCCTTCACTTCGCCGTTCGACTTGGCCAGCATCTCGCCGACCGAATCGCCGGTGGCGGTCAGCTTGGTCCGGGCATAGATGTCGCCGGCAGTGGCCTGCTGGATCTTCTCGATCTGCGGGAACAGTTGCTTGACCTCGATGTGGCGCGCGGTGGCCTCGAGCGTGGCCTTGATCGCATCCTTGCCGGCGCTGCCGCTGCCGTCGAGAGTGATGTTGGAATTCACGGTGCCGCCGGCCAGGCCGAAGTCCAGCGGGTGCAGCTTCAGCACGCCGTTGTCCATCGTCAGGTGGGTGTTCAGCTTGTTGAGCGGCAGCTGGGCGGTCTTGACGATGCGGTCGGCCGTGTAGCGCACGTCGGCGTCCAGCACCTTCCATTTCTCGGTGTGGAATTTCTCCACCGGCAGCGCCTTGTTGGCCGGCTGCACCGCGGCGACGCCGCGTTCGCGCTTGCTGGCGTTCGAATCGGCGCCGATCAGCGGGCCCAGGTCCGCAAAGCGCAGCTGCGTCGAATGGATGGTGCCGCTCAGCTTGTTGCGCGGCTTGCGGCTCTCGAAGGTGAGCGAGCCGTTGATGTCGGACTCGCCGACCCGGCCCTTGAACTTCTCGTAGGTCCAGCGCGCGCCCTTGCCGTCCGCGCCTTCTTCCAGCGAGCCGGTCAGGTGGCCCTCGGTCGAGAACGCCGGCGTTTCGGGCAGCAATACGCCGGTAAACGGGTAGAGCCGCGCCAGGCTGCGCCCTGCCAGCTTGAGTTGCACGTCCACCCCGGCAAGCTTGGCGGGCCGCGTGATCGTGCCCTCGACCGCCAGCCGGGCCGGACCCGAACGCACGTCGGCCTGGATCGGGAAGGGCGCATCCATGTTGTCCTTCAGGGTCAGCACCCCGCCCGTCTTGCCGCCGCCCGTCACCGGGGCGTCGTTATAGGTGCCGTGCACCTTGAAGGCGATGCCGTATTTCGGGTCGTTGGCCAGGGTGTCGACGTCGGCGGTGACGTCGGCGTCCGTCATGGCGTCCTTGATATGGATGACGCCCTTGGCCAGCACCAGGCGCTCGAGGTCGAGCTCCCACTTCGATTCCTTCTTCTCGTGCTTGTAGTCCCAGTTGTAGTGGGTCGCGTCGGTGCGCAGCAGCTCCAGGCGCGGACCGTCGACGCGCAGCACCGGGATGTTGATGGTGTGGCTGAGCAGCGGGAAGGGGTTCAGCGAGAACGAGACCTGGCGCACGCTGGCGGTGTCGCCCTTCTGCATGTTGGCCGGATTGCCGACGTGGATGTCGTTGGCGTACAGGTGGGGCCAGGGGATGTGGTCGCGCCAGGTGCGCTGGCCCGGGACGATGGTGTCGGACGGGCGCTCCCACTTGACGGACAGGTCGCCGACGATGGCGAAGGGCCGCTCGATCGCGTCGCTGACCTTGGCGTTCAGCCAGGGCTTCACGCGGTTCCAGTCGAAGGTCAGCAGGACGATGATGGCGATGACCGGGATGGCGATCAGTATGCCGAGGATCCAGAGCAGGGTCTTCATGGTGCGCGACATGGCGCGCTTGCCGTTGTGCCTGTCGTGGTGCTTGCTGGAATCGCTGCCGCGGTTCGCCTCGTCCGCGGCGTTGTTCTCCTCGTGCTCTCGGGTTGTCATTGGCAATCCTATGGAGGGAAGGTGTTGAGATCAGATTAACGTAAAGGTCTGGCGATCAATGTGCGGTGCCGCACCCTTGTGCGGCCAACTGCCTGGTGCTCGCGGCCGAATGTGCGGCACCGAACCGATCTCTGCCGGCAAGAGGCTTATAACGTTAATAAGACAAACATCCTTCAATGGGAGAACACGATGAACAAGCAATCGATGAACCTGCTGCTGCGGGTTGGCGCGGCCGCCGCGGTCCTCGGCCTGAGCGCCTGCGCCAGCCCTGAAAAGACCCCGGCCACGGCTGCCGTCGCGGTGTCGCACAACGCCGTCGATAACGCCGTGTCGGCCGGCGCGCCCGAGCTGGCGCCCGAGGAAATCACCGCCGCGCGCTCGAAGATGATGCAGGCCAACCAGGCCCTGGCCGCCAAGGATTACAAGCGCGCCCGCGAACTCGCGGTGCAGGCCCAGGCCGACGCCAAGCTGGCCCAGGCCAAGGCCAACTCGGCCAAGGCCACCGCCGCCTCGAACGCGCTGAACGAAGATCTGCGCGTGCTGCGCCAGGAAGTCGACCGCGCCAATTCCGATCAGCAGTAAGCCGTTTCGGCACAAAAAAGAAGAAAGGACCCCAGGATGAAAACCCCATTTCTGAAGTCGGCCGTCTTTGCCAGCGCCGTGCTGCTGGCCGCCTGCAGCACCGTCCCGACCACCACCGCCACCCTCGACGAGGCGCGCGCCGATTACGTTGCGGCCAGTAACAACCCGCAGGTGGCCCAGTACGCACCGGTGGAGTTCCGCCAGGCCAGCGAATCCCTCGACCGCGCCAACCGCGCCGCCGCCGAGCGCGAGAGCCTGGACACGATCGACCGCCTGGCCTATGTGGCCAAGCAGCGCATCGCCACCGCCCAGGAAGTGGCGAAGGCCAAGACCGCCGAAGCCGACATCGCCGACGCCAGCCGCCAGCGCGACCGCGTGCAGCTCGAAGCCCGCACCGCCGAGGCCGATCGCGCGAAGCGCGAAGCCGCCGCCGCCAATGCCCAGGTGGCCGCCGCCCAGCAGCAGGCCCAGGATGCCCAGGCCCAGGCGGCTGCCGCGCAGCAACAGGCAGCCCAACTGGCCGAGCGCTCGGCCCGTCTCGAAGCGATCTTGGTCGAACTGCACGCGCAGAAGACCGAGCGCGGCATGGTCGTCACGATCGGCGACGTACTGTTCGCCACCGACCGTGCGGAACTCAACGCGAACGGCATGGCGAGCGTGCGCAAACTGGCCGAGGTCATGATGCAGAACCCCGACCGCACCGTGCTGGTCGAAGGCTTTACCGACAGTACCGGCAGCCACGCCCACAACCAGGAGCTGTCGGACCGGCGCGCGCAATCCGTGGCCCAGGCCCTGACCAGCCTCGGCGTGCCGCGCGAACGGGTCGCGATGCGCGGCTATGGCGAAGCGTATCCGGTGGCGTCGAACGATACCGCCTCGAACCGCCAGCTCAACCGCCGCGTCGAGATCGTGCTGTCGAACGAGAACGCGCAGATCCCGCCGCGTGCGGCTGCGCGCTGATGCTTATTTCTGATTTTTTGACTGAAGGATAGATCCACAATGAACGAGACGAATTCCAAACCGGCCCACGGCTTTGACATCGAAGAGATCCGCCGTGCCGCCGCCAACCTCGAAGACGGCGCCGTGACCGAGGGCTATGCCGCCGACCGCGAGGCCGTGATCGAGATGCTGAACGCGGCGCTGGCCACCGAGCTGCTGTGCGTGCTGCGTTACAAGCGCCATTACTACACCGTCAGCGGCCCGAACACCGGCCACATCAAGGACGAGTTCCTCGAGCACGCCCAGCAGGAGCAAGAGCACGCCGACCGCATCGCCGAGCGCATCGTGCAGCTGAACGGTTCGCCGAACTTCAACCCGGCCACGCTGACCCAGCGCAGCCATGCCGAGTACGACGATTCGGAAGACGTGCAGGCGATGGTCCGCGCCGACCTGATCGCCGAACGCGTGGCGATCGAGTCCTACCGCCAGATGATCGAGGCGATCGGCGACAAGGACCCGACGACCAAGAACATGCTGATCGAGATCCTGGCGACCGAAGAGGAACACGCCGACGACATGCGCGACCTGCTGGCCTGAGCCTGACGTTGCCGACAAGATTGCAAACCCACCGATACCACCTACAAGGAGCACATCATGCTTGAATCCATCCGCGCCACCGCCAACAACGCCCGCGCCAAAGCCGACGCCGCCGACATCGACAGCAAACTGGACGACGCCGGCGCCGACATGAAAACCCTGGTCAAGGATGCCCAGTCGCTGCTGACCTCGGCCGCCTCGCTGAGCGGCGCCAAGGCCGACGAACTGCGCGCGCGCGGCATGCGCATGCTGGATGCGGCGCTGGGCAAAGGCGGCGAATACAAGGATCAAGCCATGGTCAAAGGCAAGGAACTGGCCAAGAACGCCGATGTCTACGTGAAGGACAATCCGTGGCGCACCGTGGCCGCGGCGGCCGGTGTCGGCCTGCTGGTCGGCATCCTGCTGGGTCGTAAATAACAAGCGCCGGGGGGAGTCGTGGAAAACAACGAAACCGTCGTTCACGGCACCGGCCTCATCGGTGGCATCACCAGCATGGCGAAGAACCTGTTCGGTCTGGTGGTGTCGCGCGTGGAGCTCGCCGCGCTCGAATTGACCGAGGTCCGCAACCACGTGATCGAGCTCGTCGCCATCTTCGCGATGGCCGTGCTCGCCACGTGGTTCGCGCTCGCCTACGGCACCGCGACCATCGTCGCCCTGGCCTGGGACGAGATGGGCTGGAAAATCCTGCTGGTCATGTTCCTCGTCTTCCTCGTCATCACCGGCATCCTGGTGGCCAAGGGGCTGTCCATGCTGAAGTCCGGCAAGCTCGCCTTCCCGGAGACGATGAAGGAACTGCGCAACGACCGCGACATGCTGATGTAAAGGGGAGGAACATGGACAAGAACGATCATCGCAGCCATGAAGAGAAAAAGCGCGCGCTGCTGCGCGACGGCGAGTTCTACCGTGCAGGCCTGGCGCATTCGCGCGCCGAGATCAGGCACGCGGCCCGTCCTGACGTAATGTTTCACTCGGTTATCGACCACGCCACCTGGGCGCTCCGTGCGCGTGCCGACATGCTGCTGAAACCCACCGGTACAAGTGTATCCGTGCTGGCCCCTTATGCCCTAACCGTGCTAGGCTTCATCCGTAAGCGCAAGCTCGGAAAACCGGCGCTGGGCATCGCGGCGCTGGCTGGTGTTGCCGCTTGGTACGTACAGCGCAAACGCGCGCAGCAAATGGCATACTGAGGGCGAATGCTCTCGACGACGGAATATGGTGGGGCTTGAGCGGCGTCGCAATCTTCGGATTGGACGCCGTCTTTTTGTGCGCCGTTCCAGCGGCCTGCCTAGCGCGTGGTCTGGGTGGTCGTGGTGCTGGTGTCGTTGCCGACGGTGGTCTGGACGGTCGTCTGGACCGAGCCGCCCGGCGCCGCGTCGAGCTGTGCCGGCGCGTTCTTCATTTCCTGCTCATAGGTCGCGCGCGCCTCTTTCAGGCAGGCGCCGCGCTCCGCCGCCGCCGCGCCGCGGCAGGCATTCTTCGCTTCCTCGTAGGCCGCACCGATTTCCTTCTGCAGCGTGCGCATGCGCGCCTCCCGGCTGGGATCGTTCCGGGACCAGCGCGCGGGATCGTCTTGCCGGATTTCTGCCGCCTGTTTCACTTTCACGGCCTGGTCGACCGTCCTGTCGCCATTGGCCTGCGCCTGGGCCTGGGTCACGCCGGCGGCGGCGAGCAGGCCGGACAGGGCCAGCGCGCAACGGATTCCTGGTAACTGTCGCATAGCTTTCTCCTTGCTGTGGACGAGCGAAAGCCGGCGCAGCGACGCGCCGGCACATCTCGTTTACACCGATCAGTAACGGTAGACGCGGCCGTCGACGATGCGCACGCGATTGCCCACGCGCAGGTCGTAGACGCTGTCCTGCACGACGGTGCGGTATTCGCCGTTGTCGAGGCGGATATTCACCGCGTACATCTGCTGGCCATTCTGGTTGCGGTTGCGCTCGACGTTGTTGCCGATCGCCGCGCCGGCCACGCCGCCGGCCACGGTGGCCGCGGTACGGCCGCCGCCGCTGCCGACCTGGTTGCCTGCCAGCGCGCCGACCAGGCCGCCGACGATGGCGCCGGCGCCGCTGGTGCGGGCTTGCTCGTTGGTCACCTGGATCGACTCGATGGTGCCGTAGCCGGCCGAGGCGCTGTCGCGGTAGCTGGTGTTGTAGCCGTCGCGGTAGCCGTCGTTGCCGTAGTAGGGCTGGGACGAGTTGCTGGCGCAGCCGCCGAGGATTGCGCTGGCCGCCACCAGGGCGGCAATGGTACGGGTAGCTTTCATAACCTATTCTCCTGGCAAATGATGTAGGTACAGATTAAGCAGTGCCACGGTCGGGGTCTGTGCGATGACGCACCCTGATTTTTCGATCTTTTCCCATGCCTTTTGCACAACATCTTTACAGTGTTCGGTAGCGAACAGAACTCTTCATTTCGGCAGGGTAAAACATCACCTGTGTGTTGAAAAATGGAGAACAAGAATGCGAACACCACATGTGATTCTGTTGCTGGGCGCCGCCATGCTGTGGGGCGCCGGCCATGCCCGCGCCGCGACACCCGCCAGCAAACTGGCCTACCAGCAGGCGCGCGACATGGCTGCCGCTACGTACAAGAATGCGCGCGCCCAGTGCGACGCCGTGACCGGCAACCCGAAGGATGTGTGCGTGGCCGAAGCCAAGGCGGCGCGGGTGCGCAGCGAGGAAGAAGCTCGCGCCCAGTACGAGGACACGCTCAAGGCGTATACCAAGGCGCGCCTGCGGATCGCGGATGCGAACTACGACCGCGACAAGGCGCGCTGCGCCGGCCTGGCCGGCAACGAAAAGGATGTCTGCACGGCCCAGGCCAAGGCCACGCTGGTCGCGGCGCGCGCCGACGCCAAGGCAGACCAGAAGACCATCGAAGCACGCAACGAAGCGCGCGACGATAAATTGGACGCCGCCTGGAAAGTGGCGATGGAGCGCTGCGATGCCTTCGCAGGCGCTGCACGCGACCAGTGCGTGTCCAACGCAAAAGTCCAGTTCGGCAAATGAGCCGAACCGGCAAAACCCGTATCAACCCAGTAGTCCATCAGCAGCACATCACTGACAACAAGGAGAGCATTATGAACATGACCAAACGTATCGCCACCGCTATCTTCACCGCTACCGTCGCCTTCACCATCGTCGGCTGCGCATCGACCGGCAGCCGCGAAAGCACCGGCGAATACATCGACGACGCCGGCATCACCACCAAGGTGAAAGCCGCCTTCGCCGCCGACCCGAACGTCAAGGCCACCGAAATCAACGTCGAAACCTTCAAGGGCACCGTCCAGCTGTCGGGCTTCGTCGCACAGCCGGGCGACGCCCAGCGCGCCGCCGACATCGCACGTGGCGTGAAAGGTGTCACCGCCGTCAAGAACGATATTCGCGTCAAGTAATCCGCGCGCATCAACGCGGCTACAATGAGAGCGACTAACAAAACCTTCAGGGCAAGGCGCATCGCCGAAGGCAGTACGTCAGTACGGCGAGGCGATGCAACGCCGCCATGGAGGTTTTTTAGGCGCTCTGGCTGACGCCGGATGACGTTCCGGCCGCGCGGACGGTTCCTGACGAACCGTCCAGGCGCGTCGGCTGGAATGGATTCGACGGCCAGCCCCTGGGTTGGCCTTTTTCTTTTGCAGGACCATCTATGCAGCTTGCACCATCCGGCAACACCACTGCAGAGCACGCCGATGCTCCCGCCGCAACCCTGCGCTCGCCCGAGGAGGCGGCGCACGAGGCCGGCCTGCTGAGCGAAGAGGGCGCGCCCACCGGCGAAGAGCTGGGCGCCATGCACGGCGGCCTGCGCCTGCCGGTGCACGTCAACGCACGCGGGCTGTCGCTCGGCGTGCTGGCCACCATCGCCTTCATCTTCGCCCTGCAGTGGGCCAAGAATTTCTTCGTGCCGCTCCTGCTCGGCATTTTCATCGCCTATACCCTCAGTCCCGTGGTGCGCTGGCTGGAGCGCTGGCACGTCAAGCGTGCGATCGGCGCCACCCTGGTCACCGCCGCGATCCTGGCCGGCATGGCGCTCACCATCCAGCGCGTGCAGGGCGAATTCTTCAACATCGTCGACGAGCTGCCCTCGCTCACCCACAAGGTCACGAAACTGATCATGCAGGCCTCCGACGGCCAGCCCTCGACCATCCAGCAGGTGCAGGCCGCCGCCGCCGAGATCGAGCAGGCCGCCGCGAATGCCGGCTCGGATGCGCGGCGCGCCGCGCAGCAGCACCGTCCGGCGCCGGCGGGCAGCGCGCCCGGCGCCAGCAATTTCCGCATCATGGACTGGCTGCTGGCCGGTTCCGTGGGCCTGGCCAGCTTCATTTCCCAGGCCACGATGGTGATCTTCCTGGTGTTTTTCCTGCTGCTGGCCGGCGACACCTTCAAGCGCAAGCTGGTCAAGCTCACCGGACCTTCGCTGACGCGCAAGAAGGTCACCGTCCACATCCTCGAGGATATCAATACCTCGATCCAGAACTACATGTTCATGCTGCTGGTCACCAACGGTCTGCTGGCGCTGCTGATGTGGGGCGCGCTGCGCATGATCGGCCTGGAGAACGCCGGCGCCTGGGCCATCTTCGCCGGCGTCGCGCACGTCATGCCTTACTTCGGGCCGCTCCTGATCACCTCGGCCACCGGCCTGGTCGCCTTCCTGCAGTTCGAGTCGCTGCGCATGGTGATCCTGGTGGCCGGCACCTCGCTGGCCATCGCGACCCTGGTCGGCATGGTCGTCACCACCTGGATGACCGGCAAGATCGCCAAGATGAACCCGGCGGCCGTGTTCGTCAGCCTGCTGTTCTGGGGCTGGCTGTGGGGGATGTGGGGCCTGCTGCTCGGTGTGCCGATCGTCGTGGTGGTGAAGGTGGTGGCCGAGCGGGTGGAGGGGATGGAAGTGGTGGCGGAGCTGCTGGGGGAGTAGCCGTCAGGCCGGGCATTGTCCGACCTGACTCCCCGCCTGCGCGGGGATGATGGTTGGAACTCAGGCGTTCTGGCTCACGGCCACGCCCAGGCGACGGTCGTTCGACCCCGCCGTGCGCCGGTCGCGCCGGCCCGATGCGCGGCGGTCGCGGATGCGGCGTTCCGGGCGGCCGTCCGGCAGGTCGCCCAGCGGCGACACTTCCTTCTTCCTGGCTTCCGGGCGCAGGCTGCCCAGCTGGATCGCGTACTGGCGCGCGAATTCGGCGCCGAGGAAAAAGATCTGCGCCGAGTAATACACCCACAACAGCAGTGCGATCAGGGAGCCGGCCGCGCCGAAGCTGTCGGTGGTGCCGCTGTTGCCGATGTAGAGGCCGATCGCGAACTTGCCCAGCGTCCACAGCAGCGCCGTGCCGAGCGCGCCGATGGTGACGTCGTGCCAGGACAGTTTGATACGCGGCAGCAGCTTGTAGATGGCGCCGAACATGGTGGCGATGACCAGGAAGCTGAACAGCGACGCGACCCATCCCAGGATGACGGTGGCGTCATGCCACATGCCGCCGATGAAATTCTCGACCACGTTCAGCGCCGCCGAGATCACGAGCGAGGTCATCAGCAGCAGGGCCAGGGTCAGGATCACGCCGAAGGACAGCAGGCGCGTGCGGATCGTGTCCCAGATGCCGGCATTCTTGGGCGGCGGCACGTCCCAGATCTCGTCCAGGCTGTCCTTCAGTTCGGAGAACGCCGAGGTGGCGCCGACCACCAGCAGCACCGAGGCGACGATGGTGGCCCACAGGCCGCTGTCCTTGTTGCGGGCGCCGGCCACGATCGACTGGATCGTTTCCGCGCCCTGCGGGCCGAGCAGGTGCCGCAGCTGGCCCATCAACTGGCCCTGGGCCGCTTCGGTGCCGTAGAAAAAGCCGGCGACCGCGATCACCAGCACGAGGATGGGGGCGAGCGAGAACAGGGAATAGTAGGCCAGCGCCGCACCCTTGCTGGCGGCGCGGTGCGCCATCCATTCCGTCACCGAGCAGCGCAGCACGTGGATGAGCTTGCGGGGCTCGGGCAGATGTTTTTTCAAATCCATATCGCTTCCTCCAAATGAAAAACGCGCCCGAAGGCGCGTCGATGGCCATCAAGGGCCTACGCCCTGAGTGGCTTGGAGCGCCCGATGAATTCCTCGATCGGGCGCTCCAGTCAATGACTTACTGCACGCGGCGTTCGACGGTGATCTGCTCCACCTCGACGCGGCGGTTCGGCGCCAGGCACTCGATCAGCTCCGAGCGCTTCTTCTGCTTGCAGTCGGTGACGACCGGGTTCGACTCGCCCTTGCCGTGTGCCTGCAGGCGGCCGCCGTCGATGCCCTTGCTGACCAGGTACTCGCGCACCGCGTCGGCGCGGCGCTGCGACAGCTTCTGGTTGTACTTGGTCGAGCCCAGGCGGTCGGTGTAGCCGACGATGTCGACGTCGGTGATCGACGGATCGGCCTGCAGGGCGCTGGCGATGTCGTCCAGCTTAGGCTGCGGCATCGACAGGGTGGCGCTGTCGAAGGCGAACAGTTCGGTCGCCGACAGGGTCACCTTCTCGAAGCGGGCCGGCGGCGGCGGCGGCGGCGGCGGTGCGACCGGTGCCGGAGCGGCTTCCGCGACCGGTTCCGGCTGGACCACCGGCGGTGCCGGCGGCGCCGGCGGCGGGTTGAATGCGTAGATCAGGCTGACGCCGACATACTTGGTCAGGGCCTTGCTGAAGCCGAACTCGTCGTCGTTGCGCAGGTGGGCCTTGTTGGCGCGCGCATCGACCTGCAGCGACCAGCGGTCGTTCAGGCTGGCCTGGACGCCGACGCCGCCACTGTAGTAAGGCGACCAGCCCGAGGCCTTGTAGCCGGGACGGGAGGCGCGATCGCGCTCTGCGCCCACGCCGACCAGCAGGAACGGACGAATCTGCTTGCGCGACAGCATCAGCAGGGCGTCCGCGCCGACCACGGTCTGACGGTAATCGGTCAGGCTGTTCTCGGTACGCGCTTCGGTAGCGCCGATCTGGATGTCCCACATCGGGTGCACCGGCTTACCGAACTTCAACCCGCCGCCCCAGTCCTTCTCGCCGACGCCGAAGTCGTGGTCGGTCTTGATGCCGACGACGGTCGGCGCGATGTACCACGACGGATTGATGACTTCTTGAGCCAGCGTCGAACCGGCCGAGCAGAGCAGGGCGGCAGCAAGAGCGATTTTCTTCATATTATTCACAGGTAACTCCTATTGGTTGAAATTTGCTGACATCGCGTACCGGGGTCGTGATGTTGTAGACAAGAATACAAGCCCGAGTTTTACACGGTCCGTGCGCTACCGCACCTAGGCGGCTGTGTTTGTGACAATTACGCAACGCGACAGTTCCCTGTTTTACCTGCTCAGCAATAAATGACGGGTTAATATGCCTAACGTCGCGCTATGTCGTCGATCTATTTCTTTTTGAAAAGAATTTAAGCGAGAGCCGGCGGCAAAGGGAAATTGTTTCTATTTGTAATTATTGCGATTCGGGAATGCCTCTGTCGCATTTTTCCAGCGGGAAATTCGTCAAGCCGGCAGACAATTCGTTGTCGCGTTTGCCACAAAATTCATTGGATTTATCGGTTTCTCGCAACCGAACGCCTGTGCCGCGTCAATACAGTGGTCAGCGTAATAACTTTCAGAAATTTTTCGCAATGTTGGCTGGCGCACAGAACTTCGGGGCTGACGCAGGCAATCTTGTATTCAGTTAAGCGGAACCGGCGAGTTGACCGAAGGTCATAGAGAACGACACCGGGTCCGGGCCATACAGAACACAGTCTCATTACACGGAGTAAACCAACATGCATGCAGCGACTCTCTACAATGCGGTACAGGGCGACACCGGCGCAGTGCACACTTCCAGCAATTCCGCGCTGATCGAACGTGTCCCGCCGCAGCCGACCGAGCGCGCCCCCATCTCCCTGGCACCGATCGAGCGCGTGCGTTCGACCTCGGCGACCCAGCGCCGCATCGAGAACATGCAAAAGCTGATTGGCGAACTGCAAACGCATGAGATGCTGGCCGACGAAATCGCCTGGTTCCTGAAATTCTCGCCGTCGGGCGCCCGCAAATACATCCGCGACCTGCGCGAAGCCGGCGTGATCGAGCTGGCCCGCTATATCGAAGGCACCGCCACCTATCTGGGCAAGGCCGTGTACCGCATCTCGCCGGATCCGGAACGCGTCAAGGCCTTCCTGGCCGCGATCTGCCAGCCGAAGCGCGAAGGCGCCGCCCCGCGCAAGGAGCGTCCGGGCCTGCGCGAGCAGAGCATGGCAGGCACCGGCCGCCACTTCCACATCCTGGCCGACGACACCCACTACGCGATCCGCGTGAACCGCAGCCCGGTCACCCGCGATCCGCTGGTCGCCGCCCTGTTTGGCCCGGCCCCGAGCCAGGTCGCCAAATAACACCGCCGAATCTGCCCTGAAACCCAGCGCATCCGCACATCGCGGATGAAGAGCGGGGAAACGGCACGATGCACGCCACCGCCTCCCGGGCGGTGGCTTTTTTTTTACCAATTGAAAAGCAGACAAGGGCGCCCATATGCGGCGGAAGCGGCACGATGCCGCTCCCAACCATAGGAGATCCCATGCTGCCGACTGCCGAATCGCTGGAAGGAAAACCCGTCCCCCAGGTGACGTTCAAGGCGCGCCCGAACGACCAATGGCGCGACATCACGACCGACGAGCTGTTCAAGGGCAAGACCGTGGTCGTGTTCGCCCTGCCGGGCGCCTACACCCCCACCTGTTCCTCCGCCCACCTGCCGCGTTATAACGAACTGGCGCCGGTCTTGCGCGAAAATGGCGTCGACGATATCGTGTGCATGACCGTCAACGACCCCTTCGTCGTCAACGAGTGGCAGCGCAGCCAGGAAGCGGACAACATCACCATGATCCCCGACGGCAACGGCGACTTCAGCGCAGGCATGGGCCTGCTGGTGGACAAGCGCGAACTCGGCTTCGGCCAGCGTTCCTGGCGCTATTCGATGCTGGTGAAGGACGGCATCATCGACAAGGTCTTCATCGAGCCGGACAAGGAAGGCGATCCGTTCGAGGTATCGGACGCCGACACCATGCTGCGCCATATCAATCCGGAAGCGAAGCCGCGCGAGCCGGTGGTGATGTTCTCGAAACCCGGCTGCCCGTTCTGCGCCCGCGCCAAGGACGTGCTGAAGGCGCGCGGCATCGCCTTCACCGACATCCCGCAGGACCAGAAGATCACCACCAGCGTGCTGCGCGCGGTGTCGGGCGAGATGACCTGGCCCCAGGTGTTCGTGGGCGGGCGGCGGATCGGCGGCGCCGATGCCGTCGAGGCGCATTTCGGCGCGCCAGGCCAGCGCCCGGCCGACTCGCAGGCGGCCGCCTGATGGAAACCGGCGCCGCCATCGTCTGCGCCGCCATCGCGGGCGGGCTGCTGCTGGCCTGGGGCCTGCCGCGCTGGCGCCTGCGGCGCGCGCTGGCCCGTCCCCTGGGGCCGCGGCAGCTGGCCATCATCGAACGCAACGTCGTGCAATACCGCGGCATGCCGGCGCCGCTGCGGGAAGAGTTGCAGGTGCTGGTCAAGCGCTTCCTGCACGAGAAGGCCTTCGTCGGCTGCGCCGGTCTCGAGGTGACGGAAGAGATGCGGGTGACGATCGCGGCCCAGGCCTGCCTGCTGCTGCTCAACCGCAACACCGAAGTCTATCCCGGCCTGCACGCGGTGCTGGTGTATCCGGGCGCCTTCCTGGTGCCGCGCAAGCAGGTCGATGCCGGCGGCGTCGTCACCGAGACGCGCCAGGACCTGCTGGGCGAATCCTGGGGCGACGGCCGCGTGATCCTGTCCTGGGACCACGTGCGGCGCGCCGGCCACGAGCCGGAGGGCGCGCAGAACGTCGTGCTGCACGAATTCGCCCACCAGCTCGACAGCGAGTCGGGCAGCACCAACGGTGCGCCCATCCTCGGCAGCACGGAAAGCTACCGGCGCTGGTCGAGCGTGCTGGCGCGCGACTTCGCGCTGCTGCAGCGCGACACCTGGTGGGGCCAGCGCGACGTGCTCGACCCCTACGGCGCCAGCAGCCCGGCCGAATTCTTCGCGGTCGCCACCGAAAGCTTCTTCGAGCAGCCGCATGCGCTGGCGGCGCGCCATCCTGAACTGTATGCCGAGTTCCAGCGCTATTTCCGCACCGACCCGCGCGACTGGTTCCCGCAGCCGCTGTGGCAGGAACCGGAGCGGCATGGGCTGGTCTATGGACAATGGCAGTAGTGACAGAATAATCAGCGTGCGTTTGCGAACAGAGAACTTGTCGGCAGGCGCGCATGCTCGGCAGTACTGACGAATCCAGGAGGATTGCACATGTCCATGATCATTGCAGGGCATTTCCAGCTGCAGGAAGAGGTCGAGCGGGCGCGCCGCGCGCTGCTCGACGCCGGCTTCGCGAACGAGCGCATCAGCGGCTTCTACCTGAGCCAGCCGGGCCAGCACGACCAGACCCCGATCGGCGGCGACCACATCCAGTCGCCGGGCGCCAAGGAGACGCCGGAAGGCGTGGCCCAGGGGGCGACCGCGGGCGCCGCCGTCGGCGCGGTGGCGGGCGCGGCGACGGCGCCGGTGACCGGGCCGCTGGGGCCGATCGTCGGCGGCCTGGTCGGCGCCCACGTCGGCTCGCTGTTCAGCTTCACCAAGATGAAGGAAGCCGGCGAGAAGGAAGAGGGCGGCCGCGCACCGGTCGAGAACCGCCACGCCGGCATGCTGGTCGCGGTGGCCTTCGACGATCCCGGCATGGAGGCGCAGGCGGTCGACCTGTTGCGTGGCCTCGGCGCCACCCAGATCGAGCGCGCGCGCGGTAATATCGTTGCTGGCGACTGGGCCGATTTCGATCCGGGCAGCACCCCCGACATCATCCGCTGAGCATTCCGCAAGCGGGCTGAGGGCTGAAGGGGTTTGCGCTTTGTCAAAGCTGGGACCCATGGCGCTTCTAGACTCGGTAGTTCATGCCGCGCATCCGGCGCGGCTTTACCGACAACAGGACGATAGCCATGAACTTGGACAAAGCGCAGAAAAAGGTGGCCTTGGTGACGGGCGGAATGGGTGGACTGGGCACGGCGATCTGCCGGCGCCTGCACGACGAAGGCTTCCATGTGGCGGCCACCTATTCGCCGGGCAACCTTACGCCGGAAGCCTGGCTGGCCGCCCAGCGCGACGATGGCTACCGCTTCAAGGCCTACAAGGTCGACGTCACCGATTACGGCGACTGCGAATGGATGATGGAAAAGCTGCTGGCGGAGATGGGGCGCCTGGACGTGCTCGTCAACAATGCCGGCATCACCCGCGACCGCAGCCTGCGCAAGATGGACCTGGCCGACTGGCAGGCTGTCCTGCGCGCCGACCTCGACAGCGTGTTCAACCTGAGCAAGCAGGCGATCGAGCCGATGACGGCGCAGCGCTGGGGCCGGATCGTCAACATCTCCTCGGTCAACGCCCAGCAGGGCGCCTTCGGCCAGTGCAACTATGCCGCCGCCAAGGCCGGCATGCACGGCTTCACCAAGGCGCTGGCGCTGGAAATGGCGCGCCACGGCGTCACCGTCAACACCGTCTCGCCCGGCTACCTGCGCACGAAAATGGTCGAGGCGGTGCCGGCCGAGATCATGAACGGCAAGATCCTGCCGCAGATTCCGATGGGCCGCCTGGGCGAACCCGATGAGGTGGCCGCCCTGATCGCCTACCTGGTGTCCGAGGAAGCCGGTTTCGTGACCGGCACCAACCTGGCCATCAATGGTGGCCAGCACATGGCCTGATTAAATTCAGGACTTGCGCTCGGCGCGCGTCTGGCAAGCGATGCAGAGCCGCGCCTCCGGACGGGCCAGCAGGCGCGAAATGCCGATCGGCTGGCCGCAGCTTTCGCACAGGCCGTAGCTGCCATCCTCGAACTTGGCCAGCGCATGGCGCAGCACCTGCATTTCGGCGGCGTGGTGGCCGGCGGCTTCGCGGCTGAGGTCGTTCAGCAGGCGCACGGTGGCGCGGTCGAGCGGCGAACTTTCTACTTCGGGAACGGGCAGGCCGGCATCCGGCGAGGGCGGCGCCTCCATGCTTTCCAGCGCCTGCAGGCGCTGTTCCAGCATCGACTTCAGGAGGGCGAGCTGGTCGAGGTCCGGCGTTGCACCGGGCTGGACGGTTGGACTGGCGCTCATCGATTGTCTCCCCGAACTGGTTCTGGGCCGCGAAGGTCCAGTGTAGCGCGCCTGCGGGGAGCTGACTACGGCCTGCGAAAATCAGGCCGGCGGCGCCGTGTGCGCGGCCACCACGTCGAGCTGGGTCTTGAGCCCGTCGACCGCGGCCAGGATCGGCAGCACCTGGCCGGTGGCCGCCGCGGCCGCCAGGCCCAGCAGGCGGGCGACCAGGGTGATGCCGTCGCCGATGCGGGTGATGTTCTGGATTTTTTTTGCGGCGTCGGCGGTCAGCGCGACCAGATGCTGCTGCGACTGGCCGAGCGAGCTGACGATGCAGGCGGCGGCGTCGGCGTACAGGCGGTTGGCGCGCTGGCGCAGTTCGATTTCCGCATCGAGCAGGGCGCGCGCCACCGACTGCTCGGATTCCGGCACCTCGCCATGGTGCTGCTCCTGGCTGCGGCGGATGTCGCGCATCACCCGTTCGTGGATGCTGTCGGCGCAGACGGACAGCCTGTCGGCCAGTTCCTCGACCTGCTTCGCGGTGGACAGCGCCGCCGCCGGCGCCGGTGCTTTCGGCGCCGCCGGGGCGGCAGCAGTCTTCGGCGCGGCCGGCTGCGCCGCGGGTTTGTCGTTTGCCATGCTTTCTCCTTGAGCGTTCTTATTCAGCCATCGCGTCGCGCAGGGCGACCAGGTCACGGCCATACGCGGCCAGCAGCGTGCGCACTTCCGGCGCCTGCAGGTTGTGCAGGTTCTCGCGCATCCGCTGGTGGCCGAGCGCGACCTTGGTCAGGCCCTGCAGGGCCAGTTCGTAGCGCTTGTCGAGCAGCTTGTATTCGGTCGACTTGCTCAGGTAGTGGACCTTGGCCAGGGTCACCAGCATGCGGTCCGAGTTCCTGGTCGAGAACGGGATTTCGACGTCGAAGATGCCGAGGATGGTCTTCTTCTCGTTCTCGTTGGTCTTGGCGTACAGGCGGGTCAGGTTGATCATCGCTTCCAGCAGGATCTGCACGTCGGCGTCGCCGTCGCGGACCATGGTCTCGACGCTGCGGTTCTGGTAGTTGGATGCGATGACACGGGTCAGCAGCCGCGTCAGCCCGGTGTAGGCGGCGACCTGGCGCTGCTGCAGGCCGGACTCGGCGTTCGCCTTCAGGCCATTGCCGAGGTCGTCGAGCTGGGTCGACAGGTCATAGCGGGCCTCGCCGGCCAGCACGCTGAGGGTCTGCATGTAGAGGACCAGGCTCTTCTGGATACTGATGAAGTCGTCATAGACGGCCTTGCGACGCGCGTCGTTCTCGCGGGCGATACGGTCGGCGGCCGGCGACAGGTAAGGCTGCTCGCGCTCGTAGGTGTCGCGGTAGCGCTTCGACAGCTCGGCATAGCCGCCGAGCCGGGCCGAGGCGTCGGCGAACTGCCTGACCTCGGCCAGGCTGACCGGACCGCCCGGAGCGGCGCAGCTGCTCAGCAGCAAGGCTAGCAGCGGGCCGAACAGGAGGCCTAGCAGGGTGCGGTAGCAACGCGGCGGTCGGATATCCATGGTTCCTTTCTAGCCGGCAAAAGGCCGGGCCCGAAAAGTCCCATTCTTTCAAAGTTGCACAGAGGCTACCTTGCCTGCGATCAAGTCAACGGATAAAAGCGTCGCGCCAGCCGAGGCCGGGTGCGGTATCGCCCTGCGGGACGTATTCGCAGCCGATCCAGCCGTCGTAGCCCAGTTCGTCGAGGACGCCGAACAGGAAGGGGAAATTGATCTCGCCGGTGCCCGGTTCGTGCCGGCCAGGGACGTCGGCGACCTGGATGTGGCGGATGATGGGCAGGCGCTCACGCAGGGTATGGGCGAGATCGCCTTCCATGCGCTGCATGTGATAAAGGTCGTATTGCAGGAACAGGTTCGGCGCGCCGCATTCGGCGATGATGGCGGCGGCCTGGCTGCTGTGCGTCAGGAAATAGCCGGGGATGTCACGGTCGTTGATCGGCTCGATCAGGACTTCGATGCCGTGCCTGGCGCAGGCCTTGGCGGCGAAGCGCAGGTTGGCGACGAAGGTCGCGTGGGCGCGCTCGGGCGCGACGTTGGGCGGCAACTTGCCGGCCAGGCAGTGCAGCCGCGGCGTGCCGAGCTCGAGCGCGTACTCGACGCCCAGCTCGACGCTTTCCTGGAATTCGTCGATGCGCCGCGGGTCGCAGGCGAAACCGCGGTCGCCGGCCGCCCAGTCGCCGGGCGGGAAATTGTGCAGCACCAGTTGCAGATCGTAGCGCCGCAGGCGGCCCAGGATCTGCTCCGGTTCGAAGGCGTAGGGAAACAGGAATTCGACTGCCTCGAAGCCGGCCGCGCGGGCGGCGGCAAAGCGTTCGAGGAAGCCGAGTTCGTTGAACATCAGACTCAGGTTGGCGGCAAATTTAGGCATGCCTAAATTTTAACAGCCGGTGCCGATGCTTGCGCGGCGTCCGACAGCCTGGCCATGGGTGTGAACAGCCAGGCGAACAGGGCCGCCACGCTGAGGAACAGGCCGGCGCCGATGAACAGCGTCGACAGGTTGACCAGGCTGGCCAGCCAGCCGGCGGCGGCTGCCGCCAGCGGCGCCAGGCCCATGAAGACGAACATGAAGATCGCCATCATGCGTCCCAGCATGTGTGGCGCCACCTGTTGCTGGATCCAGGTGAACACGGCCACCTGTAAATAGCCGCTGAGCACGCCCAGCACCGCGAGCAGCAGCATGCCTTGCCAGGTGCTGTCGACGAGTCCGAGCGCCATCAGCAGCAGGCCGGCGACCCCGTCCACCAGCAGCAAGGTCAAGCCGAAGCTGCCCAGACGGCGCCGGCCGGCGATGCCGGAGAGCGCCATCCCGCCCAGCGCGCCGGCGCCGTGCGCCCCCATCAGCAGGCCGAGGGCGGCCGCGCCGTGCAGACGCTCGCTGGCCAGCAGCGGCATGGCGACCTGCATGATGCCGCCGGTCACGCAGGAGCACAGGCCCCAATACAGCACGGCGGTGCGCAGGCCGGTGTCGCGCCACAGCGCGGCCAGGCCGGCGCCGACCGAACGCAGCACGGGTTCCGCGGCCTTGGCCGGCGCAGCGGCAGGCAGCGGTTTCACTTTCGCCAGGGTCCAGGCGGACAGTGCAAAACTGAAGGCATCGAAGGCGAAGGCCAGGCCGAGGCCGCGCATGCCATCGGCGCCGCCACCTTGGGCGCCGTTGGCGCTGCCGTCGCCGGCCAGCGCGAACAGCAGGCCGGCCAGCAGCGGCCCGGCCAGCATCGTCACCTGGCGCACCGCCATCATCATCGCGTTGGCGGAGCCCAGTTGCTCGCGCCGGACGGCCTGCGGCAGCATCGAGGTGCCGGCCGGGATGCTGAAGGCCGAAGCCAGGCTGAGAAAGATGGCCAGGCCCATCACCGACGGCAGGGTGGCAAAGCCGCTCAGCACCAGCGCCGCTAGCAGGCCCAGCAGCACGGTGTTGGCGTGCTTGGTCAACATCAGGATGCTCTTGGGCGAATAGCGGTCGACCAGGGCGCCGCCGAACAGGATCAATACTGCGCGCGGCAGGCCCAGCAGGGCCACCATCATGCCGAGCGCGAGCGGGTCGCCGGTCAGCTGCAGCACCAGCCAGGGCAGGGCGATCATGGTGAACTGGTCGCCGAGGGCGGACACCACGTTGCCGCCCATCAGCCAGCTGAAGTTCGGGTCGCGCAGCAGCACGCCGCGCGGGGTCGGCTGGGCGGGCGGCGTCATTGGCCGGTCCCCGCCAGTTGCGCCAGCAGCGCCGACGTCGCTTCGATCTGCGCGCGCGCGGGCGCCCCCAGCATGGCGCGGCTGACGTTGTCGACCACCGTCGTCGCATTCGTTACCAGCTCGCTGCCGGTGGCGGTGATGATGGCGTAGCCGACGCGGGCGTCGCGCGGATCGCTCTGGCGGTCGACCAGGCCGATCTTTTCCAGCGGCAGCAGCGAGCGGGTCACGCCGGACGCGGTCAGGCCCAGCTTCTCGGCCAGGTCGACGCGGCGCAGGCGGCCGCCGGGCGCGCGCTGCAGGTGCAGCAGCAACTGGTAGTCGGCAAAGCTGATGCCGTGATGGCCGCCGAGGGCGCTGTCCAGGCGGCGCGAAAGGGCGGCCCAGGCGCGGCCCATGCGCAGGCAGAATTCGGTGGTGAGCGTGTCTTCCATGACGATCTCCTAATCATTGAAAAGTACTTGATCGATCAAGTATCTGCTGTTTTTCGACACTTGGCAAGTACTTGAGTGCTCAACTTTCAAAGATGACGACAAAAATCAAACCGGGGTCAAACCGGGGTCAGACTCCAAATTTTGGAAATAGCCCACAGGACATTTCCAAAAATCGGAGTCTGACCCCGGTTTGATGGACAACAAAAAAAGCCGCGCCACCCTTGGGTGGTGGCGCGGCTTCTATTCAGTGCGGATCGAAGCGATCAGCGATCGCCGCCGCTGCGTGCCGATGCCGGACGCGGGCCACGGTTCTGGCCACCGCGGCCGCCATTGCCGCCGCCGCCGTTGCCGCGGCCGCCGCCGTTGCGCTGGCCGCTCGGCGCAGGCGAGGCGCCGGCGACGCGCGGCTTGCCGCCGCCACCCGGACGGCCACCGCCCGGACGACCGCCACCACGGTTCTGGTGGCCGCGGTCGCCGCTGCGCAGCTGGATCGGCTGTGCCTTGGCGTTCGGGTCCGGTTCGAAGCCTGCAATCACCTGGCGCGGCAGGGTCTGCTTGATGAGCTTTTCGATGTCTTTCAGCATCTGGTGCTCGTCGACGCAGACCAGCGACACCGCTTCGCCGGTGGCGCCGGCGCGGCCGGTACGGCCGATCCGGTGCACGTAGTCTTCCGGCACGTTCGGCAGGTCGTAGTTGACCACGTGCGGCAACTGGTCGATGTCGATGCCGCGCGCGGCGATGTCGGTGGCGACCAGCGCCGTCAGGCTGCCGTCCTTGAACTCGGCCAGCGCCTTGGTGCGCGCCGATTGGCTCTTGTTGCCGTGGATCGCCATCGCGCCGATGCCGTCCTTGCCGAGCTGCTCGACCAGTTTATTCGCGCCGTGCTTGGTGCGGGTGAACACCAGCACCTGCTTCCAGTCGTTGGTCTTGATCAGGTGGGCCAGCATCGGGTGCTTCTTGTCGCGGTCGACCGGGTGGATGGTCTGGGCGATCACTTCGACGGTCGAGTTGCGGCGCGCGACTTCGATCGAGGCCGGGTTGTTCAGCAGCTTGTCGGCCAGGGCCTTGATCTCGTCCGAGAAGGTGGCCGAGAACAGCAGGTTCTGGCGCTTCGGCGGCAGCACCGCCAGCACCTTCTTGATGTCGTGGATGAAGCCCATGTCGAGCATGCGGTCGGCTTCGTCCAGCACCAGGATCTCGATCTTGTCGAGCTTGATGGTGCCCTGGCCGACGTGGTCGAGCAGTCGGCCCGGGGTAGCGACCAGGATGTCGACGCCATTCGCCAGCAGCTTGATTTGCGGGTGGATGCCGACGCCGCCGAAGATCACGGCCGAGTTCAAATTGGTGTACTTGGCGTAGGTGCGGATGTTCTCTTCCACCTGGGCCGCGAGTTCGCGGGTCGGCGCCAGCACCAGCGCGCGGATGGCGCGTTTGGCGGTCTTGTTCGGCAGGGCCGCGCCCACCTTGTCGGTCGACAGGCGGTGCAGCACGGGCAGGGTGAAGCCGGCGGTCTTGCCGGTGCCGGTCTGGGCGCCGGCCAGCAGGTCGCCGCCGTTCAGCACGGCCGGGATGGCCTGTGCCTGGATCGGGGTCGGAGCGGTGTAGCCCGCTTCGGTGACGGCGCGGACGATGGCATCGGTCAGGCCGAGAGTAGTAAAGGACATGGTTTTTTCTGTAGGGATCGGCCCGTCGCCATCGCTGTCGAGGGCGCCAGTCCAGCCGATCGGATTACACGACACGAGGCGGCCGGTACTGGAGCCGGCACACACCGAGAGGCGCGGGGTCGACGCATGAACGTCAACGCCACACGGCATTATAGTTAAAAATGTTTCGCTAGGGAAATTTTTAGCGCGGCGATCTCGCCAGTGGACGCGTTGGACGCGGCGCCATATAGCGCCGCGAGCCGGTATTTTACGCGAAAGGCCGAAGCCGCGTATGCAAGCCGCGTATTTAAGCGAAAGGTTTCAGGACGGCAACCATGCCGGCGAAGACCTTCGGGCCGGCGGCGATGATGTCGCCCTTGTTCAGGTACTCGGATTCGCCGTTGAATTCGCCGACGATGCCGCCGGCTTCGGTCACCAGCAGCGAGCCCGCGGCGATGTCCCAGATCTTCAGGCCCTTCTCGAAGTAACCGTCGACGCGGCCGGCGGCCACGTTGGCCAGTTCCAGCGCCGCCGAGCCGCTCGAGCGCACGCCGTGGCAGCGCGCCGCCACCACTTCGTACATGCGCAGGTATTCGGCCAGCGCGCGCGGGTCGGCGCCGTGGCCCGAACCGATCAGGGCCTTGTTGATGCGGTCCGGATTGCGCACACGGATACGCTTTTCGTTCAGGTAGGCGCCGGCGCCTTTGGTGGCGGTGAACAGGTCGTTGCGGACCGGGTCGTAGACCACGGCCTGGGTGATCACGCCGCGCTGCTGCAGCGCGATCGAGATGCAGTAGTTCGGGTAGCCGTGCATGAAGTTGGTGGTGCCGTCGATCGGATCGATGATCCAGACGTATTCGCTCTCGTCGTTCAGGTTGCCCGATGCGCCGGACTCTTCGCCGAGGATGGCGTGGTCGGGGTAGGCCTTCAGCAGGGTCTCGACGATCGCCTGCTCCGATGCCTGGTCGATGTCGGTGACGAAGTCGTTATGGTTCTTCTCGCTGATGGTGATGCGGTCGAGATCGAAGGACGCGCGGTTGATGACCGTGGCGGCGCGGCGGGCGGCCTTGATGGCCGTGTTGAGCATTGGGTGCATTGATGAGCTTCCTGATGAATGCTGACGCCCACCGCGCAACCATGAATGAAAGCGCGCCGTGAACGATCGGTGAACGAGAATGACAAAGAGCAAAGCGGTGCCGAAACCGTTAAAATCGCCGCCGGATCGTGAGACCCGGACCGCATTTCAACCGCTCGTCACCGCGCGATGGCGCTATTTTACAATGAACCCGACCGAAACTGACATCTCTCTTTTCAAACGGCTACGCTTTGTGTTAGTGGAAACCAGCCGCGCGGGCAATGTCGGCTCGGTCGCGCGCGCCATGAAGACCATGGGATTTTCCGACCTGGTGCTGGTGACGCCGCGCTGCGCCGAGCCGCTGACGGACCCCGAAGCGGTGGCCTTCGCCAGCGGCGCGTCCGACGTGCTGGAAGGGGCGCGCATCGCCGGCAGCATCGCCGAGGCGCTGGAGGGCTGCAATTTCGCGGCGGCGGTGTCGGCGCGGCTGCGCGAGTTCTCGCCGCCGGTGTGGTCGCCGCGCCGGTTCTCGGCGCATGCGGCCGCGGCTGCCGACCTGCGCCCGGCCATCATCTTCGGCAACGAGCGCGTCGGCCTGCCGAACGGCATCGTCGAGCAGTGCAATGTGCTGATCAACATCCCCGCGAATCCGGCCTACTCCTCGCTGAACCTGTCGCAGGCGGCCCAGGTACTGGCCTACGACTGCCGGCTGGCGGCGGAAGGCGAGAACCGGACCCAGGAAGGCATCGGCTTCCAGGGCGAAGCGGCCAGCCTGGCCCAGATCGAAGGCATGTACGCGCACTTGGAAGAAGCCCTGGTCGCAATCGGATTCCTGAACGCCGACAATCCGAAAAAACTGATGCCGCGCCTGAAACGCCTCTTCGCCCGCACCCAGCTCGAAACCGAAGAAGTCAATATCCTGCGCGGCATCGCCCGCCAAATGATGCGTTCCAAGGATTAATTGCCAAAAACCGGAGTCTGACCCCGGTTTTCGGAAAGGGCCGCGAGGAAAGCTAGACGCGGCGCTCTAGTTTTCGGCGTTGCCCGTACGGACCTTTCGCTTACACTAGGAAAAAAACCATAAAAAGGTCCAGCATGGAGACTAGCCGCAGATCCTTTCTCAAGGCCGGCGCCCTGGCCGCGCTCGTGCTTGCAGCCGGGGGCGGGCTTTATCGTCATACCCATCCGCCCGCGCCCAAAGGCTTCGTGCTCGACGATGGCGCGCGCGGCGCACTGCACGCGATCGTCCCGGCGATCCTGGCCGGCATGCTGCCCGCGGAACCGCGGGCACGCACCCAGGCCATCGCCGCGACCACGGCGCGCCTGGACCAGACCATCCTCGGCCTGCCGCTGGCGGCCCAGCAGGAGGTGCAGGACCTGTTCGGCCTGCTGGCGCTGGGACCGGCGCGCCGGCTGCTGACCGGCATCCCGCACGGCTGGGCCGAGGCGAAGGACGCCGAAGTCAGCGCCTGGCTCCAGGACTGGCGCACCCACCGCATCGGCCTGCTGCGCACCGCTTACCAGGCCCTGCACGACCTGGTGCTGGGCAGCTGGTACAGCGATCCCGCCAACTGGGCGGCGATCGGCTACCCTGGTCCCCTCCAGGAACTCGCCTGAGGAGCCGGCATGAGCAATACCGCGATCATCCCCGATCCTTATGAGGCCGGCCTGGCGCGCGGCTGGAAGATCGTCGACGGCGCCCGCCTCGATGCCGATCGCACGCTGGACGCCGACGTCGTCGTCATCGGCAGCGGCGCCGGCGGCGGCGTCACGGCCGAGATCCTCGCGCTGAGCGGACTCTCGGTCGTCATCGTGGAAGAGGGTGCGCTGAAATCCTCGCGCGACTTCAAGATGCGCGAAGCCGACGCCTATCCGGCGCTGTACCAGGAATCGGCGGCGCGCAAGACCAGGGACAAGGGCATCAACATCCTGCAGGGCCGCACCGTCGGCGGCTCGACCACGGTCAACTGGACCTCGAGCTTCCGCACCCCGCCCGATACCCTGAAGTTCTGGCAGCAACGCTACGGCTTGAACACCTACAGCGAACAGGCACTCGAACCCTGGTTCGCGCGCATGGAAGAACGCCTGCACGTGATGGACTGGCCGGCCGCGCCCAACGAGAACAACGACCTGCTGCGCCGCGGCGCCGAAAAGCTCGGTATCCCGACCGGCTTCATCCGCCGCAACGTGAACGGCTGCTGGAACCTCGGCTACTGCGGCATGGGCTGTCCGACCAATGCCAAGCAGTCGATGCTGGTGTCGACGATTCCCGCGGCCCTCGACCATGGCGCCACCCTGGTCACGCGCGCCCGCGCCGAGCGCTTCGTGCTGGCGGGCGAACGGGTCGATGCGCTCGAATGCACGCTGCTCGACGCCGGCGGCATCCGCCCGAACGGCCGCCGCCTGACCCTGCGCGCGAAACACTACGTGCTGGCGGGCGGCGCGATCAATTCGCCGGCGCTGCTGCTGCGCTCGAAGGCGCCGGACCCCAACCGCCTGCTCGGCAAACGCACCTTCCTGCATCCGACCCTGATCTCGGCCGCGCTGTTCCCGCAGCGCGTCGACGGCTATGCCGGCGCGCCCCAGACCGTGTATTCGGACCACTTCCTGCATACCCAGGCGATCGACGGACCGCTCGGCTACAAGCTGGAAGCGCCGCCGCTGCATCCGGTGCTGCTGTCGACCACCATGACCGGCTTCGGCGCGCAGCATGCCGACATGATGCGCCAGTTCCCCTACCTGCAGGGCATGCTGGCGCTGCTGCGCGACGGCTTCCATCCGGACTCCCGGGGCGGCACGGTGGAACTGGGCGCGGACAGCGCACCGGTGCTCGATTACCCGCTCAACGAGCCGCTGTGGGAGGGCGCGCGCCGCGCGCTGCTGACCATGGCCGAGATCCAGTTCGCGGCCGGCGCCAGCGGGGTGCAGGTGGCGCACGAGACGGCGCCGCGCTACGCCTCCTGGAAGGCGGCGCAGCAGGGCATCGCCGCGCTGCCTTACCGCCCGCACCTGGCCAAGGTGGCCTCGGCCCACGTGATGGGCGGCTGCATGATGGCCGGCGATCCGCGCGCCGGCGTCACCGGCCCGGACGGGCGCTATCACGGCCTGAACAACCTGTCGGTGCACGACGGCTCGCTGGTCCCGACCTCGATCGGCGCCAATCCTCAGCTGTCGATCTACGGCATCACGGCGCGCCTTGCCAGCCGGCTGGCGGCGTCGCTCAGCGGCCGCCCGGCGCCCGCATGAGGCGGGGATGAAAAGCGCGCGCCTCCTGTCCCGCACGCTGCTGCTGGTGCAGCTGGGCGCGGCCCTCGCCATCGCCTGGGCCGCGATGGCGCGCTTCGGCCTGCCGGCCTGGCAGGCGCTGTGCCTCGGCGTGGGCAGCGTGGCCCTGGTGCGCCTGCTCATCAACATGAACAACTTCGCGATGGCGGGCTGGTATGCCAGCGCCACCCCGCCGGCCTTCCGCCTTTCCCCGGCAGCCAGGCTGCGCCTGCTGGCCGAGGAATTCCGGGCCAGCATGCTGGTCACGTCCTGGCACATCCCGCGCGCCAGCGCCGCCACCCGCACCTATCCAAATAGCCGCCATCCGCCGGTGCTGCTCTTGCACGGCTACGGCTGCAACAGCGGCTACTGGGCCCACCTGATGCCGCTGCTGGACGCCGCCCGCATCAGCCATGCGAGCGTCGACCTGGAGCCGGTCGCCGGCGACATCGACGGCTACGTCGAGACGGTCGAGCGCGCGGCGCAGGCCCTGCGCGCGGCCAGCGGCGCCGCGCAGGTGGCGATCGTCGCCCACAGCATGGGCGGGCTGGTGGCGCGCGCCTGGATGCGCGCCCACGGCAGGGCGGCGGTGGCGCGCGTCGTCACCCTCGGCACGCCGCACCACGGCACCGCGCTGGCCCGTTTCGGGCTGGGACGGAACGCCTTCCAGATGCGCGACGGCAGTCCCTGGCTGCGCGCATTGGCGGACGGCGAAGACGCCGCCACCCGCGCCCTCATCACCTCGATCTACACCCATCACGACAACATCGTCGCGCCGCAGGAGTCGAGCCGCCTCGATGGCGCGCGCAACCTGGAATTCGGCGGCGTCGGCCACGTCGCCCTCGGCAGCAATCCGCGCGTGCTGGCGGCCGTGCTGGGGGAGCTCGATGCGCTGGCTTCCCCGGCCGCGCAGTGTTAAAGTCGATCCAACGATCGATTGGAAAGTCCCACGGAGACAGGCCATGCCGGCGCGCATACTCATCGTCGAAGACGACTTAACCAGCCGCGAATTGATGGCCAGCCTGCTGCAGGCGGCAGGACATGCCGTGACCGCCGCCGCCGACGGCGCCGCCGGGCTGCGCCTGGCCCTCGACGGCCATCCGGACCTGGTGGTGTGCGACCTGCAGCTGCCGGCGATGGACGGTTATGCGGTGGCGCGCGCCCTCAAGGCCGATGAACGCTATGCGCGGATGCCGCTGCTGGCGGTCAGCGCGCTGGCGCCGGACGGCGGCCGCGAACGGGTGCGCGGCGCCGGCTTCGACGGCTACATCTGCAAGCCGATCGAACCGGCCAGTTTCGTCGCCGAAGTCGAAGCCTTCCTGCCGGCGCCCGTGCCGGCGACGGCGGCCGCATCGAGGCCGACCCTGCTGGTGGTCGACGACGACGCCTTCATGCGCGAAGTGCTGCTCGACGCCCTCGAGAGCGAGCCATGGCGCATCCTCAGCGCCGGCTCGGGCGAGGAAGCGCTGGTGCTGCTGGCCTACGAAACGGTCGACGTGATCCTGTCCGACCAGTGCATGCCGGGCATGCAGGGCACCGAACTGATGGCCCAGGTCAGCCGCACGCATCCGGGAACCGTGCGCCTGATCCTGTCCGGCCTGACCGAGCCGGGCGACGTTGAGGCGATCGAACGCGCCTGCGCCGCCGGCCTGGTCGACCGCCGCCTGCCCAAGCCCTGGGCCGCCGCCGCGCTGCGCGAGGATCTGCGCGCCGCCTTCGCCCTGCACGCCCAAGGTACGGAGCGATAAGGCCGGCCGGCGATATGGCCGCGGCGGGCGCGCGGTGTTATCCTTGCGGGTGAGTTCAACCATGCCGTCTCCCATGCAACAGAAAGCTCCCCGCCGGACCCGCGAACGGATTCTCGAATTGTCGCTCAGGCTGTTCAACGAATTCGGCGAGCCGAACATCACGACCACCGTGATCGCCGAAGAGATGAACATCTCTCCGGGGAACCTCTATTACCACTTCCGCAACAAGGACGACATCGTTAATTCGATCTTCGCCCAGTTCGAAGCCGAGATCGGACGCATGCTGACGGTGCCGGCCGGACGCCGCTCGAACCTCGAAGACGTGTGGCTCTACCTGCGCATGATGTTCGAACTGATCTGGCGCTACCGCTTCTTCTACCGCGACCTGAACGACCTGCTGTCGCGCAACCGCAAGCTGGAACTGCAGTTCAAGGCGATCCTGGCGCACAAGATCAAGGTCGCGCGCCAGCTGTGCGAAGACCTGCGCAGCGAAGGTTCGCTGGAAGCCGGCGACAGCCAGATCGGCGCGATGGCGACCAACATGGTGGTGGTCGCGACCTACTGGCTGTCCTACGAATACGTGCGCAATCCGCGCAAGTACAGCGAACAGCAGGCGATCGCCGACGCCCTCGCGCGCGGTTGCTACCAGGTGCTGTCGATGGTCGGTCCGTACCTGGCAGGCGAGACCCGCGAGCTGTTCCAGCGCCTGTCGGAAGACTACCTGAAGCAGCTGCCGCCGGAGGCCCAGGCATGAAGGCCATCGCCGTCTACTGCGGCGCCTCGCCGGGCGCGATTCCCCTGTATGCCGACGCCGCGCGCGGCCTGGCGCGCGTGCTGGTGGAGCGCAACATCGGGCTGGTCTACGGCGGCGGCAAGGTCGGCCTGATGGGGGTGATCGCCGATGAAGTCCTGCGCCTCGGCGGCGAAGCCACCGGCGTGATCCCGCGCGCGCTGCTCGAGCGCGAAGTCGGCCACACCGGCCTGACGCGCCAGTTCGTGGTCAAGGACATGCACGAGCGGAAGGCGATGATGTCGAACCTGGCGGACGGCTTCATCGCCATGCCGGGCGGGATGGGCACGCTCGAAGAGCTGTTCGAGATGGTGACCTGGGCCCAGCTGGGCATCCACGCCAAGCCGATCGGCTTGCTGAACCCGAACGGCTTCTGGGACGGGCTGGCGCAGTTCGTGACCCACATGGTGGAGCAGGGCTTCGTGCGTCCGGCGCATGCGGCGCTGATGAGCGTCGAGGCCGACCCGGATGCGCTGGTGGCGCGTCTGCAATCGCTGGCGCCGCCGCGCGCCGAACCGCTGGTTTAAGGCAGCCCGCGCCGACCCTAGGCGCTGACCAGCCGGTCGCGCCCCGAGGACTTGGCCTGGTACAGCGCCTTGTCGGCGCGGTTGACGGTGTCGGCCAGCGCTTCGCTGCCGCGCCTTGCCGTCAGGCCGGCCGAAAAACTGATCCGGCGTTGTTCCGGTATCCCGTCCACGCGCAGCGCGCCGACCCGTGCGCGGATGCGCTCGACCACCGCGCCGGCCTCCGGTTCGCCGGTATCCGGCAGCATCAGCAGGAATTCCTCGCCGCCCCAGCGCGCCAGCACGTCGCCGGCGCGCAGCTCGGCGCGCGCGGCGTCGGCAAAGCGGCGCAGCACTTCGTCGCCGGCGGCGTGGCCGTGGCGGTCGTTGATCTGCTTGAAGAAGTCGATGTCGAGCAGGGCGATGCAGGTGCGCTGCGGCGCCCCGGCCGGCTGGGTGCGGCGCTCTTCCTCCGCGAGGACCGCGTTCATGTGACGCCGGTTCGACAGCGCCGTCAGCTCGTCGATGGTGGCGAGGGTGCGGATCGTGTCCAAGGCCTTGAGCAGGTCTTCCTTCTGGGCCTTCAGGCGCGTGCGCAGCTTGCTGGCCTCGCCGGTCAGCAGGGTCACGGTCATCGAACAGCCGGCCATGATCGCGAAGGTCACCGACTCCACCAGCGGTGGATAGCGCAGCGGGTCGTGCGCCTGCAGCCACCACATGGTCGTGCCCATGCCCGCCAGCCCGACCGCGGTCAGCGCCAGGGTCTGGCGCGGGCGCAGGGCGAAGGTGCAGAACACCACCACCACCATCAGGCCCATCAGGGTCACACCGCGCAGCGGCCCGGCGATCGCATACCACCACATATTGCAGCTCAGGCCGAACACGGCCTGCAGCGCCGCGGCCCCGGTCGGCGCTAGCCCGTAGCGGGCGCCCAGGCGCACCACCAGGAAGGACAGGACGATGCCGCCAGCGGCATAGCGGGCGAGGGCCAGGGCGTCGCCGCGGTCGATCAGGTGGCGGTTGCCGACCTCGATCAGGATACCCATGAAGACGGTGTACAGCGCCGCCGTCGCGCCCCAGTAGGACATCATGCGGCGCAGCTTGGGATCGGCGCCGAACAGAAGACGTGACAGGCGGCTCGTCGCCATCTCAGCCCACCAGCTGCGGCCGGTGGCCGGCGCAGTCCCGATTACCGCTCCCGGCCTGCGCCTCCAGCATGGCGGTGATGCGCTCGGCCGGCACCGGGGGACTGAACAGGTAGCCCTGCATTTCGTCGCACTCGTTCGCCACCAGGAATTCACGCTGCTCGTCGGTCTCGACGCCTTCGGCGATGACCCGCAACTGCAGGCGGTGGCCGAGCGAGATCACGGCCAGCGCGATCGCCTGGTCGTCGGCGCTGTCGGCCAGGTCGCGCACGAAACTCTTGTCGATCTTGAGGGTGCTGATCGGGAAGGACTTCAGCGCCGACAGGCTCGAATAGCCGGTGCCGAAATCGTCGATCGACAGCGAGATGCCCATGTCCTTCAGCGCGCGCATGCGCTCGATCGCCTGGTTCAGGTCGCGCATCAGCAGGCTCTCCGTCACCTCCAGCTCGAGCGCCTCCGGCGGCAGGCCGGTGTCGCGCAGGGCGCCGGCGATGCGGTCGACCAGGTGCTTTTCCTCGAACTGGCGGGCCGACACGTTGACCGACACCGTCAGCGGCTCGAGGCCGGCGGCGCGCCAGAGCTGGGCCTGGCGGCAGGCGGTGCGCAGCACCCACTCGCCGATGCCGACGATCAGGCCGGATTCCTCGGCCAGGCCGATGAAGCGCGGCGGCTGCACCATGCCGTGCTCCGGATGGCGCCAGCGGATCAGGGCCTCGACGCCGAAGATGCGGCCGGTGCGCAGGTCGACCTTCGGCTGGTACACCAGGAAGAACTTACCGGCCAGGCCGGCGCCGGACGGCGCATCGCCGGATGGCGGGGTCGGCGCTTGCGTGTAGTCAAAGGCCTTGCGCAGGCCTTCCAGCAGCATCAGCTTTTCCTCGACGCTGGCGTTCATCTCGCGCGTATAGAACTGGAAGTTGTTGCTGCCCAGCTCCTTGGCGCGGTACATCGCCGCATCCGCGTTCATCATCAGGGTCTTCGGGTCGTCGCCGTCGCGCGGGAACAGCGCCACGCCCATGCTGCAGCTGACCTGCACCGCCTGGTCGCCGATCAGGACCGGCTCGGTGACGGCCTGGCGGATCTTTTCCAGCACCGGCGTGATCGCCAGCGCCTGGTCGGACACGTCCGGCAGCAGGATCACGAACTCGTCGCCGCCGAGGCGGCCCAGGGTGTCGTTGCGGCGCAGGCAGGCGCCCATGCGGCGGCCGACCACCTTCAGCAGCTCGTCGCCGGCATTGTGGCCGAGGCCGTCGTTGACCAGCTTGAAGCCGTCCAGGTCGACGAAGGCCAGCGCCAGCGACTTGCCGTTGCGCTGGGCGTTCAGCACGGCCTGGTCGAGGCGGTCGCGGATCAGGCTGCGGTTCGGCAGGCCGGTCAGCTCGTCGTGATGGGCCAGGTGGCGGATCCGTTCCTCGGCTTTCTTGCGCTCGGTGATGTCGCGCACGGTGGCGACCGCGCCGCCTTCCACCGGCACGATCTGGCGCTGCAGCCAGCGGCCGGTGGCCGGCCAGGTCGCGGCCTGCCATTCGGTCTCGATGGCGCTGCCGTGCAGTACCACGCGCTCCAGTTCGTCGAACATGCCGTTCACGCGGTAGAAGGGCATCAGTTCGCCCATCAGCCTGCCGCGCAGTTCGGCCTTGGCGATGCCGGTGACCTGTTCGGCGCGCGAGTTGGTCTCCTCGACCAGGAAGTCGACCACCCGGCCGTCGTCGTCGAGCACGCTGCGCAGCACGAAGAAGGCGTCCAGGCTGGCCTCCGAGGCCGCGGCGTAGGTTTCCTGGGCGCGCCGTTCGCGCCGGCGCGCCTTGGCCAGCTGCCACGACCAGGCGCTGATCATGCCGACCACGGCGATCAGGAGGGCGCTGCCGGCGAAGGCCGCCACCAGGTAGTTGCCGCGGTGCTGCTCGAACTGCGCCATCTGTTCGTGTTCGGCCAGGCCGATCACGGCCGACAGCGGGAAGCCGTGCAGGCGGCGCACGCTGATGTAGCGCGCCACGCCGTCCGGCGCGGTGGCGTGCGGATCGACGGCATCGTCGGCCAGGCGGTCGAGCGCGACCTGCTGGCCCCACGAGACCTTGTCGCCGATGCGCAGGGCGCGCGCCACGCCGTCGTTGCCGATCAGGCCGAGCAGCCCCAGGTCGCCCTCGCGCGAACGCTCGTAGGCGCTGGTGAAATAGGCCGGATCGACGGCGACGATGGCGACGCCGGCAAAGCGGCCGGCGGCATCCTCGATGCGGCGGCTGAAGTGCAGGTGCGGCTCGGCCCGGGCGGGGTCGGCGATGGTGTGGCTGATGAAGGGCATGGCGCCGGCGTCGTCGCGGTGCGCCGCGAAGAAGGTCTCGCGCGACACGTCCAGGCGCGGCATGCCCGGATTGCTGGCGACGATGCGGCCGTCGCGGTCGGTGATGCCGACCACGAACACGAGCGAAGGCGGCAGCAGGCCCTGGCGGCGCAGGTTGTCGAGCGCCGCCGCCGGGCCGTGCTGCTCGACCGCGTACTCCAGCACCTTCAGGGTCTGGTCGATCGCAGTGAGGTTGCGCACCATCTGCGCTTCGTAGGTGTCGGCCTGTTCGCGGGCGGCGTCGCGCGCGGCGGCGACGGCGGCCTCGCGTTCGGCGGCGATGAAGTGGAAGGTGACGATCCAGATCGCGATCAGCGGCAGCAGCGCGAACAGCGGCAGCGCGATGTGGGTGTCGAGCACGCGGCCCAGCCGGCGGCGCGCCCGCTTCGCCGTCGGGCGGGTGGGGGGAAGGGCCGTCATCGCATCACCGGGTCGGGGTACTGCGCGCTCACCGGGCTGCTCCCACGACGTTCGTCATCAGGTCGGCGCCGATCAAGGAACGAAGCGCGAACAGGCAAAGAAAAAGGGGATGACCGGGAGTTGGTTGCTGCATCACTCGTGAAGTTTTTCGCGGAGGGCCATGGAAAGGGCCGGACAGGGCGCAGGAAACGCTAGATTGACTTTAAACGCAGTGAAACCGGAAGTCGATAGATAAATTCTAATAGGGGGTACAAATGCCTCGTATTTGTTGCGCAGTGGCAACGTCAGGCTGGGACATTATGTCCACCGGAATCGTCCGCGGGGAGGGAAGACCCCTGGCCTATAATGACAACATGCTCATCAAGACGCGCCGCCGCAAGGCACTGACCTGGACCTGGATCGCCTGCCTGGCCATCCTGTTCAACGCGTTCGTGCCGCTGCTGTCGCATGCGATGGGCAGCCGGGCCGCCATCGGCGCGCCCGCCATGCTCGAGATGGAAGTCTGCACGGCGATGGGCATGGAGATGCGGCAGATGCCCGCGGCCCTTGCCGCCGATAACGCCGGCGACGATGCCGGCGCCGGCAAGCTGCAAAAGGGCATGAACCACTGCGCGTTCTGCGTCGTCCATGCGCCGTCCGTCGGACTGCCGCCGCCGATGCCGGAGGTGTTCGCACCCGCCGCCGGGCGCGCCGCCTGGCCGCCGCTGTATTACCAGTCTTCCCGTTCCCTGTTCCCGTGGGCGCTGGCCCAGCCGCGCGCGCCGCCAGTGTTCTCCTGAGGCCCCGCGCCGCCCTTCATTCCGCACGCTGTCCTGCCGGCCCGTTTCCGTGGGCTGGCGCGCTTGCGGCTGAATCACGATCCACAGGAACACCATGAAGAACACGACCGCATCGATATTGCTGGCGGCCGCCACGTCCGCCGCCTGCGCCCAGGACGGCGCCGACATGGACGGCCAGCAGCGCCAGCTCGGCACCGTCATCGTCACCGGCAAGCACCCGACTTCGCTGCCCACGCAGATCCCGACCACCATCGAAACCGTCACCGGCGACGAGATCGCCCGCGGCATCAACGCCAGCGATGCCGAAGACGCCCTGAAGTACCTGCCCAGCCTGCTGGTGCGCAAGCGCTACATCGGCGACTACAACCATGCCGTGCTGTCGACGCGCGCCTCCGGCACCGGCAACAGCGCCCGCTCGGCGGTGTACGCGGACGGCATCCTGCTTTCCAACTACCTGGGCAACGGCGCCGGCTTTGCGCCGCGCTGGGGCATGGTGAGTCCGGAAGAAATCGAGCGCGTCGACGTGCTCTACGGCCCGTTCTCTGCGGCCTACGGCGGCAACTCGGTGGGCGCCGTGGTCGACTATGTGACCCGCATGCCGTCGCGCTTCGAAGCGCATGCGAAGCTGGCGCTGTCGGCGCAGCC
This sequence comes from uncultured Massilia sp., assembly GCA_913778765.1. Lineage (GTDB taxonomy): Bacteria > Pseudomonadota > Gammaproteobacteria > Burkholderiales > Burkholderiaceae_D > Telluria. The sequence continues at coordinate 6,695 of CAJYXO010000172.1, read as the reverse complement.
CTTCCGGTTGTACGGCACCGACGAGACCTACCGCGGCCGCCAGGGCGGCATCGCGCTCGGCAACCGCGCCGGCCGCTGGTCCTGGTACCTGGCCTTGAGCCGCCTCGACAGCGAAGGCCAGCCGCTGACCTTCCCGACCCGCTATCCGGCCGGCGCCGCCTCGAACGACGGCGTGCCGGTCAGCGGCGCCGTGCCCGGCCGGGACCGCACGGGGCGCGAGTGGCTGATCCTCGGCGCCGCCACCCGCTACCACACACAGCAGGACCACCTGAAGGCCAAGCTGGCCTACGACTTGTCGCCGACCCTGCGCGCCAACTGGGTGTTCGGCCTGTGGGACAACGATGCCCAGGGCCGTCCGCAGAGCTACCTGCGGGATGCCGCCGGCCGGCCGGTCTATGGCGGCACGGTCAACATCGGCGGCCGCGCTTATGCGCTGGCGCCGAACGACTTCAGCCAGTCGAACGAAAGCCTGCGCCACCTGATGCACGGACTGACCCTCAAGTCCGCGACGCGCGGTGAGTTCGACTGGGAGCTGGCCGCCAGTCTGTACGACTACGACAAGGACCAGCTGCGCGCACCGACGGTGGGGCTGCCGGCCGCCGCCGGCGGCGGGGCCGGGCGCATCGTCGACCAGCACGGCACCGGCTGGCATACGCTGGCGCTGAAGGGCGTCTGGCGGCCGCGGGGCATGCGGGGCGAGCATGTGGCGGAGTTCGGCCTGCAGCGCGAGGCCTACAGGCTGCGCAGCATCGAGAACGCCACCGCCGACTGGGTCCGCGGCGGGCCCGGCGCGCGCAACCAGGCCTTCCGCGGCAGCACCGCCATTGACGCCCTGTATGCCCAGGACACCTGGAAATTCGCGCCGCGCTGGAAGACGGTGCTGGGCCTGCGCTTCGAACGCTGGGAGGCGCGCGGCGGCGAAACGGCGAACGCCGCGACCACCGTCTTGCACGGCAGCCGCAGCGAGGATGCGCTGTCGCCGAAGGCCGCGCTGGCCTTCCAGGCCGACCCGGACTGGGTGCTGAAGGCCTCGCTGGGACGCGCGGTGCGCATGCCGACCACGTCCGAGCTCTACCAGGGAGGCATCAACGCGGCCGGCGCTCTGATCAACAACGATCCCTCGCTGAAGCCGGAAGAATCCTGGACCGGCGAACTGACGGCCGAGCGCAAGCTCGGCACGGGACAACTGCGCCTGACGGCCTTCGGCGAGCGTACCCGCGACGCCCTGTACTCGCAGACCAACGTGCTGGTGACGCCGAACGTGACCAGCGTCCAGAACGTCGACCGCATCCATACCAAGGGGATGGAGCTGGCCTATGCCGCCGCCGACGTCGGTGTCTCCGGGCTCGACCTGAACGCGAACCTGACCTGGACCGATTCGAAGATCGTCCGCAACGACAAGTTCCCGGCCAGCGTCGGCAAGTGGCAGCCGCGCATTCCGGCATGGCGGGCCAGCGGCCAGGCGACCTGGCGCGCGGACGACCGCCTGTCGGCGACCCTGGCGGCGCGCTACAGCGGCCGGCAGTATTCGACGCTCGACAATTCGGACCCGAACGGCTTCGCCTACCAGGGCGCCAGCAGGTACTTCACCACCGATTTACGCGTGGTGTACCGCATCGACCGCCAGTGGAAGCTGGCAGCCGGCATCGACAACCTGAACGACGACAAGTACTGGAACTTTCATCCTTATCCCCAGCGCACCTGGGTGGCGGAGCTGACATGGGACCTGTGACCGGATCGCTTGCCGCCAGGCGCCGCAGCCTGTTCTGGCGCATCCACTTCTGGGCCGCGCTGATCGCCTCGCCCTTCGTGCTGCTCGCGACCCTGACCGGCATCGTCTACATCTTCACGCCGCAGATCGAGGCCTGCCTTTACGCGGGATTGGAGCGGGTGGCGCCGGCGGGGCAGCGGCTGCCGCTCGATGCCGCCGTCGCCGCGGCGCAGCGGGCGGCCCCGGCCGGTTTCGCGGTGCTGGCGGTGACGCCGCCGGCGGCGGCCACGGATGCGGTGCGGGTCAGCATGGGCCCGCCGGCGCCGGGCGCGGACGCGCACGCGCACGCGGGCCATGGCCAGCCACCGGCCGCCGCGGCTGCGCCCAGGCCGGGGCCGGCCGCCGCCCGCCTGACCCTGTTCATCGATCCCTACCGCGCCACGCTGCTCGGCAGCCAGCGCGAGCAGGACCGCTTCAGCGAGTGGGCGCGGCGCCTGCATTCGCGCCTGCTGCAAGGCGAAGCGCTGCGCTGGATGATCGAGCTGGCGGCCAGCTGGATGCTGGTGATGCTGCTGACAGGAGTCTATCTTTGGTGGACGCGTCCCGGCCTGTCCGGCATGCCGCGTGGTAGCGCACGCGGACGATCGGCCTGGCGCCAGTGGCATGCTTTCCTGGGTGTGCTGCTGGCCGCGCTGAGCCTGGCGATGGTCCTGACCGGCATCACCTGGAGCCGCTATGCCGGCCAGCAGGTGCGGGCCGTGCGCGACTGGGCTGGCCAGGCTTCGCCCCAGGCGCCGGCCCATTTGCACTCGATGCCGCGGGGGCGGCCGCCGCTGGGCTGGCAGCAAGCCTGGGAGCGCGTGCAGGCGCTGCGTCCCGGCGCCGCGCCGCAACTCGTGCCGCCGCGCGGCCCGCACGGCGTCTGGCGCGCCAGTTCGGCCGAGCGCCGCCATCCGACGGTGCGCTTCGACCTGGTGCTGAACGCCTACGACGGCGGGGTGCTGTATGCCGCGGGCTGGGAGCGGCAGACGGCCTTCGGCAAGGCCACCGCCGTCGGCATTCCCTTCCACCGCGGCGAGCTGGGGCCGTGGAACCAGGCCTTGCTGTTCCTGTTCGCGGCCGGGGTCCTGTTCTCGCTGGTGTCGGGCTGGGCAATGTTCTTCAGGCGCCGCCGCGGCGGCGGGCCCGGCCTGCCGAAGCTGCTGCCCGGCGCCTGGCGCAGTGCGCCGCCGGCCACCGTCGTGCTCGGCATCGGCCTGTGCCTGCTGATGCCGCTGCTGGCGCTGAGCGTGGCCGTGCTGGCCGCGCTCGAGCTGGGGCTGGCGCAACGTGCGCGCAATCCTGGCCGGTCGGCCTGACCGGCCCGATCGGCCTCAGGCCAGCGCGTGGTCCCGGCTGCGGCCCAGGCGCAGCAGGGCCCAGGTGTTGCGCCCGGCTTCCTTGGCCTTGTACAGGGCGCGGTCGGCGGTGTCGAGCAGGCGCGCCGGCGGCGGGTCCGGCTGGTCGGCGATGGCGGCGCCGATCGAGGCGCCGACCTGCAGCACCAGCGCGTCCAGCGCGAAGGGCTGGCGCATCGCCGCCAGGATCTTGCGCGCCACCAGTTCCACGTCCGCCTCGCCGCCGACCTCGTTCAGCAGCACCGTGAATTCGTCGCCGGCCAGGCGCGAGACCAGGTCATCGCTGCGCACCGAGGCGCGCAGGCGCCGCGCGAACTCGACCAGCACGGCGTCGCCCACCGCATGGCCATAGCGGTCGTTGATCTGCTTGAAGTGGTCGACGTCCAGGTAGAGCAGGGCGGTCGCGCGGCCCGGACGACGCTCGTTCGGAATGCCACCCGGCGCACCCCGCAGGGCGGACTCGAACTGGCGCCGGTTCGCCAGGCCGGTCAGGGTGTCGGTGTGCGCCAGCGCGTGCAGGCTGCGCTCGTGCATGCGCGAGGCGGTGGCGTCCAGGGTCAGCACGTAGACCCCGACCACGGCGCCGTCCTGCAACTGCGGCAGGAAGGTGGTGTGCGCGATCCGCCTGTGCTTCTTGCGCACGATCTCGTGCTCGCACTGGGATGCTTCGCCGCGCCAGGCGCGGGCCAGCGCGGCCGCCTGCGGCGCCACGTAATCGTCGCCGAAGGCTTCTTCCATGGTCTTGCCGAGGATTTGCTCCGACGCCTTGCCGAGCCAGGACAGGTGCACCGCGTTGGCGAACACGTAGCGGCGCTCCTTGCCCAGGTGCGCGATCAGCACCGGCACGTTGTCGGTGATGGTGCGCAGGCGGCGCTCGCTCTGCGCGAACTGCTCGCGCGAGGCGTTCAGTTCGGTGATGTCCTTCATCGCCACCACCGCGCCGAGCGGACGGCCCGAGGCGCCGCGCAGCGGACGGCCGCTGGCCAGCAGGGTGTGCGGGGCGCCGCCTTGCGGCGCGATCACCAGCGCTTCGTTGCGCACGGCTTCGCCCTTCAGCGCGCGCACCAGCGGCACCTCGTCCATCGTCAGCGGGGTGCGGCCGTCGACGTGGTACAGCGCGTAATGCTGCGGCCACGCGGCCGGCGCCACGTTGTCGAGGTCGCGTCCGGCCACGGCCCGGGCCGCGCGGTTGAACAGGGTCAGGTTGCCGACCGCGTCGCAGGCGACCACGCCGACGTCGATCGATTCCAGCACCGCGTCCAGCAGCTCCTGCTTTTCCTCCAGCTGCTGCTGGGTGCGGAGGCGTTCCGAAATGTCGTTCATGAAGGCGCCGAAGCAGCGGCGGCCCTTCCATTCGTAGCTGCTGATGGTCATTTCGACCATGATCTGGCGTCCGCTGGCGGTCAGGGCCGGCAGTTCCAGCTTGCGGTCCAGCACCGTGCCTTCGCCGGTTTCCAGGCAGCGCCGCATGCCGGCCTCGTGGCGCGCCCGCCAGGCGTGCGGCACGATCAGTTCCGACAGGCTGCGGCCCAGCGCCTGTTCGCGCGGCCAGCCGAAGATGCGCTCGGCAGAGGGGTTCCACTCGACGATGCGGCCTTCGGCGTCGGCGCCGACGAAGCCGTTCCAGGATGCGGCGACGATGGTGCGGTTCCACTCCACGCTGTGCTGCAGCGAGGCCTCGACTTCCTTGCGGTGCGCGGTTTCCTGCGACAGTTCGCGCAGCTTGCGTTCGAGTTCGGCCGTGCGTTCGGCCACGCGCTGCTCCAGTTCCGCATTCAAGGCTTTCAGGGCCTGCTCGGCCATCAGGCGCGCGGTGGCGACCTTGACGTGGTTCAGCTCGGTCTCGGCGAGGTCGGCCAGGTCGCGCAGGGCCTGGCGCTGTTGCGGCGTGAAGCGGCGCGGCGCGCGGTCGACGATGCACAGGGTGCCGACCGGCTGGCCGTCGCTGTGCAGCGGCTGGCCGGCGTAGAAGCGCACGTGGGGCGCGCCGGTGACCAGCGGATTGTCGGCAAAGCGCGGATCGAGCAGCGCATCCTCGACCACCAGCATGTCGTCCTGCGCCACCGCGTGGCTGCAGAAGGCGATCGAACGCGGCATTTCAGTGACGTCCAGGCCGCAGCGCGACTTGAACCACTGGCGGTCGCCGTCGACCAGCGACACCAGCGCGATCGGCACGCCGAAGGTCATGGCGGCGAGGCGCGTGAAACGGTCGAAACGCTGCTCCGCCGGGGTGTCGAGGACATCCAGCGAGTCGAGTGCCTTGAGGCGGTCTTGTTCGGAAAGCGGGGTCGAAGGGTGCATGGCCACTCCAGTCATCCAGAAGGAAAACGGCGGGGTGAAGGCCGGTATGGCATCGGGGCCGGGGGCGCGGGCGGCCGATGAAACAAATCCTATCATGCGTTCCACATGGAAACTATTTCCACGTGGATATTTTGTGAAATATGTGGCGTGGATGCCTTGACAGTTCACTATCGGAGGGTGGACTTTGGTCGCATTGTGTGGCTGCGCAAAGCTGGCGAACATGGCACAAACGTCAACGATCGCGAGGTCATCCATGGATGCCGGAAGCCGGATTGCGCGCAGCGCGGACATCGGTACGAAAGTCAATCTGCTGCTGCGCAGGCGCAGCGAAACCGCCGTCAAGCACTACGGCGAGCGGGTCAAGGCGGCGCTGGACGGCGAGGCCGGCCAGCCTCGGCTGCCGTCGCTGCTGGCCGCCGCCACTCCCTTGAACATGTGGCACTACACGATCGACGCGGCGCAGCGTTCGATCCTGTTCTGGGACACCATGCGCCGGCGCGGCAACGAGTTCGTCGAGAACGCCGTGCATGGCCTGCAGCCGGCCCTGCACTTCGACTCCGAGATGGTGCTGGACGGCCGCGGCTTCGAGCGCCCGGTGAATTACGCGCTGTTGCGGATCACGCCGCCCGAAGGCGTCGCGGTCGACGACCGGCGCCGGCCCTACCTGATCATCGACCCGCGCGCCGGCCACGGTCCGGGCATCGGCGGCTTCAAGGACGATTCGCAGGTGGGCGTGGCGCTGCGCGCCGGGCACCCGGTGTATTTCGTGATCTTCTTCCGCGACCCGGAACCGGGCCAGACCATGCTCGACGTCTGCGCGGCCGAGCAGCGCTTCGTGCGCCGGGTGCGCGAACTGCATCCGGACAGCCCGAAGCCGGCCATCATCGGCAACTGCCAGGGCGGCTGGGCCGCGATGATGCTGAGCGCCTCCTCGCCCGAGGACACCGGCCCGGTGGTGATCAACGGCGCGCCGATGTCCTACTGGGGCGGGGCCTGGAGCGAAGGCGAGGGCGACAATCCGATGCGCTACAGCGGCGGCCTGCTGGGCGGCACCTGGCTCTCGTCGATGACGGCCGACCTGGGCAACGGCAAGTTCGACGGCGCCTGGCTGGTCCACAACTTCGAGCGCCTGAACCCGGCCAATTCGCTCTGGGACAAGTACTACAAGCTCTACGCCAACGTCGACACCGAGCCGCCGCGCTTCCTGGAATTCGAACGCTGGTGGGGCGGCTACTACCTGATGAACCGTGACGAGATCGAGTGGATCACGCAGAACCTTTTCGTCG
>CAJYXO010000171.1 GCA_913778765.1 uncultured Massilia sp. | reverse complement strand
CGCCGACGCCAGGAAGACGGCGAGTTCGGTGGGATACTCGGGCCGGAAGCGGGCGTAGGCTTGTCCGCCCTGGTCGAACCAGTTGCGTGCGGGCTGGATGGAAGTCGGCATCCAGGACGCACAGGGGATTGCGCATGCCGACTTCCATCCAGCCCGCACGCAACTGGTTCGACCAGGGCGGACAAGCCTACGCCCGCTTCCGGCCCGAGTATCCCACCGAACTCGCCGTCTTCCTGGCGTCGGCGGCGCCGGACCGGCGCCTGGCGCTCGACGTCGGCTGCGGCAACGGGCAGTTGACCCGGCTGCTCGCGCCCTGCTTCGAACGCGTCGCCGGCATCGACCCGAGCGCCGACCAGATCGCGAACGCCCAGCCGCAGCCGAACATCGACTACCGCTGCGCGCCGGCCGAGCAGATTCCTCTGCCGGACGCCTGCGCCAGCCTGGTCACGGCGGCCCAGGCCGCGCACTGGTTCGACCTGCCGGCCTTCTATCGCGAAGCGCGCAGGATCGCCGCGCCCGGCGCCATCCTGGCCCTGGTCAGCTATGGCGTCCTGAAGCTCGACCCGGCGCTCGATGCCCGCTTCCAGACCTTCTACCGGGACGAGATCGGCCCTTACTGGCCGGCGGAGCGCAAGCTGGTCGATACCGGCTATGCGACCATCGATTTCCCGTTCGCGGAACTGGCGCCGCCGGCGCTGGAAATCCGCTGCGCCTGGCGCTTGCCCGAATTCCTGGGCTATCTGTCGACGTGGTCGGCCGTGCGCAGCGCGCGCGAAGCCGGCCAGGAACGGCTGCTGACGGCGTTCGTGGAGGAATTCGGCGCGGCCTGGGGCGACCCCGGGACGGTGCGCACGGTTTGCTGGCCGATCAATATGCGGATCGGCAGGCTGTAACGCCAACCGAGGGCTGCCATTCAGGTTTTTGCAGGACCCGCGCTGCCCTGGCCGCGGTCATCCTTCCAGCCGCCGCCGAGCGCCTTGTACAAGGACACCGTCGCCTGCAGGCGCTTCAGCTTCAGGATACCCATGTCGTTCTGCACGTCCGACAGCGCGCGCTGGGTATCGAGCACCGTCATCAGGTCTTCGGCCCCGGCCTTGTAGCGGATCTCCGCCAGGTCGTAGGCCTGGCGCGCCTCCTCCAGCTCGGTCGTCTTCAGGCGCTGCTGCTCGTCCAGGCTGCGGATCTGGCCCAGCGCCGTATCGACTTCCGACAGGGCCGCGATCACGGTCGCGCGGTACACCTGGACCAGCTCCTGCTTGCGGGCGACGGCGATATCGCGCTCCCGCTTCAGCCGCCCGCCATCGAAGATCGGCGCGGTCAGGGAGGCGCCGACGCTGGCGAGCAGGTTCGGCGCATTCAGCAGCGACAGCAAGGCGCTGCTCTGCGTGCCCATCGCACCGGTGAGGCGAATGTTCGGGAACAGGTTGGCCCGCGCGACGGCGACGTCGGCATCGGCGGCGGCCAGGCTGGCTTCGGCGCGGCGGATATCCGGCCGGCGCGCCAGGAGTTCGGAGGGCAGGCCGGGCGATACTTCGGGCAGGGTGATCGCGCCCAGGCCCTGCTGGGCGACGGCGAAGGTCTGCGGCGTCTTGCCGAGCAGGATGGCCAATGCCGACTGCGCTTCCCTCTCCTGCTGCATCAGGACCGGTATTTCCGATTTCTGTTGCGCCACCGCGGAGCGCTGGCGCGCCAGGTCGAGCGACGACGCCGCGCCCGCATGCTTCTGCGCCTCCACCAGGGTCAGGACATGCTCGGCATTCGCCACGTGCGTGCGCGCGACGGCAAGCCGGTCACGCAGCGACAACACCTGCAGATAGGTCGAGACGATGCCGCTGGTGACCGTCAATGCCACCGTCTGGCGGTCGAAACGGTTCGCTTCGAGCGAGGCTTCCGCGGACGCCGCGCCGGCCTTGTTCTTGCCCCAGAAATCCACTTCGTACGACACCTGCAAACCGCTGTCCGCGGAGCTGCTCGCGCTGCCGCTGCGGAGCGGCACGGAGCGGCTGGCGTCGCTGTAGAAATCCGCCTTCGGCAGCAGCGACACGCCGGCAATCCGCGCCTCGGCTTCGGCCTGCCGCACGCGCGCGAGCGCGCCGGCCAGTTCCAGGTTGCCGGACTGGCCGTCATCGACCAGCTGCGTCAGTTCGGGGCTGCCGAACTGCTGCCACCAATGCTTGTCCGGCCATTCCTGGTGGTTGGCGCCGCCGGCGTCCGTCCACCCGGCCGGCAGGTCGACCTTGGGCGGCGGCTCGGCGACTGGCGCGCGGCTGGCGCATCCGCTCAGGATGGCGCAGGCGAGGCCGATCAGTCGTATCGAAGCGCGGTGCGTCATCGGCCTGCCTCGGGACCCGGCGCCGGCGCTGCCGCCAGCCCGTTCGGTACGGGACCGACCAGCACCTTGTCGCCGGCAGCCAGTCCGGAAAGGACCTGCGCCTGCTGCGCACTGCGCAGGCCCAGCTTCACCTTGCGCGCACTGACGCGCTGCTCGGCGTCGACCACGTTGACCTGGACCAGGCCATCGTCGTCCTGGGCGCCCAGGCAGTTCGCAGGCACCAGCAGCGCATCGCGCGCCTGGGCGACGAGGAACTGCACCTGCGCGCTCATGCCGCTCATCAGGGCATGGTCCGGGTTCTTGACCTCGAACAGGACGATGTAAAAGGCCTGCTGGCCCTGCTCGCCCGTGCCGTCGGCCGGGATGGGGATGACTTGCCGGAGCTTGCCCGACCAACGCTTGCCGGGATAGCCGGGGGTCGCGAAACTCGCCGCCATCCCCGCACGCAGGCGCGTCACGTCGCTTTCCGCAACGCGCGCGGCCACCGTCATCTCCGACAGGTCGGCAATCCGGAGCAGCGGTGCGGCGACTTGTGCGGCGCTCAGCATCTGCCCCTTGCGCACCGCCAGCGACACCACGGTGCCGGCAATCGGCGACGTGACCAGGGTTTTCTGGCGCGCCGCCTCATCGAGCTTTCCACTGGCTTCGAGTTCGTGGATCTGCGCCGTGATCGCATCGACGCGCGCGCTCGCCGATGCCGCATTCATGCGCGCGGATTCGAACGCCTCGTCGCGGGTGGCGTTCTGCGCTTTCAGCAGGGTCTGGCGCTTGAACTGCAGCTGGGCGAAGTCCAGCTGGGCGCGGTGGTCGGCGAGCTCCGCCTGCAGCCGGGCCATCTGGGCGCGATTGCTCTCGGCCTTGGCGGCCTGCTGGACCGGGGCGATGTCGAGCAGGGGCTGGTCGGCCTGGACGGTGTCGCCGATGGCGACCGCTACCTCCTTTACCTGCCCCGGCATCTGGGCGTAGGCATCGGCCCATTTGTGCAGCTGGAGCTTGCCGGCTGCATCGACGGTCTGCTGGATGTCGCCGCGGCGGACCGTGGCGGTGTCGAGCTTGATCGGTGCGGGTGCGGGTGCGGGCGGTGTCGCCTTGGCGGCTTGGGCCAGTGCGGGGCTGGCGGCCAGTGTGGCGGCCAGCGAGAGCAGCGCCGCGGCCACGTTGCGGGAAGTTGCTTTACGCGCGCAAACTACCAACGCGGATGTTCGTGCTTGTTGATCGGCAGCCATGGAACTACATCGGAAAAATTCCGAGTATACACATACCGGCGGGTGGCTGGGTGCTTTGCAAAACATGAGCAGACAGGCTGACATTCCAGCGCTGCCGGCCTGGCTGACAGAACGATGAGGACGAGAGTCGAACCCGTCTAGGTAGGCGGCTTTGCGGGACGTTCTCCGTTCTTATAAATCATGAGTCAGCTTGGGAAGCGAAGCGAGCGCCAATGCATTACCGTAGGCACCAGTCACCGCCGTGTCAGCTACGGTTCTTCCCGACGGCTTCGCTAGCCCGCTGCGAAGACAGCTTGGCTCGACACCAAAGATGCGCCACAAGTTGTTTTATGCCCTTCATAAGCAACCTGAACGCCCTCCACGAGGTGGCTTGGATTTCCCTCCGCGATCGTGCATCCGTCATGCCCTTGAATCGGGCACGAACACCGATCGCCTACGCGAGCCACTGCGATACCTTCGATGGTGTAGTGTTTGGCGGCGACCTCGACGACCTTGCCGCCGTGGCTTGTATTGTCGCCGAGACGGATAACGTTTGGCATGGTGAGATAGTCTTGTTGAGGGGTCAGCGAATTGCGGCATCGCCATGGAATTGCCGATGTCGCTGGCACGTCAGCGTCGACTACACCGCGCCACCATTGCCGTCGGCACGCTCATTATCTGGCGCGCTATCGTAAGCGATGAGTTTCCAGACCATCGCAACCTCACGCAATGGCGCGTTGCCGCTCATCTTTTGCCATAGGCTGGGAGCGCCCCGCAGCACGGACGGCGGCATCGTGTCCCCCTGTCTGATGAATTTGCCCTGTGCGCCGTCAACGAAACCGGGTTCACTGCATTGCCAATAACCGGTTTGTGGACAGGTTCGGCCGGTAGCGGCCACTTCTCCCAAGGGCACGGCTGGAGCTGTGTCTGCGTGACTTACCTTTTTAGTCTCCGTAGTAGGACGGATTCTCAAACTCGACGAGATGGCTTGCCATAGCTGGAGAACGGCTTCATCGGAAAGACTCGAATTAGCCGGACTCCCCGGGCGGCCTCTTCCTGTCTCGAGCTCCAGACTTATGCTCGGCACTAGCACATCAGCGGGTTTTCCCAAACTCTCCCACACAAACATATGGCCAGTGGTGCCGTTTCGCTCTTTAAAACGATTCAACAATTCTTCGCCCGGGATACCGTTCAACTCGCGCGGGCCTTTGCCCAAGTTTTTAATACTCGCTGCGAATCTCGTGTTGGCATCATTGTTCGCGTCACGTGTTAATAGCGACTCCTGAAGTTCGTCAAGCACGGAGGTGTCAAGCCGTATCGCGATGTCGGGATGGCCTTTGAGCTTGGCAAACATTGTTACGGTTTCGTTCAAATCCGGCGATATAGGATCGTGAATAATTCCATTCTCCATGCAGAAGCCCGGACTCGAAGGGACGGATATTGCAGTTAGCGATTCGAATTGTTTGGCAAGGAGAAGCACTGTCTGTTCGTTTTTTGGGGAAGACAAACGTTCACCCTTAAAGCGATAGAAAAGGTCGTCTTTGATACCAAAGGCTTCGACAGTGATGCCTTCTTCGCCGCCCGCGACAGGACGACCATTAGAAATCCGCGTAACTGGCTTTTTACGATCGGAATACAAGAGCGTAGACTGGAAGTTTATTGAATCGACAACCATCCTTTTTTCCATTGATGGGCGCTCGTAATCGTTCAATTGTCCGGCCAGCGATGCCTCACGTTCGGCTATTACCGCCACCGCTTTTTGCGGGGTATATCCCGGCTCAACAAAAATTTCTACGCTTCCCAGCCGCGCTCCCGAAAAGCTGACCTCCGCATCAGCCGGCAAATCGATCAACAACCTGCCGACGCATACCGTTGTCCTCTTTTGCATCATCGCTTTCACCATCCTTTGATCTTGAGCTTGTTGTGCCGCCCTAGTCCCGATGGCAGCGACGATCAATATTGCCGCGAGTGCTACTAATATATAAAGTCGCTTACGCCTATCATTTTTCATTTAGCCTCCTGCACAATTTTGCAGATCAGATGATGGGTGAGCTTGAGCATGTGGTCATTGGCGTAGCTGCCCTGATGATCGAACCCGGTGGTACGGAAGACCCGGCGGACTTTCCCGCTAGGCCCGTTGCCGGACTGCTGCGAGACGGTACCATCACCTGGTGTCTCTTGTTCACCTGGCATAAATACAACTGCGCGCACAGGGGATTGAAAAGCATCCGGGATAACGACGTACCGTTCTCCAGTAAAGGTTGACGCTTGTCCCCTACCTGCAGGGAGAATTTTATTTAACGGTTCAGTTAAAGCGTGTTGCTCCTCGGTTACCCAGCGGAACACCCCGAACGAGCGTTTATCCTCATCCGCCCCATAATAGGCGTAGGTGTTCGGATGATAGTATGTGTCAAGGATCTTGGTATGGAACTTCTCCGCCTGAGCTATGGCACAGTCGATCGCAATTTTTACGCCCTCTTGACCCCCCTTATATTTCTTCGCAGGGTCCGCTAATTCTGGTGCGATTACCCGAAACCATACGTCGTAATTGCGATACAGGTCATAAATATTAGAGGGCTGAAGATGCGCCACATCCACAATGCTGCCATCCGGCTTTTTAACCGACGCAAACAACCACGGCGACGGGTATAAATGATTCGGTAGGAGTTCCAGTGCACCACATGCAGTTGCCATGACGGGCGTCGTACGATCCGGCGTACTGCCGGCGATATCCGAAAAACCCTCCATCTGCAAGCGTGCAAGTTTTCCCGCACCAGGCGCCGATCTTTCCGTTCCACAGGCGATACGCCGATAGGCCAATGGTGCGCCCAAGGCGGGCATTACCCCGTGCACTACCCCCGCAATCTTGTCGGGAATCTGCTTGGCACATGCCCGACCGACAAGGCCGCCCATCGAATGAGTAACAAGGATCACCTGCTTGCAATCGAATTTTCGGTCGGTCCAGAACTTGATAATTTCAAGTACCCTGCTTTTCAGCCGCTCGACCGAACGCTCATTTGACTGGATCCAGTTGTACCCGCATGCATAAACAGGGTATTGGTACTGTGCGAATTTCTCCAGTTCAGCTTCGGTCAATGCCGGCATATCGGCAGCGTTCCACTTGGCCCGGTCATATTTCATCACCTTATCCCAGTGATAACTTGGCGCCCGGTTGCCACCAAAAATCGGACGAATAAATGTATTGTTCAGGTTAAGGTGGAGATCGGCCAGCAGCGGACCGTAGCTGTCCGAATGCACTTCTCCCCACCAGCGATTGCGCATTTCGGCCGCCTCCAGCCCCTCAGGGTCGCGGGGAAGCACAATGAGGCCCGTATCATCGACCTCAAGAGTATCGCCGTCGAGAATACGCTGACGCTGGGCTGGGTTACGCCCTTTCCACCTCGACACTTCTCTGACAGCGTCCAAAGTGCCGTTCGGTGGACGCCACGCAGGCTCACCCGCCGACAATTCCTTGTTTTGCGGCTGGTCTCTTTTAGTGGTCGCACGCAGATTGCTGCCCATGATGCCGGGCACGAGAATCACCGGAATCACCCTGCTCGATGGAACAGCGATGGCGCCCCGCGTCTTCATTGCCTCAGGCGTCAAGACACTCCTGCCCACAAGTTTGCCGTCAGCATTGACGATCGGATCGGGAAGGCGCCTGGTCGGTTCAGTCATGACTTTTTCGCGTTGGGTGATAACGTCGTTACGAGACATCGGCGTGCGGCTCGATGATGATCTGCACGTCTCCCATCGATGCCGAGTGCATCAGTTCAGTCCGGCCTTCCGCATCGGTCTGGCCTTCCACCTCCTGACCATCCGCCAGAATGGCGCGATAAGAACGGCTCTTCACAGGCAGTCCCGACTGTTGATCGAACAGGACGATGCGTTCATCGGCCTTGATCTCGCTACTCGGGAGCGTAATGGCTGCGATCTCTCCCCCGCCACCGGTGACGTGCGCGAACTTCGCCGATTTGATCGTATGGTTGCCGCTGCATTGCTGCACGATCTCGCCGCTTCCGATATCGACTTGCGCCCCTTTAGCAAGAAAACGCAGTTTGGGTGCCTGCAAAACGATTTCATCCGCGGCGCTGAGCACGATGCGCTTGGCCGACGTCAGTTCGATATCGTCCTTATGGGTCTGCAGTTCCAACTTGCCAGACGCTGCAATCAGTTTCATGCCGAGTCTGTGTGCGAAAATACTCACCGCCTCGCCCGCACGGATCAGAATTGTCTTCCCCGCGTTGAGGGTCGTTTCCCCGACACTGACAAGGTCGATCTGGCTTTGGGCGCCCACCAGGACGTTGTCCTGGCTGCCGATAGCCACCCCGGCGGGCGCACTCACCGCCACTACGGGTGCCTTGCCTTCCCGGCCGTCCGGATCGACGTTCGTGCCCTCGTCCCACGCCTTGAGCCGCTTCACCAAACTCTCGAGCTTGAGCGCCGGCGTCGCGTCGGCGTGATGAGTCTGGGCCAGCTCCGACAGCTGCTGCTGGACGCTTTGCAGAACTTCCGCAAGTCCGAGCAACGCGTCCCGCTGCAACAGGGTTCCCTCGGCACCGCGCTGGACCTCTGCGCTGATGAACACGCCGGATTTGCCTTGCAAGGACACAGCTCCATCTGAACGGAGTTCCGCGCCTTCTCCGCGTGCCTGCGCACGCCCGTTCCTCCGTGGATGGCTCAGCCACCCGAGGTTAAGCTGACTGTAGCCGTGCTCGCTCGCGAGTTGAGCACTAATCTGCCCGGGCGTGTCGTCGAAACGAAGCTGGTTGTAGCGAATGCCGTTGATTTCCTTGCTTTTTATACCGGCGAGAAATCGGTTATCCGGTAATTCGCCCACGCGACTAAATGCCGGAGGCGAGGGCGCGCCGTAGACATTGCCAATGACGACAGGTTTGTCAGGGTCGCCGCCAAGGAAGTCGACCAGCACCTCATCGCCAACGCGCGGCAAATGAATGCCTCCACATTGATCCCCGGCCCAAAAGGTGGCGACTCGCACCCATGCCGAGTCACGATCGCTGCCGGATGCCCCTGCCCCCGACTCATGGTCCTGTTCGCGCGTCCCGGGGAAACGCAGCTTCACTCGCCCCATAGCGTCGCAATACACTTCCTCCCCAAGTGGACCGACGACGATAGCACTCTGCAACGTCACACGCGGGAGGTCCTTACGCGGGTCGAAAGCTGGAACAATCGGAATGCCGCGTCGGACACAGCAAAAACGATTCGTATAGCGTACGTCGCGCTCTTCGCTAGCCGCATGAAGTTCCGTACCTGTAACGGCGCTGTTCCACCCATTGACTGCAAACAGGCGTCTCACCTTGTCGTCCACTGTCTTGGGCAGGTTGTTCTCTGCGCTCAACCATAGTTCCGTCAGTACGAACTCGCGTTCGTCATCAACATGCGAATCGATCTCGGGATGACCGTCCAGCCGGAACCACTCGCCCACGCAGAAGTCCCTTACACCACCTTCGCCGTAGAAGCACTTGGCTTCGTATTCGTGCCGCTGCATGCGCAGTTTCCCCAGGCTGCGGTAATCAAGGGGATCGTTACCTATATGCGGCGGATCGACCAGGTAGTCATCGAGGCTGAACGCGAACTGGGTTCCGGCTTCGCCTTGCTGCATGATGGTCGGGGTCTGGACAGACATCGGAACACCGCCACGATAGTCCCAGCTCTGCCGCGTGACGCTGCCGCTTTTGAGCGACCGCAGCGCGTACCGGTTGTTGATGCTGTCCGCTGTCTGAGTGGCGATATCTTGCCTGAAACGCACGGTGCCAGCTGCATTCTGCGCAAGACCGTGGGACGAATCAAAAAGGACCAGCGTGTGGACTGGCGCCCTGTCGCTACCGGTGTCGCTTGCCTTCCCGGGCCGAATGAACCACGAAATGCCGCGCCGCTTCCACAGGCGCTGCAAAAACATGGCGTCCGATTCGTTATGCTGCATGATGAATTCGCGCGCGGGATAGGCCGCGCTGACGCCCGACATGTCGATATCGAAGGTATTCGCAAGGATCGGGTTGATCGCTCGCCATCCGCTGAGCAAGACAGCGGATAGCTCGACTTCATCGATGTTGCGAAAGACTCGCGTGTTCACGCGCTGGTCCATCAATGCAAGCGCATCGCGTACGACCAGCTGATAGGTGGCCAGTCCGCCATCGCTCTGGCCGGCAGCGGCTTGCGCCACGATGCCACATACGGCGCGGAGGTCGCCGCGATCGGTCACGAACTGTAATTCGACTGGCATCGCGATAAAGTCTTTCAGCGGGAGATCGGCGCGCGTCGAGATGCCGAGAAGCCGGTATTCGAGGCCGCCGCACAGCGATTCATGGCCAGTCACACGTTTGACCAGGATGACGTCATCGAGGACACGGCGCTTGTACGATAGCCGCAAACGGACAGGTCGATCCGCTTCAGACAAGCCGGCAAATGCCGCAGCCAAATCCCTGAGGTTCATTCCGTCTCCCGTGCCCTAGTTATCGTTCCGCGCAGAGCTGACAGCGACTATCGTTAGAACGGACGTTGCAAGTCGCCCTTCTCTGGCGTGGTGTTGAGATAGCTTGTGTGCCTGTCGGCGATCGAGCGTGAAAAAGCCTCAAAAAGGATTAGATGTGGCCCGGCTTCGTCAATCGCAGAACGCTAAGGCAAGAGATTGCCTCCACGCACGTCAGCTAGTATCGGGTTCCCGATAAGCAGGTAGTTGAGATAACGCAAATGCCTGACAGTCTCGAAGAACTTGTGACCTGGTATTTGGGTGGCAAACAGATAATGCGAAGCGAATAAAGATTCGACATCGCGAGCGCGTCGAGACAGGGTAAGCGTCAGCTGAGTACCGTCTTGCGCTGACTGCAGTTATGCGGGAGCTAGAATGGAGGCTTTTCCGCACGCGGCCTTGCCATGCACAACTATCCCCGCTTTACGATCAACCGTCATTTGATCATTCTGATGCCCAAGCAGCCGGTCCTTGACTGGATCAAGCGCGTCGATCCGAATCCACCAGACATCACGCTCGAAGAATTGCGCCTTGAGCAAAACGCTTTCCTGGTCCCCGATGCGCTCGATGGTCAGCAGGATGCCGAGAAGTGGGTGCAGCGCCGTTGGCAAATGTTCTTTGAGGGCTTCCTTGAGGAGTGGTACACGGTCGAATCTTGGTGGCCGCAGAAGCGTACCTACAAGATGTTCAAGGATTGGTTTGATGTCCAGTACCACTCCATGGTTTGGGATCTGGCCACGAGCGAGCCCATAAGTTACGAAGACTGGGATTCCCCCAACGACGAAGTGCCGCTTAGCTGAGCGGCATAGTTCCAGGGCAGGAAATCGTGCATTTGATTGACAGGGTGCTCGGCGATGCGCTCCAGCACGTGGCGCAGCCAAGCCTCAGGGTCGACGCCATTGAGCTTGGCCGTGCCAATCAAGCCGTACACGGCGGCCGCGCGCGCGCCGCCGCTGTCGGCGCCGGCAAACAGGAAATTGCGCCGGCCCAGCGCAACGCCGCGCAGTGCCCGCTCGGCGGCCGAGTTGTCGATCTCGATGCGTCCGTCGTCGGCGTAACGGGTCAGGGCCGGCCACAGCTTGAGCGCGTACAGGATGGCCGCTGCCGTATCGGATTTACGCGACAGTATGGCGAGCGAGGCGTGCAGCCAGCGCTCCAGGTCGTTGAGCAATGGTTTGGCCCGTGCCTGCCGTACAGCGAGGCGCCCGTCTGGTGGCTTGCCGCGGATGGTCTCTTCGATGGCATACAGTTCGCCGATGCGGCGTAATGCCTCGGCGGTCAAGGCCGACAGACGGGCGGCGTGCAGGTCATAAAACTTGCGGCGTGCATGCGCCCAGCACGCCGCTTCGACGACGCGTCCGCTATCGTAGATGGCGTTGAAGCCGGCATACGCGTCTGCCTGCAGCACGCCAGTAAAGTCGGCCAGGTGCGCTTGCGGATGTTGTCCCTTGCGGTCAGGCGAGTAGGCAAACCACACGGCGGGTGGCTCAGTGGCGCCGCTGGCGCGGTCGTCACGCACATAGGTCCACAGGCGCGCCGTGCGCGTCTTGCCGTTGCCCGGTGCCAGTACAGGCAACGGTGTGTCGTCGGCGTGCAGCTTGGTGGCGGCGAAGACGTGGCGGCGCAACGCCTCGGCCAAGGGCCGCAACAGCGCGCTGGCCGCGCCCACCCAGCTGGCCAGCAGGGAGCGCTCCAGCTCCACGCCCTCGCGCGCGTAGATCACGCTCTGGCGATAAAGGAGCACATGGTCGGCGTACTTCGTTACCAGCACGTGTGCCAGCAGGCCCGGGCCAGGAAGGCCGCGTTCGATGGGACGGCTGGCCGCAGGCGCCTGCACGATTCGATCGCAGCAGGCGCAGGCCAGCTTGGGACGCACGTGACGAATGACACGGAAGCTGGCCGGCACAAACTCCAGCTGTTCCGACACGTCTTCGCCCAGGTTTTTCAGCTTGCCACCGCAGTCCGGGCAGGCGTCCAGGTCGAGGTGCAGTACGCGCTCCTCGCGCGGCAGGTGGGCAGGCAGCGGCTTGCGTTCGGCCTTCCTGCGCGGCGCCATCTCCACAGGTGCCTGTGCTTCGGCCCCCGCCGCTCCGAGAAGCTCGACCAGGAAATCGAACAGCTGGACCTCAAGCTTGAAG
>CAJYXO010000170.1 GCA_913778765.1 uncultured Massilia sp. | reverse complement strand
TCGGGCCGCTCGGGCTGGTGGGTGTTTCCGGCGCGGTCGGCTGGTAGGTGGAATCGCTGCCGCCGCAGGCAGCCAGGGCGGACAGCACCGCCATCGCCATCGCCACCTGCAACTTCCTTCCCGGCTTCATGGTCATCATGATCGCTCCTCTCGTTGGAATACGGATGAGTCGATTCTATGCAGGCCGGGTCAAATGCAAGTTTAACGAAGCTCAAGTGCGCCAGGAGTCGATAAAAAAAGGGCAGCCCGCAGACCGCCCTTCATCGCAATGCCAACATCGGCGGCGCTCAAGCCGCCGCATTCCATCGCATCAGAACTGCTCGACATCCAGCGCCAGCACGCCGGCGCTGCCGTCGACGATCGCATGGCGCAGGCCGGCCGCGCCGGACAGCACGTGGTCGGCGAAGAAGCGGGAGGTAGAGATCTTGGCGCGGTAGAAGGCGGCGTCGCCCTCGCCCGCTTCCAGCTTCTGCTGGGCCACCAGGGCCGCGCGCGCCATCTGCCAGCCGCCCAGCACGATGCCGGCCAGCTTCAGGTAGAGCACGCTGCCGGCGAACACGGCGCGCGGGTCGGCCTTGGTCTGGGCGACCACGAAGTCGACCACCTGCTCCAGCGCCGCGCTGCCGGCCGCCAGCTGCGAGCGGATCGCGGCGAGGTCGGCGCCATGAGCGGCGCCCTGCTTTTCGCTCAACTGCGTTTCCGTGGCGCGCACTTGAGCAATGATGGACTTGGCCACCGCGCCGCCGTCGCGCGCCGTCTTGCGGCCGACCAGGTCGTTGGCCTGGATCGCGGTCGTGCCTTCGTAAATGGTCAGGATCTTGGCGTCGCGGTAGTGCTGGGCCGCGCCGGTCTCTTCGATGAAGCCCATGCCGCCGTGCACCTGCACGCCGTCGCGCGCGACGTTCTCGGACATCTCGGTCGACCAGCCCTTGATGATCGGGACCAGGTATTCGTAGATCGCCAGGTTGGCCTTGCGCACTTGCTCGTCCGGGTGGCTGTGGGCCAGGTCGCTATGGGCCGCGCCCACGTAGGCCAGCGCGCGCGCCGCCTCGGTCTGGGAGCGCATCGACATCAGCATGCGGCGCACGTCCGGGTGGTTGATGATGGCCACCGGGCCGCTCGAGCCTTCGACGGCGCGCGACTGGATGCGGTCCTTGGCGAAGGCGACGGCCTGCTGGTAGGCGTGCTCGGCCAGGCCGACGCCCTGCATGCCGACGCCGAAGCGGGCCGCGTTCATCATGATGAACATGTATTCCAGGCCGCGGTTCTCTTCGCCGACCAGGGTGCCGATCGCGCCGCCATGGTCGCCAAACTGCAGCACCGCGGTCGGGCTGGCCTTGATGCCCAGCTTGTGTTCGATCGAGACGCAGTGCACGTCGTTGCGCTCGCCCAGCGAACCGTCTTCATTGACCATGAACTTCGGCACGATGAACAGCGAGATCCCCTTCACGCCCGGGGGCGCGTCCGGCGTGCGCGCCAGGACCAGGTGGATGATGTTCTCGGCCATGTCATGCTCGCCGTAGGTGATGAAGATCTTGGTGCCGAACACCTTGTAGGTGCCGTCGCCCTGGGGCACGGCGCGCGAGCGCACGGCGGCCAGGTCGGAACCGGCCTGCGGCTCGGTCAGGTTCATGGTGCCGGTCCACTTGCCGGAGATGAGCGGCTCGATGAAGCGCGCCTTCTGCTCGTCGGTGCCGGCGGTCAGCAGCGCCTCGATGGCGCCGTCGGTCAGCAGCGCGACCAGCGCGAACGCCAGGTTGGCGCCGTGCAGCATCTCGACGCAAGGCGTGGCGACCAGCTTCGGCAGGCCCTGGCCGCCGTACTCGGCCGGGTGCTGCACGCCCTGCCAGCCGGCTTCGGCAAAGGCGCGGAAGGCTTCGCGGAAGCCCTTGGAGGTGGTGACGCTGCCATCCTTCCAGAAGCTGGGCTCCTTGTCGCCGGCATGGTTCAGCGGCGCGACCACGCCGCCGCAGAATTTCGCGCTCTCTTCCAGCACCGCAACGGCGGTGTCCGGGGTCGCGTCCTCGCAACCGGGCAGCTGGTTGATCTCCGCCAGGTTGGCCAGTTCGTTCACGACGAACAGCATGTCTTTCAGGGGGGCGTTGTAGCTCACCGTGGTCTCCTACGTTTTATCTTCGAAAACTTTGCGCATACAAAAACGTCATTCCCGCGAAGGCGGGAATGACGTTGTTTAACCCGCTTTTAGCCCAGTTCCTTGACCAGCGCCGGCACCACCTCGAACAGGTCGCCCACGATGCCGTAGTCGGCCACCGAGAAGATCGGCGCTTCCGGGTCCTTGTTGATGGCGACGATGGTCTTCGAATCCTTCATGCCGGCCAGGTGCTGGATCGCGCCCGAGATGCCGACCGCGATGTACAGGGTCGGGGCGACGATCTTGCCGGTCTGGCCGACCTGCCAGTCGTTCGGCACGTAGCCGGCGTCGACCGCGGCGCGCGAGGCGCCCATGGCGGCGCCCAGCTTGTCGGCCAGCGGTTCCAGGATCTTGAAGTTGTCGCCCGAACCCATGCCGCGGCCGCCGGACACGACGATCTTGGCGCCGGTCAGTTCCGGACGGTCCGACTTGGCCAGTTCGCGGCCCACAAAAGAAGACTTGCCCGAATCGGCCACCGCCGACACGGATTCCACGGCGGCCGAACCACCTTCGCTTGCCGCGGCATCGAAGCCGGTGCCGCGCACGGTGATGACTTTCACGCTGTCGCCCGACTGCACGGTGGCGATGGCGTTACCGGCGTAGATCGGACGCTCGAAGGTGTCCGGCGAATCGACCTTGGTGATTTCCGAGATCTGGGCCACGTCCAGCTTGGCGGCGACGCGCGGCAGGATGTTCTTGCCGTAGGCCGAAGCCGGGGCCAGGATGTGGCTGTACGAACCGGCAACGGCGAGGATCTGCTCGGCGACGTTCTCGGCCAGGCCGTCGGCGAAATGCGGCGCATCGGCGACCAGCACTTTGGAGACGCCGGCGATCTTCGCGGCGGCTTCGGCGACGGCGCCGCAGCCCGAACCGGCGACCAGCACGTGGACTTCGCCGCCGCACTGCGACGCGGCGGTGACGGTGTTCAGGGTGACGGCCTTCAGCGAGGCGTTGTCGTGTTCTGCAATGACGAGTGCGACCATGATTTTCTTATCCTAGATTAGATGACTTTGGCTTCGGTGCGCAGTTTCTGCACCAGGGTCGCGACGTCCGGGACCTTGATGCCGGCCGAACGCTTGGCCGGCTCCGACACTTTCAGCGTCTTCAGGCGCGGGGTCACGTCGACGCCCAGGTCTTCCGGCTTGATGGTCTCGAGCAGCTTCTTCTTGGCCTTCATGATGTTCGGCAGCGTCACGTAGCGCGGCTCGTTCAGGCGCAGGTCGGTGGTGACGATGGCCGGCAGGCTCAGGGCCACGGTTTCCAGGCCGCCGTCGACTTCGCGGGTCACGGTGACCTTGCCGTCTTCCAGCACGACCTTCGAGGCGAAGGTCGCCTGCGGCCAGCCCAGCAGCGACGCCAGCATCTGGCCGGTCTGGTTCGAATCGTCGTCGATCGCCTGCTTGCCCAGGATGATGAGCTGCGGCTGTTCCTTGTCGGCCAGCGCCTTCAGCACCTTGGCCACGCCCAGCGGCTCGATTTCCGGGCCGGTCTCGACCAGGATGCCGCGGTCGGCGCCGATCGCCATGCCGGTACGCAGCGTTTCCTGGGCCTGGGTCACGCCGCAGGTCACGGCCACGATCTCGGTGACCTTGCCGGCTTCCTTCAGGCGGGTCGCCTCTTCCAGTGCGATCTCGTCGAACGGGTTCATCGACATTTTGACGTTGGCGATATCGACACCGCTGCCGTCCGACTTGACGCGGACCTTGACGTTGTAGTCGACCACGCGTTTGACGGGTACCAGGACTTTCATAGTGGGCCTTTGAAAAATGGAATGAGTGACAGACTAAAAATGATCCGAATTATAAGAGCAAAAGGGCTTCAGCACAGAATTAAAGCACGATCGTGCGTTTTTTGCCTAGAATGAAGCCACTAATTGTGGGGCATGTCCGCTAACTTGGTTTGGGATGGTGGGCTTGAGATGCGCGGGGCTGCTGCAACCTGCCCCGCCTGTCAGAGTGGTCGTTCGGTATTACTTACGGCGCAGCCAGAAGGTGAACTCGCCGTTGATGTGGGTATGGGCCAGCAGCGCGTTGCCGGTCTGCTTGGCGAAGGCCTGGAAGTCGCGCACCGAACCGGTGTCGGTCGCGACGATGCGCAGCACTTCGCCGCTCGCCAGTTCGGCGAGGGCCTTCTTGGCCTTGAGGATCGGCAGCGGGCAGTTCAGGCCGCGTGCGTCGAGGTCTTTCTGGACCTCGATGGTGCCGGTGTCGAGTATGGTTTCGCTCATCATTTGCCTGCGGATTGGGGGCAGATGCCCCGATAGTACTCCAATTGCGGGATTATGACGCGCCGCACCAAAATTTGGTATCCATGTTGCGTTGTAACAACGTCAAGACGTTGACAAAAATAACAACTAGCGGGTTAGCCCAGCCGTTTTCATGCACCCGGCTTACCCACCGGACGTGGACGCGCCTGCGGCAGCGCAGCGTAGAGCGCCTCAAGCGGGAGGTTGCCGGTTGTCGCCCTTGACCCAGACAAAAGCGCACACGCCCGCCGCTGCCGCCGTGACGGCGCACACCACCATCGCCGCGTGGAAGGGCGCCAGCAGCGCCCTGCCCTGCACCGTCAGCACCATGCCGAGCAGGGCGGTGGCGATCAGGCCGCCGCCACGCGCCACCGCGCTGTTGAAACCGGAGGCGATGCCGGTATGGCTGCCGTCCACCGAGGACAGCACGGCGGTCGTCAGCGGCGCCGCCACGCAGGCCATGCCGAGCGAAATCAGCACCATGGCCGGCAGCACCGTCGCCACATAGGACCCGGAGCCGATGCGCGTGCCGAGCAGGAATCCGCATGCCACGATCAGGGCGCCGATCGCCAGCGGCAGGCGCGAACCGTGGCTGCCGGCAAACTTCCCCATCAGCGGCGAACCGACCGCCAGCACGATGGGAAACGGCAGCAGCGCCGCGCCGGCCTCCTTGGCCGAGTAATGCAGCGCCTGGATCATCACGTAGGGCACCAGCAGCATCAGCGCGCCCAGCGCGCCGTACAGCAGGAAGGTCATCAGATTCAGGCCGGAAAAGCTGCTGGAGCCGAACAGCGTCAAAGGCAGCATCGCCTTTTCCCCCGCGCGATGCTCGATCCACAGGAAGACCAGCAGGACCAGCACGCCGGCCGCGAGGGCGATGCCGGCCGCCGCCGTCAGTCCCTTTTCGGCGGAGGCGTCGGCCAGGCCCCAGGTCACGCAGCCGAGGCCGGCGCTGGCCAGCAGGGCGCCGAGCGGATCGAGCGCGACCGGCTTGTCGCCGCGCTTGACGTGGACGAAGCGCCAGGCCATGAAGATCGCCAGCGCCGCCACCGGCAGGTTGATGTAGAAGACCGCGCGCCAGCCGACCGCATCGATCAGCCAGCCGCCCAGCAGCGGCCCGACCGCGCCCGCCGCCGCGCCGGCCGCGGCCCAGATGCCGATCGCCTTGCCGCGCGCCTTGCCCTCGAAGGTGGCGCCCAGGATCGCCAGGCTGTTCGGCAGCACCAGGGCCGCGCCGATGCCCTGCAGGACGCGGCCGCCGACCAGCATCCAGAGGTTGGCGGCGAAGGCGCACAAAAGCGAGGCCAGGCCGAACACCGTGATGCCGGCCAGCAGGATGCGCCGGCGGCCATAGCGGTCGCCCGCCGCGCCGCCCAGCAGCAACAGGGAACTGAGCGGCAGCAGGTAGCCGCTGACGACCCAGGACAGGTCGGCGCCGGTGCCCGCCAGGTCCTTGCCGATCGCCGACAGGCCGACGTTGACCACCGAGCCGTCGATGAAGGCCAGGCTGCTCGACAGGATGGAGGTGACCAGCACCAGGTTCGGGTGGGCCGCGCCTTCGGTGCCGGGCTTGGCGTCAGCGAGGGCACGGTCGCAATGCGGGGGCAGGCTGCTCATGCGGCTCCTTTATATGGACGTCGTCCCCGCGAAGGCGGGGACCCAAGTTTGCCGGCGCTAACGTAACGCACGCAGAACTTGGGTCCCCGCCTTCGCGGGGACGACGGGTAAATCACGGGAACGACGGTGCTACTTAAACGCGCTCGCCCACCCAGTCAGCCACGCCAGCCAGCGCCTGCGGCAGCGCAGCCGCATCGGTGCCGCCGGCCTGGGCCATGTCCGGACGGCCGCCGCCCTTGCCGCCCACCTGCTGGGCGACGAAGTTCACGAGCTCGCCGGCCTTGACCTTGCCGGTGGCGTCCTTGGTGACGCCGGCGATCAGGCTGACCTTGCCGTCCGCCACCGAGGCCAGCACGATGGCCGCCGTCTTCAGCTTGTCCTTCAGCTTGTCCATGGTTTCGCGCAGGGCGTTGACGTCGGCGCCTTCCATGGTCGCGGCCAGCACCTTGACGCCGTTGACTTCGACGGCCTGGCCGGCCAGCTCGTCGCCCTGGCCCGCGGCCAGCTTCGACTTCAGCGCGTTGACTTCCTTCTCCAGCAGCTTGACCTGGTCCTGCACCTGGGCGATGCGCGACGGCAGTTCGTCCGGGCCGGTCTTCAGCGCGGCGGCTGCTTCCTGCAGTTTGCGGTTGGTCGACTGCACCCAGGCCAGCGCGCCTTCGCCCGTCACCGCTTCGATGCGGCGGATGCCGGCAGCGACGCCGCCTTCCGAGACGATCTTGAACAGGCCGATGTCGCCGGTGCGGGTGACGTGCACGCCGCCGCACAGTTCCTTCGACGAGCCGATGTCCAGCACGCGCACGGTGTCGCCGTATTTTTCGCCGAACAGGGCCATCGCGCCGTGCTTGATGGCGTCGTCCATCGACATGTGCTGGGCCTGGGTCGGATGGTTCTGCAGGATCTCGGCGTTGACGATCTGCTCGACGCGGGCGATTTCTTCAAGCGTCAGCGGGGCATTGTGGGCGAAGTCGAAGCGGGTCTTGTCCGGATCGACCAGCGAGCCCTTCTGCTGGACGTGGGAACCGAGAACCTCGCGCAGGGCCTTGTGCATCAGGTGGGTGGCCGAGTGGTTGCGGATGGTGCGCGCGCGCTTGGCCTCGTCCACCTGGGCGTCGACCGTATCGCCGACCTTCAGCGAACCCGACGCCAGCGTGCCGTGGTGGCCGAACACGTCGGCCTGGATCTTCAGGGTGTCCTCCACTTCGAACACACCATTACCGGCCTTGATCAGGCCCTTGTCGCCGACCTGGCCGCCGGATTCGGCGTAGAACGGGGTGGTGTCCAGCACCACGATGCCGTCCTGGCCGGCCTTCAGCTCCTCTACCTTCACGCCGTCGGCGTACAGCGCGACCACGTGCGAATTGTGGACCAGCGACTCGTAGCCGACGAACTTGTTCTTCTCGCCCGCGTATTCGACGTTGGCGGCCATCTTGAACTTGCCGGCGGCGCGCGCCGTCTTCTTCTGCTGCTCCATGGCGGCGGCGAAGCCTGCCTCGTCCAGCGTGACGTTGCGCTCGCGGCAGATGTCGGCGGTCAGGTCGAGCGGGAAGCCGTAGGTGTCGTACAGCGTGAAGGCGGTGGCGCCATCCAGGTTTTGCGGATCCTTGGCCAGCTGGGCTTCCAGGATCTTCATGCCGTTTTCCAGGGTCTCGCCAAAGCGCTCTTCCTCGGCCTTCAGCACCTGCATCACGCGGGCCTTGGCTTCGCGCAGTTCCGGATAGGCGTCGCCCATCTCGATGTCGAGGTCTTCGACCAGCTTGTAGAAGAAGGGTTTCGTCTGGCCCAGCTTGTGGCCGTGGCGCAGTGCGCGGCGGATGATGCGGCGCAGGACGTAGCCGTGGCCTTCGCTGCTCGGGATGATGCCGTCGACGATCAGGAAGCTCGAGGCGCGGATGTGGTCGGCGATCACGCGCAGCGACTTCGACTCGAGGTCGGTCGCGCCGGTTTCGCGGGCGGCCGCCTTGATGAGGGCCTGGAACAGGTCGATCTCGTAGTTCGAGTGGACGTGCTGCAGTACCGCGGCCAGGCGCTCGATGCCCATGCCGGTGTCGATCGAGGGCTTCGGCAGCGGGGTCAGGACGCCGGACTCGTCGCGGTTGAACTGCATGAACACCAGGTTCCAGATCTCGATGAAGCGGTCGCCGTCTTCCTCGGGCGAGCCCGGAGGACCGCCCCAGATGTCCGGACCGTGGTCGTAGAAGATCTCGGTGCACGGGCCGCAGGGACCGGTGTCGGCCATCTGCCAGAAGTTGTCGGAGGCGTAGCGGGCGCCCTTGTTGTCGCCGATGCGGATGATGCGCTCTTTCGGCACGCCGATCTCGTTGGCCCAGATGTCGTAGGCTTCGTCGTCTTCGAAGTAGACGGTGATGGTCAGCTTCTCGGCCGGCAGCGCGTAGACCTTGGTCAGCAGCTCCCAGGCGAAGTTGATGGCGTCGCGCTTGAAGTAGTCGCCGAAGCTGAAGTTACCCAGCATCTCGAAGAAGGTGTGGTGGCGCGCGGTGTAGCCGACGTTTTCCAGGTCGTTGTGCTTGCCGCCGGCGCGCACGCAGCGCTGCACGGTGGTGGCGCGCTTGTACGGACGCGTGTCCAGGCCCAGGAACACGTCCTTGAACTGCACCATGCCGCTGTTGGTCAACAACATCGTCGGATCGTTACCCGGCACGAGCGGGCTCGAGCGGACAATGGTATGACCTTTGGACTCGAAGAACTTGAGGAACTTTTCGCGTATTTCGGAGGATTTCATGGCGTATGGGCGGGTGGGCAGCATGCTGGCTATATAAAGAAATGATTATAGCGTAGCTGTTGGAAGGAATTGGGGGCGTGAAATGGAGAGCTTGCACTAATTACAACAACAGCCCGCTCGTCATTCCCGCGCAGGCGGGAATCCAGGTTTGTTCGAGCTGACGTAACGCATGCATCACTTGGATTCCCGCCTTCGCGGGAATGACGTGCCAAAGGCGCAGGAATGACGGGCTGAAGGCGCGAATGACGGCCCAAGCGCCAACGCTTATCTGAGCAGCGCCAGCACCGCGCTCGCCTGCCCGTTCGCCTGCGTCAGCATCGCCGATGCCGCCCGCTGCAGGATCTGCGAGCGCGTCAGCCTGGTCGCGCTCTCGGCGTAGTCGACGTCCTGGATGCGGCTTTGCGCGGCCGCCAGGTTGACCGAACCGGTCTGGGTGTTGGAAGCCGCCATGTCGAGGCGGTTGCCGGCCGCGCCCGCCACGATCCGCTGCTTGTCGACGAAGTCGATCGCCTGGTCGATGTGCAGCAGCGCCACCGCGGTCTTCGTCATGTCGAGGTCCGCCAGCCCGAGCGCCTGGGCATTCATGGCCGAGAACTGCAGTTCGATCAGGTCGTCCTTGCCGGTGCCGGCGCCGACCTGGATCTGCATGCGGTTGATGCCCGTGGCGGCGCCGTCGTCGTAGTCGCCGAAGTCGAACTTGAAGTTCTGCAGCGGCTTGTCGGGCGCCGTGTAGCCGACGTCGGACACCACGTCCTTCGCGTCGCTTGAAGGCCCGCCGTCGGCATCGAGGCCGCCGATCGCGCCGGTGTCGGCGTTGACCAGGTTCATCCTGGTATTGATGAAGTTCGCGCCGTTGGCCTGGAAATCGGCCATGAAGGCGCCGGCGTCGGTGTAGGCGCCGTTCGTGACCGCATTCAGCGCCGTGTCCAGGGTCGCGCCCTGGTTCTTGCTCATGTAGGTCATCAGGCCCTTCATGCCGCCGTCGACGCCGAGTTGCTTCAGCCTGTCGTGCAGGTAGCGCGAGGCCGCATAGGCGCCTTCGTAGCTGGGATTCGGGCCGGACGCGCCGCTGACGACGGCCGCCACGCTGCTGCCGGCGATCGCTCCCCGCAGGCGCTCGTCCGCGCCATGGATCAGTTCGGCCGTGCCTTCGACGAACCATTTCGGCAGCGAGTCGAAGTTCATCGAGCGCGCCATGATGGCATGCGTCATCTCGTGGGCGACGATGCGGTCGCTGTACATTGGGGAAGCGCCGCCGTCGGCCGTGCCGCCGCCGCCGAAGTCGGCCATGTCGAGGTTCAGGCTGAGGTTCGACCACTTGCCCGAGCCCGTGGTGCCCTCGACGTAGGCCAGGACATTCGAGGGGCCGTCGGTGTTGCCGAGCCTGAGCTCGAGGCCCGCGCCATCGGCCTCGATCCCGTAGTACTTCTTGATCATCGCTTCGGCCGAACCCAGCCAGCCGGTCTTCAGGCCATCGATCACCTTGCGCACCTTGTCGTCGCCGCCGATGCTGCTGGCGTCCTGCGAGAACAGGGTCTGGCCGTTGAACTGGGTGGTCTTTCCAACGTCGGAAATCTGCGCGAGGATCTGCGTCGCCTCCTGCTGCAGCGCGCCGCGATCAAGGTCGGACATGCCGCCGTCGCCGGACTGCACGGCCAGTTCGCGCAGCCGCTGCAGGCTGTCGCCGATGTTCGCCATGGCGCTGTCGGCCACCTGCAGCATCGAGGTGCCGTCGCTGATGTTGCGCATGACCTGGCGCATGCCGCGCAGCTGCGACGTCATGCGCGCCGAAATCGCCTGCCCCGCCGCGTCGTCGGCGGCGCCGTTGATGCGCGAGCCCGAGCTCAGTGTCGAGATCGTACTCGCCGCGTCGGCCGCATGCTCGGCAAGCCGCCGCTGCGCCTGCAGCGACAAGGTATTGTTATTGATCGACAGGGTCATGGTCGTTGCAAGCCGATGGGCGGTAATCAGCCATTAACGACACACCGTTACATTTCTGTAGGGCCCGGTGTTATTTATTCAAGAAAAGTCCGGCCCGATCAGGTCGATACGGTCGGTGCAGAAGGCATCCACGCCCCAGTCCAGCAGCTCGCGGGCGCGCGCCGCTTCGTTGACGGTGTAGCAGAACAGGCCGAAGCCGGCCGCCTTCACTTCGTGCGCCTGCTGCGGCCGCAGGTGGCGGTGGTTGACGTGGATCGCGGCCGCCTCGACTTCGCGCGCGCGGCGCTCCCAGTCGGGCGGCAGTTCGCTCATCAGGCAGGCGCGCGGCAGCTGCGGCGCCACTTCACGCGCGGACAGCAGGGCGTCGTGGCTGAACGAGGACAGCAGCGGCGCCTGCGCCAGCTTGCCGGCCGCGAGTTCCTCGGCGAACATCGCGGCGGCAATGCGCGCGACCGTGCCGCCGGTCTCCATCTCGTAGCCGGGCGCCGGCTTGAGCTCGATGTTCATCCACACGCCGTGCGCCTTGCAGTACTGCGCGAACTCGACGAACAGCGGCACCGGCTCGCCTTCGAAGGCGGCGCCGAACCAGCCGCCGGCATCCATCGCCGCCAGTTCCAGGGCATCGTAGTCATGGACGTGGCCGGCGCCGGGCACGGTGCGGCCGAGGAAGGGATCGTGCATGACGACCGGCACGCCGTCGCGCGCCAGCATCACGTCGTATTCGACGGCGCGAAAGCCCGCGTCCATGCCGCGCCGCAGTCCGGCCATCGTGTTTTCGGGCGCCAGGGTGCCGCCGCCGCGGTGGGCCAGGACTTTCGGATAGCGCCACATGGTCCCTCCCCGCTCCTCGTTCAGGCGGCCAGCTGGGCCGACATCCACAGGAAACCGGCCACGTTCGCCGCCACGCTGCACCAGAACAGCTGGCGGAATGGCTGTTTGACCGTCTTGTGGTGCAGCCAGTGCCGCGCCAGCACGGCGCCGGGCCAGCCGCCCAGCAGGCCCAGCATCAGCAGCCGGCTTTCCGGCGTGCGGCGTTCGCCGCGGCGCGACGCCACCTTGTCCTGCGCATAAATGCAGAAGCACAGCAGGCTCATCGCCAGGTAGGCCAGGCCGACCATCAGCGGCAGTTGCCAGGCGAGCGTGGCGCCGGCGTACAGGACGGTAAATAACAGGAGTGGCAGGTAAGGCGTCATGATGGCAGCAGCTTACGCTCTGCCGCCACCCAAGTCTACCTGGCAACTCGATGTTGGAGGCGCTGAAACGCCGCATCCCAGTGGACGCGTCTGTTATTGTAATTACGCAATTTGGAGACAAAGGCAAGCTAGACGACGCGCCCGCCCTGTCCGCACTGTCCGTTAATGAACGTACGGAGCGATTCCTTCGATGCGCCTACCCTGCTGCTTTGACTGCTCAACACAGGAGGACATCATGGGCTTTGATCTAGGCAACCTGCTGCAGCAATACCTGGGCGGCGGCGCCAACGCCAACCAGGCGCAGGCCAGCGACGACTTCGACCGCGTGGCCCAGCAGGCCCCGCGCGAAGACCTGGCGCGCGGCGTGACCCAGGCGCTGCGTTCCGACCAGACCCCGCCATTCCCGCAAATGGTCGGCCAGCTGTTCGGCCACAGCGACCCGACCCAGCGCGCCGGCATGCTCAACCAGCTGATCGCCAGCCTCGGCCCGCAGCTGCTGTCCGGCGTCGCCGGCGGCGCGCTCGGCAACCTGCTGGGCGGCGGCCAGAACCGTGTGACGCCGGAGCAGGCGTCGCAACTCTCACCCGACCAGGTGCAGGAAATCGCCGCCCACGCCGAGCAGCAGAACCCGGGCATCGTCGACCAGATGGGCAATTTCTACTCGGACCACCCGACCCTGGTGAAAGCCCTGGGCGGCGCCGCGCTGGCCATCGCACTGGGCCACATGGCGCAAGGCATGCAGCGTCACTGATACCAACCCCATCCAACAAGGAGAAGCACATGGGTATTCTCGGAGATATTTTCCACAAGATCTTCCCTGGCCACCATCCGGCCAACACCCAGGCACAGGGCGGCGCACCAGCCCCGGCGCCGGCCGCACCGCAGGCACAGGCCCCGTCGGCTGCCCCTGCCGCACCGGCTGCCCCTGCCGCACCGGCCGCACCCGCCTCACAACCGATGCAGCAGGTGGACGTCGAACAGGTGCTGACCAACATGCAGGCGCAATCGGGCCAGCAGCTGAACTGGCGCAGCTCGATCGTCGACCTGCTGAAGCTGCTGAACCTGGACAGCAGCCTGCAGGCGCGCAAGGAACTGGCCGCCGAACTGCACTACACCGGCGACACCAACGATTCGGCCAGCATGAACATCTGGCTGCACAAGCAGGTCATGACCAAGCTGGCGCAGAACGGCGGCAAGGTCCCGGCCGATCTGCAGGACTGATCCGCGCAAGGCGATGCGGGGCGTGCCGCCACCTGTGGGTGGCTAGGGCACGCCCCGTTTCGCATGGTTTTGTTAAGATCAAGAAATCAGCTTTCCGCACTCCCGATCATGCTCTCGACCAATCAACAGTCCAGCACCCGCATGCTTTCCGAAAAGTCCAGGAAGGTTCTGGCGATCCGCGACGAAGTTTTTGCCGAATGGGAAAAACATGTGCGCAGCCTGATCCCCGGCGCGGATGAAGTCAGCCATCCTGTGCTGCTGGACACGCTGCCGCTGTTCTACGGGAACATCGCGGAAGCGCTCAGCCCCGGCTTCGACCGCGAGAACGCGGCCAGCGATTCGACCGCCGCCACCGGGCACGGCAGCGAGCGCGCACGCACGACCGATTACAAGGCCGTCGAAATCGTCCACGAATACCAGCTGCTGCGCGACGCCCTGCTGGAGGTATCCCGGCGCCACGGCATCGTCTTCACCGAAGAGGAAGCGCGCATCCTCGAATCCTCGTTCGACCAGGCGATCCGCGACGCCATCGAAGAATTCACGGCCCTGCAACGGGCCTTCCGCGAACGTGTCGCGGCCTCGCTCACGCACGACATGCGCAGCCCGCTGTCCGTCATCAT
The DNA here is from genome assembly GCA_913778765.1 of uncultured Massilia sp. Classification (GTDB taxonomy): domain Bacteria; phylum Pseudomonadota; class Gammaproteobacteria; order Burkholderiales; family Burkholderiaceae_D; genus Telluria. The sequence continues at coordinate 20,693 of CAJYXO010000170.1, read as the reverse complement.
CTCCGGCGCCGAGCTGCTGCTGGCCACCGATCCGGGCAAGTCCGAAAAGATCGTCCGCAAGATCCTGGATAACGGCCTGCGCCTGGAGCAGATGTTCAAGGAGCAGCTCGATGCGCTCAGCCAGACTTCGGCCCAGGCCGCGCCGCTGTCGCTGAGCTCTGTCGACGCGCTCAGGCTGGCGAAGGAAGTCGGCGAACACGTCAATGGCACCACCCAGGCGCGCTGCGAAGTCGGCGGCGACGAGGTGGTCGGCTGGTGGGACGAACGCGCACTGCGGCGCGCCCTCGAGAACCTGGCCCTGAACGCGGTCAAGTACGGCGACGGCAAACTGGTGCGCATCAACGTCACCCAGACCCACGGCCGCGTCATCGTCTCGGTCCACAACTGCGGCAATCCGATCCCCGACGAACAGCGCAAGGACATTTTCGAATACCTGAACCGCGGCGAAGAGTCCGGCAAGATCGGTTGGGGCATCGGCCTGCCCTTCGTGCAGGAAGTCGCCAAGCGCCACGGCGGCACCGTGGTGCTGGACAGCTCGGAACAGGCCGGCACCACCTTCACGCTCGACATCCCGGTCGACGGGCGCGAGTTCAACGACGCCGGCCGGCCCGGCATGGACTGCTGATCAGGCGCCGGCCGCCAGTTCGACGATGCGGTAGCTGGCCTGCGCGTCGCCGTCGCCGGCCGTGATGAACTCGACCCGGCGGCCGGCGCCGACGCCCATGCGGTACAGCCTGCCGGTCCTGGCCGGAATCAGCGAATGCACGCGCGCGACCACGTGGCCGACCGGTCCCCGCGGCCCCGCCGCCACCAGCACATGGCCCGGCCCGTCCGCCTGCGCGGACGACGCCGCGCGGCGGTCGGCCAGCGGGATCGCCCGGCCCTCCCAGGCCATGGTCGCCGCCAGCGGCGGGACCAGCGGCACGATCCGTTCGACCGCGCCGATCGGCACCGCCTGCAAGCCGTCGGCCTCGAACACGATGTAGGCGCAGTCGTTGCCGGCGTCAGGCTGGGCCGAACCGGCCGACGCGGGCGTCTCCTGCCGGCTCAATGCGGCTTCCGGGAAGCGCGCGAACAGGCGCGCGCTGTCGAGCAGCCGGACTTCGCCGCCGTCCTCGTCGAACACGCTGGCGGTCACGCCGTCCGCCAGCGCCAGGCCGGGCGGCAGGCTGCGCAGCTGCCGCACGCCCCGCACCGGCAGGCCCAGCGCCAGGCCGGCGTGGACCAGCACCGCCAGCAGGGGCGCGGCGCCGTCCGCGGCGCCTTCCTCGGCCTCCATCACCGCCGCGCACGGCAGCACCGCCAGGTGCCGGCCGCGCCAGCCGCAGTAGGCGCCGCCGGCGCCGCCGCCGAGCCGTTCCAGCGCCGGCATCGGCAGCACTTCGGCCAGGTCGGCGGGCGCCACGCCCAGCAGGCCGCGGCCGGTGTCCAGCAGCGCGTACAGGCTGCGCACCGGCCCGGCATCGGCATCGGGGCCGGCATCGGACCGCGCCGGTGCGGCAGGCGCCGGCAGCGCCGCGCTCCAGGCCAGCGCCAGGTCGGCCAGCCGCGCCACTTCCAGCAGGCTCAAAATGGCGCCATCGGGCGCGCGTACCGCGCTGTGGAACACGTCGTCCGGATCGTCGCCGTGGTGCAGCCGCCGCACTTCGGCGGCATCGACGTCCACCAGGCCGCCGAGCGCATCGACCAGCAGGCCGATGCTGCGTGCGCCCTCGCGCAGCACGAGGATGCGTGCGCTCTCGCCGGGCGCCGGCGCGGCCTGGCCAACCTCGACCCAGCGCGCCAGGTCGACCACCGGCACCAGCGCGCCGCCATGCTCGATCACGCCGCGCAGGGCCTGGCCGCGCAGCGGCAGCAGCGCCAGCGAATCCGGCGCCGGGATCGCCTGGACCACGCTGTCCGCCGCGATACCGAGATGAACGGCGCCGATGCGCGCCTGCGCCAGCCGCAGTGCATTCGTGGACTGCATGTCAGCGCTCCGTGGCGACGCCTTCGAGTTCGGCCAGCAGCACCGTCGCATCGCGGGTGGCGCCGGCCTGGGCGGTGGTCGACTCGTCGATCCGGCCGATCGATTCGCTGGTGGCGGCAACCGACTTGACGATGCGTCCGAACGCATCCTCGACTTCGCCGGCCAGGCGCGTGCCGTCGCCGACCCGGCCCGTGGTTTCGTTGATCAGCTTGGCGATCTCGCGCGCCGCCAGGGCCGACTTCTCGGCCAGCTTGCGCACCTCGTTGGCGACCACCGAGAAGCCCCTGCCATGCTCGCCCGCGCGCGCCGCCTCGATCGCCGCATTGAAGGCCAGCAGGTGGGTCTGGCTGGCGATGTCGCTGATGGTGTCGATGATCTCGCGCACGTCGCCGGAGGACTTCTGGATCGCTTCCATCGCCTCCTTCGACCGTTCCAGCAGCTTGCTGCCTTCGAGCGCCTCGGCCTGGGTCTGGACCGCCATGCCGGCCGACTGGCGCGCGCCCGCCGAGATCTCTTCGATCGAGCGCGACAGCCCGCCGAGGACGCCGGAAATCGCCTTGACCTTGGCGCTGACCAGCTCCTCGCGGTGCACCTGCTCGGTCACGTCCATCGCGAACTTGACCACTTTATAGGGCTTGCCGCCGACGTCGAGGATGGGGTTGTAGGTGGCCTGGATCCAGATGTCGGCGTCGTGCTTGCCGCGGCGGCGGAAGCGCCCGGACTGGAACTGGCCCTGCGCCAGGTTGGCCCAGAAGTGGCGGTAGCCCGCGCTCTTCACCAGCGCGCCGTCACAGAACATGCTGTGGTGCTGGCCGACGACTTCGTCCTCGGTATAGCCCATGGTGCGCAGGAAATTCTCGTTCACGGCGATGACGTTGCCGCGCATGTCGAACTCGATCACCGCCTGCGAGCGGCCGATCGCATCCAGCTTGCCCTTGGTTTCGGCGGCCACGGTTTTCTGCTCGGTAATGTCGGTGGCGTACTTGATCACCTTGACCGGCTTGCCGTCGGCGCCGAACACCGGATTGTAGGACGCGCTGATCCAGACGTCGCGGCCGGACTTGTGGCGGCGCTTGAACTGGCCGGCGTGCAGCTCGCCGTTGCCGAGGCGGGTCCAGAACGCGGCGTATTCCGGCGACGCGGCATAGGCCTGGTCGCAGAACATGCGGTGGTGCTGGCCTTCGATCTCGTCGCGGGTATAGCCCATGGTGGCGACGAAATTCTCGTTCGCGTGCAGGATGCGGCCGTCGAGGGCGAATTCGATCACCGCCTGGACGCGGTTGATGGCGTCGATCTTGGCGGCGTTGTCGGCGTTCTGCATTTTCGCGGCCGTGATGTCGGTGGCGAACTTGATGACCTTGACCGGCTTGCCCTCGCCGTCGAACACCGGGTTGTACGACGCCTGCAGCCACACCGGGTGACCCTGCTTGCTGAGCCGCATGTATTCGCCGCTGCAGGGATGGCCCGCCGCCAGCGCCTGCCAGAAGGTCCGATAAGCCTCCGCATGCGCGAACGCATCCGTGCAGAACATCCGGTGATGGCGCCCCACCACCTCGGCCCGCGTATAGCCCACCGCATCGAGGAAATTCTGGTTGGCGTGGATCACGTTGCCGAGCAGGTCGAATTCGACCACGGCCTGAATCCGGTTGATGGCGTCCAGGGCGGCATGCGCCATGTCGTGGCGCGGGTCGGTGGCGGGGAGCGAAAGCGTGTTGGCGGAAGTTTGCATGATTTCGTCAAATTTTTTGGCGAGCGGGTGCGCGTTATGCATGGCTCGTGGCCATGCCCCTGGACTGCGAATACATGTTGGAAAGCAGGAGATGCCTGCCGATAGGGTGACGATGCGGACCAGACAGGAAAGAGGCTTTCGCCATCCCTCCTGTGATGCCCTGTCAAACTAACAAGCAGAGTGTTAGTTTAATCAATTTCCAAGTGGAAATCTGTGATTATTTCAATCGTGCGCGTATTTACCACACAATTTGAGGTTTGCTGTTGTCAGAAATACGACAGTCCTAGCGCCTTGCGCACCTCGTCCATGGTCTGGGCCGCCACTTCGCGCGCGCGGAAGGTGCCCTCCTTCAGGATCTGCATGACGTGGCCCTTGTCCTTGGCCAGCTCTTCGCGGCGCGCGCGGATCGGCGCCAGCATCTCCTGCAGGATGCCTTCGAGGCGCTTCTTGACGATCGAATCGCCGAGGCCGCCGCGCACGTAATGGGCCTTCATCTCGGCCAGGCCTTCCTTGTCGGTGTCGAAAGCGTCCAGGTAGATGAAGGCGACGTTGCCTTCCAGGTGGCCCGGGTCCGACACCTTCAGGTGCAGCGGGTCGGTGTAGACCTGCTTGACGGCGGCGCGGATCTCGTCGGCGCTGGCGCCCAGGTTGATGGTGTTGCCCAGCGACTTGCTCATCTTGGCGCGGCCGTCGATGCCCGGCAGGCGGCCGACTTCCGGCACGATCGCCTTGCACTCCACCAGGATCTCCTTGTCGCCGCCATAGGTGCGGTTGAACTTGCGCACGATCTCGTTGCACTGCTCGATCATCGGGATCTGGTCCTCGCCCACCGGCACGATGCCGGCCTTGAAGGCGGTGATGTCGGAAGCCTGGCTGGCCGGGTAGGTCAGGAAGCCGGCCGGGATGTCGCGCTCGAAGCCGCGCTGCACGATTTCCGCCTTCACGGTCGGATTGCGCTCGAGGCGTGCGACGGTCACCAGGTTCAGGTAATAGAAGGTCAACTCGGCCAGTTCCGGAATCTGCGACTGGATCAGGATGGTCGACTTGGCCGGGTCGATCCCTACGGCAAGGTAATCGAGCGCCACTTCGACGACGTTCCGGTGTACCTTACCTATGTCATCCATGTTGTCCGTGAGCGCCTGGGCGTCCGCGAGCATGATGAATTGGCGATATTGATCCTGGTAAGTGACGCGGTTGCGCAGGCTGCCGACGAAGTGGCCCAGGTGCAGCGGTCCGGTAGGACGGTCGCCGGTCAGGATGACGGAGTTGGTTGCGGTGGGGGTTTGCTGACTCATCGGGGTTCCTATTTATCCTTGCCCCGATCCTGCCGCGCTAACAAAAACGCCACCTTGAATCGAGGCGGCGTTCATTGATTCACATTCAACTCTCTGGCCGCGCGCTGCTAGCGGCGCCACCAGGAAACGAGAACGGAATGTGCATTCGAAAAATTCATGGATGGCATGGTTGCAGGTTGCCGCATCGCTGTCAACAGCTTCATGTCCAGACTCCCCGACATCATGGACTGGCAGGCCTTTCATGGATTTATTGTTGTAAGAAAATTAATAATTGGTGATTTATGAATTCCACGAAGAGCACGAACAGCCACAAGCACGGCCACGGCGGCCCCCTCGAACTCTGGGGCGGCCTCGAATGCACCGTCAACCGCGTCCACGACGACTACTTCCACCAGCTCGACCGCAACGGCCATGCGACCCGCCCGGCCGACATCGAACGCTTCGCGGCGCTCGGCATCCGCGCGATCCGCTATCCCGTGATCTGGGAACGCACGGCCCCCGAGGGTATCGACAAGGCCGACTGGTGCTGGCCGGACGAGCGCCTGCACGCGCTGCGCGACGCCGGCGTCACGCCGATCGCCGGCCTGGTGCACCACGGCAGCGGTCCGCGCCACACCAGCCTGGTCGACCCGGCCTTCGCCGCACAACTGGCCGAGTACGCCGGCGCGGTGGCGGCGCGCTATCCCTGGCTCGAGTACTACACCCCCGTCAACGAACCCTGCACCACGGCCCGCTTTGCCGGCCTGTACGGCGTCTGGTATCCGCACGGCCGCGACGACCGCACCTTCATCCAGGCCCTGCTGGTGCAGTGCCGCGCGGTGGTGCTGTCGATGCGCGCGATCCGCGCCGTCAACCCGGATGCCAAGCTGGTGCAGACCGACGACCTGGGCAAGACCTACAGCACGCCGGAGCTGGCCCACGTGGCCGAGTTCTACAACGAGCGCCGCTGGCTGGCCTGGGACCTGCTGTGCGGCATGGTCGGCCCCGAGCACGCGCTGTGGAACTACCTGACCGCGACCGGCATCCCCGCCGAGGACTTCCTGTGGTTCCGCGAGAACCCCTGCCCGCCCGACATCATCGGCGTCAACTACTACGTGACCAGCGAACGCTGGCTCGATCACCGCCCGGACCGCTATCCGGCGCACCACCGCGGCATGGCCGACGGCATTCCCTGCGCCGACATCGAAGCCTCGCGCGCGCTGGCCACGCCGACCGCCGGCATCGCCCCGCTGCTGTCCGAAGTGTGGGAACGCTACCGCATTCCGCTGGCCATCACCGAAGCCCACATCGACGCCAACCGCGAAGACCAGCTGCGCTGGCTGCTGGAGATCTGGGAAGCGGCCAAGGAATCGCGCAACAACGGCGTCGACCTGCGCGCCGTCACGGTGTGGTCGCTGCTCGGCTCCTTCGACTGGAACAGCCTGGTCACCCAGAACCGCGGCTACTACGAGCCCGGTCCCTTCGACGTGCGTGCGCCCGAGCCGCGCCCGACCGCGCTGGCGCGCATGATGCGCGAACTATCCTCCGGCCAGCCGCTGTCGCATCCGGTGCTGCGCGGCCAGGGCTGGTGGCGTCGACCGGCCCGCTTCCTGTGTCCGCCGGTCGCGACCCCGGCCGCCCTCACCTCGATCACCGCCGACGGCCACACCCTGGTCGGCACCGGCAGCCGGCCGATCCTGATCACGGGCGCCAGCGGCACCCTGGGCCGCGCCTTCGCCCACCTGTGCCGCAAGCGCAACCTGGCGTTCCGCCTGCTGTCGCGCCAGGAGATGGACATCACCGACGCCGACTCGGTCGAACGCGCCCTGGCGCGGCACCAGCCCTGGGCCGTGATCAACAGCGCCGGCTACGTGCGCGTGGACGACGCCGAGCACGAGGTCGAGCGCTGCATGCGCGAAAACGCGATCGGCCCGGCGATCCTGGCCGCCGCCTGCGCCCGCCACGGCATCCACCTCACCACCTTCTCCAGCGACCTGGTGTTCGACGGCGCGCAGGACAGCCCCTACGTCGAGAGCAGCGCGGTGGCGCCGCTGAACGTGTACGGCCGCAGCAAGGCGGAAGCCGAGCAGCGCGTGCTGGACAAGCATCCGGGCGCGCTGGTGGTGCGCACCTCGGCCTTCTTCGGCCCCTGGGACCGCCACAACTTCGTGACCCTGGCGCTGGAGGCGCTGGAGCGCGGCGACGCCTTCACGGCCGCGAGCGACATGACGGTCTCGCCGACCTATGTGCCGGACCTGGTGCACGCCTGCCTCGATCTCGCCATCGACGGCGAGGCCGGGATCTGGCACCTGGCCAACGCCGGCGGCGTGAGCTGGGCCGAGCTGGCGCGCAAGGCGGCCGACGCGGCCGGCGTCGACGCCAGCCGCCTGGAGGCGAAGCCGGCCCGGGACTGCGGCTTCGTCGCCGCCCGCCCGGGCTACACGGCGATGAGCAGCGAGCGCGGCATCCTGCTGCCGGCGCTGGACAACGCCCTGGCGCGCTACCTCGAACTGCGCAAGCACGACGATCCGGAGATGCTGGAACTGATCAAGTCGATGGAGACGCGCCAGCCGCTGGCGGGCGGCGAGCGGCAGATGGAGGAATCGCCGGTGGAGGCTTTCCAGGCGCAGCGGTCCTGACGCCTGTCCGCCCAGGCCGTACGGACGCGGCTCGACGATCCGGTTCAAGTATCATTGACGCAAACCTTCGAGGAGCCCGTCCGTGCGATCCACCGTCTTCATGCTGGCCTTTGCCCTGGTCCTGACCTCCGCCGGCGCCCTCGGGCAGGACACGGCGAAAGCGCCGGCGATCGCACCGGCGCCGGGCGAGGTCCAGCTCAAGACGCGCGGCGGCGGCACCTACATCGGCACCGTCACCAACGGCGTCCCCGACGGCAAGGGCTTCTTCCAGGATGCCGACGGCACGATGTACGAAGGCGAGGTGCGAATGGGCGAGCGCACCGGCGTCGCCGAGGGCGTCTACCCGCACCGCGACATCTACCAGGGAGAATGGAAGAACGGTCATCCCGACGGCAGGGGCAAGATGACCTACATGCTGGGCGGTTCCTACGACGGCGAATGGAAGAACGGCAAGCGCGACGGCAGGGGCACGATGGTCTTCGTCGGCAGCGGCCGGCGCGCCGCGGTGCGTTTCGTGGACGACATCCGGGTCGACCCGACCACCGGCGAGCCCCTCGCCCCTCGCATTCCTGGCAAGACCGCCAGCGGCGCGGTGCCCGCGGACCGCGGCTTCGCCGAGCTGACGCCCGAACAGCGGCAACTTGTCCGCAACGAATACCCGACACTGGAAGAAGGGGACGATCCGCCCTACCCCATCACGGGCGGGAAAGAACTGTATTCGGCCCTGAAGGCGAACATCGGACGATTGGGGGTCGAGGGCACCGTCTGGGTGTACGTGACGGTGGATGCCCAGGGCAAAGCGGTCTCGGTCACGACGGCGGGCGTCGTCGCGCCGGACATCCGGCGCGCGATCGGCACGGCCGCCGGCTTGCTGGCTTATACGCCGGCACGCTGCAGCGGCCAGCCTTGTCCGGGCATATGGGGGATCGGCCTGCATCTCGTCCTCGAATAGACCATTGACCGCCGGCGATGCGTTGACTGAAAATCAAGGCATGTGAACTCGTGGGGAGCCCGTCCGTGAAATCAGCAGCTGTCCTGTCCGCCCTTGGCCTCGCCCTGGGCTGCGTGTTCGCCGGCCCGGCCGGGGCGACCGCGCCGGCACAGCCGGAGATACGGATCACGGCGCCCGGCGGCCCGCTGTCCGGCATTTTCCTCGGCACGGTCGGCAACGGCGTCGCCGACGGCCGCTTCTCGACCGGCGACAGCTACCATGGCGGCTGGAAGAACGGCAGGCCCGACGGCGTCGGCACCATGACCTACATGCTGGGCGGCTCCTACGAAGGCGAATGGAAGGACGGCCGCCGGCATGGCCGGGGTGTCATGACCTTTGCCGGCAGCGGGCGCCGGGCCGAGGTCCGCTTCGCCGACGACCGCAGGATCGACGTGGCGGTCGAGCCGCCGCCGGCCGCCGCCGGCATGGCCAGGTTCTGGCTGTCGTCGGACGAGGAGCCGGTCGGCTCCCACATCCGCAACAAGACGGCCTACGGCCCGCTGCCGCTGGACCGCGGCTTCGACGCGCTGACGCCCGAGCAGCAGCGCTTCGTCCGCTCGTATTACCCGGCGCTGGATGCCGGCGACGACCCGCCTTATCCGCAGCGCGGCGGAAAGGAGCTGTACGTGCTGCTCGAGCGCCTGCTCAAGTACAAGCCGGCGCGATGCGGCGGCCAGGCCTGCGCCGGCGTCGTGCCTTTCAGCCTGCACCTGAAGCGCAACTACCTGCAATGACGCGGCAGCGTCGTCCATGAAAGGCATCGATCCGTGCAAGAGCAACACCCCCTCCCCTTCCTGCGCGAAATCCTGCTGTTCCTCAGCCTCGCCGGCATCCTGATCCCGACTTTGCAGCGCCTGCGCATCAACCAGGTGCTCGGCTTCCTGGCGGTCGGCACCCTGTTCGGCCCCTTCGGCCTGGGCCGCATGGCGCAGGACGTGTGGTGGCTCGGGCTGTTCACCTTCCCCAACAACGACAACGTCGCCATGCTGGCCGAGCTGGGCGTGCTGTTCCTGATGTTCATGATCGGCCTGGAGCTGTCGGCGGCGCGGTTGTGGGCGATGCGGCGCTGGGTGTTCGGCGCCGGCAGCGCCCAGGTGGTGCTGTGCGCCCTGCTGCTGGGCGGCGCCGTGTGGACGATCCTGGGCCAATCGATGGAGACGGCGCTGGTGCTCGGCCTGGTGCTGTCGCTGTCCTCCACCGCGGTGGTGATGCAGCTGCTGGGCGAGCGCCAGGCCACCGGCACGCCGCTGGGCCAGGCCGCGTTCGCGGTGCTGATGCTGCAGGACCTGGCGGTGGTGCCGATCCTGATCCTGATCGGCGCGCTGGGCGGCCACGCCGCCGGCGACGGCGGCGAAGTCAACGTGCCGATGGTGGCGCTGCTGGCAATGGGCAAGGCGGCGCTAGCGATCGCCCTGATCTACCTGATCGGCGGGCGCGTGATCCATCCGCTGTTCCGCGCTTTCGCCCGGCACCGCCAGCCGGACGTGTTCATGGCGCTGATCTTGTTGAGTACCTTCGGCATCGCCGGCCTGTCGTCCATGGCCGGGCTGTCGATGGCGCTCGGCGCGCTGATCGCCGGCCTGCTGCTGGCCGAGACCGAATTCAAGCACGAGGTCGAGCTGATGGTCGAGCCCTTCAAGGGCCTGCTCATGGGCCTGTTCTTCATGACGGTCGGGATGGGCATGGACCCGCTGCAGATCGTCCAGGCGCCGCTGTGGCTGGCCTGCGCCGTGATCCTGCTGGTACTGATCAAGGCCGTCGTGATCGCGCCGGTGCTGCGCATCGGCGGCCTGTCCTGGGGCCGCGCGGTCGAGGGCGCCCTGCTGCTGGGCCAGGGCGGCGAATTCGCCTTCATCGTGATCGGCTACGCCATTGGTTACAAGCTGCTGGAACCCGGCCTGGGCGGGCGCGTGATGCTGGCGGTGGGCCTGTCGCTGTTCCTGACGCCGCTGCTGGCGCGCATCGGCAAAGGCATCGGCGAGCGGGCGGAGCGCCAGGCGCGCGAGCAGGAGACCCGCGACGCGCAATGGGAACTGGAAGACGCGCGCGGCCGCGTGATCATCGCCGGCTTCGGCCGCGTCGGGCAGCAGCTCGCAAAACTGCTGGCCAGCCAGCACATCCCCTACGTCGCGTTCGAGAACGACGCCAAGCTGGTGTCGAAGCTGCATGCCGAAGGCGTGCCGGTCTACTTCGGCAATGCCGCGCGTCCGGAGCTGCTGCGCCGCGTGCATGCCGACCAGGCCCCGGCGATCGTGCTGACCATGGACCATCCGTCCTCGGCGCTGCAGGCGGTGCGCGGCATCCGCCGCGAATTCCCGGAGGCGCGCCTGTTCGCCCGTTCGCGCGACGAGAAGCATGCGCGCGCGCTGAAGCTGGCCGGCGCCAGCGTGGTGGTGCCGGAAACGCTGGAAGCCAGCCTGCAGCTGTCCGCCTTCGTGCTGGAGTCGATGGGGCTGGACGAACGCATGGTCGACGACATCGTCGACCGCGAACGCGACCAGTTCGCACAGGCCCTGACGGCGCCCGGGGGCGCCTCGTGACCGGCCCGCTATAATCTGCGCCGACAACCAACAACCACTGGGGACCAGATGGCATCCGAGATGAATACCCTGCCCGGCGCGCTGCGCCATATCCGCGTACTCGACCTGTCGCGCGTGCTGGCCGGCCCCTGGTGCTCGCAGAACCTGGCCGACCTCGGCGCCGACGTGATCAAGATCGAACGTCCGGACAGCGGCGACGACACCCGCGCCTGGGGTCCGCCCTACGCCCCCGATGCGGAAGGCAAGGCGACCGGCGAAGCCGCCTACTACCTGTCGGCGAACCGCGGCAAGCGCTCGGTGACGGTCGACATGGCGAGCCCGGACGGCCAGGCCTTGCTGCGCGAACTGGCGCGGCACTGCGACGTCGTGCTGGAAAACTTCAAGGTCGGCCAGCTCGAGCGCTATGGCCTCGACTACGCGTCGCTGAAGGAAATCAAGCCCGACATCGTCTACTGCTCGATCACCGGCTTCGGCCAGGACGGCCCATATGCGCACCGCGCCGGCTACGACTTCCTGATCCAGGGCATGGGCGGTTTGATGTCGGTGACCGGCGAGCGCGACGAGCTGCCGGGCGGCGGCCCGCAGAAGGTGGGCGTGGCCCTGACCGACCTGATGACCGGCATGTACGCGACCGTCGCCGTGCTGGCGGCCCTGACCCACCGCGACCGGACCGGCGAAGGCCAGTACATCGACATGTCCCTGCTCGATACCCAGGTGGCGATGCTGGCCAACGTCGGCAGCAATTACCTGAACAGCGGCAAGCGCCCGGCGCGCTGGGGCAATGCCCACGCCAACATCGTGCCCTACCAGACCTTCGCCTGCGCGGACGGCCACATCATCGTCGCCGCCGGCAACGACGGCCAATACCGCAAGTTCGTGGAAGCCGGCGGCCGGCCGGAACTGGGAACGGACGAACGCTTCGCCACCAATCCGCTGCGCGTGAAGAACCGCGGCGTGCTGGTGCCGCTGCTGGCCGACATGGTGAAGGAACGCGGACGCGACGAATGGATCGCGATGCTGGAAGAACGGGGCGTGCCCTGCGGCCCGATCAACAACCTGGACGAGGTCTTCGCCAACGAACAGGTAAAGGCGCGCGGCATCGAAATCGCCCTGCCCCATCCGACCGCGGGCGAGGTGAAGCTGGTGCGCAGCCCGATGCGGATGTCGGCGACGCCGGCCACCAGCGCCAAGGCGCCGCCGCTGCTCGGCCAGCATACCGATGAGGTGCTGGCCGAGATCCTCGGCAAGAGCAGCGAAGAGATCGCCGCCCTGCGAGAAAAGAAGGTTCTTTAATGTAGCTGGTGTTTCAAGTTGGAGAGCTCGGCGTGCACCTTGGTGACCGCCGACTCCAGATGCGGCGACATCGTCGATGCCGAGCGGCTGATGCGCTTGGCTTCATCGCCCATCGACTCCAGGTTGTCGACGCACTCGACCATGCGCTGCTGGTCGTTCGACTGCATCACCTGCGAAGCCTGCTGGGATTCGCGCTGCATCTTGTCGATGCAGTTCTTCAGGTCGTCCGGCGCATCGCCCGACTTGCAGGCCTGCTGGGCTTCCTGGATGGTTTGCTGGATATGGCTGAAACGCTGCTGGATTTCACGTGCTTGCAACATGACGTACTCCTTGCTTCGTTGAAGACAGGAGCTGCATGGTAGCCCTGTCGACGGGCCGGCGGCGCACGAACGGTATGGATGAGCCGGAAGAAATCCGCCGGATTTGAGTGCCCTGCGGGATTATCCTGCTATTTTCAAAGGGATATTTACCGAATCCAGAAGCAGACCGGCATGCGCGTCGTGGGTGCTGACCCGGTTGCGTCCCGCGTTCTTGGCGAGGTAGACGGCCGCGTCCGCCGCGGCGAACAGTTCGCCGATACTCTGGCCTTCTTCCATCGTGGCGACACCGATCGATACCGTTGCCTGGATTTTCGGTTTGTCCAGCAGCGGATGCTGCGCCACCCCCTTGCGAATGCGCTCCGCCACTTCCAGGGCCATGGCGAGCGGCGTTTCCGGCAGGACGACGATGAATTCCTCGCCGCCGAAGCGCGCGCAGAAATCGCCGGCACGCAGGGACTCGCCGAGCCTTTGCGCAAAAGCGCGCAAGACATCGTCGCCCACCAGGTGCCCGTATTCGTCGTTGATGCGCTTGAAGAAGTCGATGTCGAGCATCAGCACGGAGAGCGGCTTCTTCAGGGCGACGTGGCGCTCGACCTGCTGCCTGACCAGCTCGTCGAGCGCGCGGCGGTTCCAGTGCCCGGTCAGCGCATCGGTCGCGGCGTCGAGTTCGACCTTGCGCAGCGCGATCCGCAGCTGCGCCGCCAGCGAACCGTTGGCATGCTGCAGGCGTATGCCTTCCAGCAGACGTTTTGAAACCGCGCCCGTGTAATAGACGGTCAGCGCGAAGAACACGCTCAGGCCGGCGGAATAATCGATCGCATTGCGGCTGAACGATTCGTGCAGCAAACCGGTCACCGAGACCATCCACAGCACCCCGATCTGCCAGAAATAGGCGGTCACATAGGTGCCGTACACCTGCGCATTGACCGAGGTGACGCCGCACAGCAGCGCCATCAGCACGGCGTCCAGCACAGGGTCGTGGCCGATCAGGAACCAGGTCAGCAGCCCCCATCCGAACCCGTCCAGCCCGCCGATCCAGTGGGCCCGGCGCCGGTGCAATTCCAGCTTCGACCCGTTGACGATCGTATGCTGCAACAGCGCCAGGCTGCCCGCCCACACCAGGGCCGCGGCGCCCAGCCACCCTGCGATCGAGGACAAAGGGACACGGTCCCAGCAGAACCAGACCGCGAGCAGCCAGCCGACCGGCGTCGTCGTGAGCGCACGGCGAAGCGCAATCATGCACTCCGCAAAACCCGTTGCACGCGCAATGGAGACATCGGATCCGCTCATAGCAACCTGGATAAGGAAATGTGTTGACTTCAAGAAATTGACGAACTTGACGGCAGGATTCTACGCCAGGCGGATTGGCTTAGGTGCTTTGCAAAAAAATATATTGAACAGTTTGCGAAATTACCACAAAGAAAGGTCTATGCCGGCGTGAGAGGCGCCAGGCCGCGCAGGCGCAGGGCCACGGCCATCGCCCCCAGCAGCACCGCGCCCAGCATGCTGACCACGCCCGGCCAGCCCGCCCAGGCCCAGACCACGCCGGACACCCAGCCCACCACGCTCGACCCCAGGTAGTAGAAGAACAGGTAGAGGGCCGAGGCCAGCGCCTGCGGCGGCCGCGCGCGCCGGCCCACCCAGCTCGAGCACACCGAGTGCGAGGCAAAGAAGCCGAAGGTGAACAGGCCCATGCCGGCGACGATCAGCGGCACCATGTCCGACAAGGTCAGAAGCAAACCGCCGAGCATCACCAGCATCACCATCCACAGCACGTTGCGGCGGCCCAGGCGGTCGGCCAGCTTGCCGGCCCAGACCGAGCTGAAGATGCCCAGCAGGTAAAGGATCGACAACGCCCCGACCGCGCTCTGGCGCAGCCCGAAAGACGGCGCCAGCAGGCGGTAGCCGATGTAGTTGTACATGCTGACGAACACGCCCATCAGCAGGAAGGACAGCGAGAACAGCCAGGGCAGTCCGGCGTCGCGCACATGCTTGGCCGTGCCGCTGAACAGCGCGCGCCAGCCGCCCTGCCCGCCGCGGAAGTTGCGCGAGGCCGGCAGGCTGCGGTTGAATTCCCAGGCCGCGTACAGCCCGGCCACCCCCATGACGCCCATCGCGATGCGCCAGTCGTAAAAATCGCTGATGACGGAGGCCAGCACCCGTCCCGTCATGCCGCCGAAGGCGCTGCCGCCGATGTACAGGCCCATCGAATGGCCCAGCGAGGGGCCGGCGATCTCTTCGCTCAGGTAGGCCATGGCCAGCGCCGGCATCCCGCCCAGCAGCAGGCCGAGCAAGGCGCGCAGCAGCAGGAGCTGTCCATAACCCTGGGAAAATGCCGCCAGCAGGGTCAGGACGCCGCCGCAGAACATCGAACCGGCCATCAGAGGCTTCCTGCCGAAGCGCTCGGACAGCACGCTCGATGCCAGCAGCGAAACCGCCAGGGCGCCGGTGGCGACGGACAGCGCCAGGCTGCTCTGCGCGGGCGTGAGCTGGAAGTCGTGGGCCAGCAGCGGCATCAGCGGCTGCACGCAATACAGGAGGGCGAAGGTGGAAAAGCCGCCGAACACCATGGCGCGGTTGATGCGCTTGAATTCGGGGCTGCCGGCGGCGATGGGGGCGTGGGACATGTTGGCCATCATAGTCGCAAACCGATGCCAACATGTCCATACGGGAATGTACGGATGCTTACGGGTATTCCGCGTCCAGCTCCGAACCGGCAAAGTTTTCCAGCTCGACGAACAGCTGCTTGAGCGGCATGCTGCCGGCGATGTCGCGCAGGAAGTCGCTGTTGCGGTAGAGCGCGATGCGCTCGGCGACGATGGCGGCGTGCGGCGCCGGGATGTTCTCCAGCAGCTGGGCCCAGCCGGCGTCGAAGTCGGGCTTGTTCTTGCGCACCGCCTTGACGAAGCGCTCGAACTCCTTGTGGCCGGTGCGCGCGACGACCCGCCCGCCCCCTTCGATGCCGAACACGATCGCCAGCGCGATCACGCCTTCGGCATTCAGATCCGGATCCTTGACCGGGCCTTCGGCGTGGTGGCGGCGCAGCCACTGGGCCGCGCGCACGATCTTCTGCACGTCCTGGCGCTGCTTGAGCTGGCCCTGGTAGCGTTCGTAGCCGGACCAGGTCTCGCCCGGATCGGCGGTGCAGATGTCGACGAACAGTTCCTTCAGGCGGCGCTGGGCGTACACCGGGTCGGTGTCGAACTCGCCCACCAGGGTGTCTTCCGGCAGCGCGGCGAGCTCGCGGACCAGGCGGAAGCCCTGCTGGAACACGAGTTCCGCGCCTTCCGAGACCAGGATGCCGGCCGCGGCCTTGTCGCCGACTTCGTCGTCGGTTTCCTCTTCCAGCAGGTATTCCAGGCCCAGCGACATGCCGCCGACGGTCAACAGCTGGGCGCGCTGGATGCCTTCGGCGGTGCGGTCGTTGGTGAACTTCTCGGCCACCATCGCGGTGATCCCGGCCAGCTCGTCGGCCAGGCCGGCGGCTTCATCCGGGGTCGCGCTGTCCGCCAGGTGGCGGATCGCGCGGATCAGGCGCGGCAGCTTCTCGATGACGATGGCAGGCAGCATGCTCGGCAAGGCCCCGCTCACGAGAAGATGTCCGTGCCCATGCTGCGGCGGGTGCTGCGCTTCGGCGTGCTGCGCACCGACGGCACCTGCTTGCGCAGGCGGTACAGCAGTTCCCGGGTGCTGCGATGCGGGAACTCCTCGGCCTCGTCCTCGTCGTCCGGCAGCTCGACGTCGGCCAGGTCATGGGTGTTGCGGTATTCCGGGAACAGCTCCAGCAGCGAACGCTCCCAGCCGTCCTCGCTGGCCCTGGCCAGGTCCACCGCCAGCGGCACGATGTCGCTGTCGGAGGTGGTGTGGATGCTGGTGTGCGGGCCGCGGCTGTTGATTTCGCCGGCGACTTCCAGGATTTCCTTCGGCGCCAGCGACCACAGGATCGCGAACGCGGTCGCGCCCCAGTCCGAGCTGGTGGCCTCGCTCAGCAGTTCGTGGCGGCGCTCTTCGTCGTCGGTCGCGTAGACCACGCCGTGGATGTGGTTGAACAGGCTCTCGGCGATGCGCTCGGGATCGTCCTCGATCATGTCGTCCGGCCAGGTGGCGGCCAGGTAGGCCAGGCTCTCGGCCCAGGCCTTGGGCGGCACCAGCAGGGTTGCCACCGAGGTCTTGGCGCCGTCGAAGCCGGCCAGGTGCAGGGCCGTCACCTGCGGCGGCAGGGTCGACAGCACCTCGGCCACGGCATAGTCGCCGTGCTCGTCGGCGGCCTTCGACAGGGCTTCCTCGGCGTGCTGCAGGGAGCCGGCCAGCACCAGCTCGCCCACCTGCCGGGTCAGGGCCGGCAGGTTGGATCTGGCCTCATTGGATTGGGATTCGTCGCTCATTCGCGCTCACCTCCACGTTCGTCGAACAGCTCGGTGAAGCCGTCGTCGGCGATACCGGTGCCGTTTTCGTCGAGCTCGTCGTCGTCGCCCTCGTCGTCCTTGCCCAGTTGGTCGAGCGACTGGTCGTCGTCTTCCCAGCGCGCCTGGTTCTTGTACAGGAAGGCCGTGACGATGGCCTGGCGCGCCAGTTCCGGATGGTTCTCGCAGATCGATGCGTACATGGCCTTGCCTTCCGCATCCTGGCCGTCGGCGCCGTCGCAGTTGGCCATGGCAAACACGTTCGCCGGATCGTCGCCCTCGTAATCCATGGCTTCGCGGATCAGGCCTTTCGGGTCCGTGAAGCGGATGCGGTCGACCAGGGCGAAGGCCATCATGTTGACGTCGTCCAGGCCATGGCCGTCGGCGTATTCCGAAACCAGGGCCTGCACCATCATGTCGTAATTCTTGCGGTTGGGCGGGTCGCCCAGCGTGCCTTCGATCTGGCCTTCCAGTTCGCGCGACTGGAAGGCGAATTCCGGATGTACTTTTTTCATGGTTGCTTCAATCTTTGTCTGTTAATGCCGCATTCAGTGCGGGAGGTTCACACCATTCAGCGCGAACACCGAGCGCCACAGCTCGAAAGCCTCGCCTTCGGCGTCCAGCACGATGCGGTGGTTCACGCTCTGGTTGTATTCGGCGCGCCTGGCCGGGTCGGACAGGACTTCATACGCCTTGGTGACGGCCTTGAAGCGCGCTTCCGCGCCCGGCGCCTGGTTGCGGTCCGGGTGGTAGCGCATCGCGAGCGAGCGATAGACTTTCTTGATCTCGTCGTCCGTCGCGTTCGGCGCGACGCCGAGGATCGCGTATAAATTTTCCACTTGGAACTCTCCGGCTGGTGCCCGAAAAAAACAATAATCCGCGATTATGCTATAGAACGGCCTATCTTGACAGACGGCTCACATCCTTCAGCGCCTGGGTTCAGGCTCAGTTCAGGGCACGCTGGGGCGGCAGCGGCAGGGTCCGCGCCCGGCCGGCGGCATCGACGCGGACTGCGAACGGCAGGCCGGCCTGGGCCAGCAGATAGGCGCTGACCAGGTCGCGGTGGGAGACCGGCTGGGAGACGGGGTGACGCATGGCGGGCCTTGTGGTCGGAGACGATATCCCCAAGTATGCACAGGCCTCCCCGTGGCAAACCGTGCGCTTGACCACATAGCTACGGTAAAATGCCTGCCATCTAACCCATCCAGACACGTTTTCATGAGTAACGAGAAGAACTCCGCGGCGGCGGCAGCGCCCGCCCCGTCGTCGAATTTTGTGCGCGCGATCGTCGAATCCGACCTTGCGGCCGGCACCCACAAGCGCGAAGGCATGCCTTCCGTGATCACCCGCTTCCCGCCGGAGCCGAACGGCTACCTGCACGTGGGCCATGCCAAGTCCATCTGCCTGAACTTCGGCCTGGCGCGCGACTACCAGGGCCGCTGCAACCTGCGCTTCGACGACACCAATCCGGAAAAGGAAGACCAGGAATACGTCGACACCATCATGGACAGCGTCAAGTGGCTGGGCTTTTCGTGGGAGCAAGGCGGCCAGGAGCACCTGCACTACGCCAGCGACTATTTCGACAAGCTGTACGAGATGGCCGAATACCTGATCGAGAAGGGCTACGCCTACGTGGACAGCCAGAGCGCCGAAGACATGTCGCGCAACCGCGGCAATTTCGGCACGCCGGGCATCAACTCGCCCTTCCGCAACCGTCCGGTGGCGGAATCGCTGCAGATCTTCCGCGACATGAAGGCCGGCAAATACAAGGACGGCGAGCACATCCTGCGCGCCAAGATGAGCGAAGACGCGATGGCGTCGCCGATCATGACCAACCGCGACCCGGCCCTGTACCGTATCCGCCACGCCCATCACCACCGTACCGGCGACAAGTGGTGCATCTACCCGATGTACGACTACACGCACCCGATTTCGGATGCGCTGGAAAACATCACCCACTCGCTGTGCACGCTGGAATTCCAGGATCACCGCCCGTTCTACGACTGGCTGGTGGACACCCTGGCCGAAGGCGGCTTCTTCCAGCGTCCGGTGCCGCGCCAGTACGAGTTCTCGCGCCTCAATCTCACCTATGTGGTGATGTCCAAGCGCAAGCTGCGCGCCCTGGTCGACGAGCAGGTCGTCACCGGCTGGGACGATCCGCGCATGCCGACCATCGTCGGCCTGCGCCGCCGCGGCTACACGCCGGAATCGATCCAGCTGTTCGCCGAGCGTATCGGCGTCTCGAAGGCCGACGGCTGGATCGACATGGGCACGCTGGAAGGCGCGCTGCGCGACGACCTCGATCCGAAGGCGCCGCGTGCGATTGCCGTGCTGCGCCCGCTGAAGCTGATCGTCGATAACTTCCCGGAAGGCGAAACGGTCGAGTGCAGCGCCCCGGTCCACCCGCACCATCCGGAGATGGGCCAGCGTTCCTTCCCGTTCACGAAAGAACTGTGGATCGAGCAGGAAGACTTCATGGAAGTGCCGACCAAGGGCTACCACCGCTTCACGCCCCCCAGCGACGGCAAGCCGGGCGCGCGCGTGCGCCTGAAGTACGGCTTCGTGGTCGAGTGCACCGGTTTCGACAAGGATGCGGACGGCAAGGTGACCGCGGTCCACGTGAACTATTTCGAGGATTCGAAATCGGGCACGCCGGGCGCGGACAACTACAAGGTCAAGGGCAACATCACCTGGGTCAGCGCCGCGCATGCGCTGGAGGCGGAAGTGCGCCTGTACGACCGCCTGTTCAGCGACCCGAACCCGGACGCCGGCGGCCGCGACTTCAAGGAACTGCTGAACCCGAACGCGCTGGAAACCGTGACCGCCTTCCTGGAGCCGGGCCTGAAGAACGCCGAAGCCGAGCAGCGCTTCCAGTTCGAGCGCCATGGCTACTTCGTGGCCGACCGCGTCGACTCCCGGCCGGGCAAGCCGGTGTTCAACCGCATCACCACGCTGAAAGACAGCTGGGGCGGCAAGTAAAACCGTCTCCCGCCTGAACGATCCCGCCCCGGCCTGCCGCGGCGGGATTTTTTTGGCGCTGTTCGCGTCAAGTGTTGAATCGGCCCAGCGCGGCTCTCAAGAAAACGTCTGCGCTGGAAATGCGCTGGCTGTCCAGCGCCCAGCGCCAGCCGAAATAATGCGACAGGTAGCGGCTGGCAATCCCGCGGAACGGCAGCAGCCAGGTCCGCATGCGGCTGTGATAGGCGTTCACGTTCTGGATATGCAGGGCGCCGCTCCGCTTTTCGCCGGCGCTGGTATTGACCGCTTCGTGCGAAATACCGGCCTCATGCGCAAACGCGGGATAGGCAGCATGGCTGTCGGTCACCAGCAGCACGTCGCGTTCCAGGCGCGGACCCAAGTGTTGCAGCAGTTGTCCCTTGCTTACCGGTCCTTTGCCGGTGACCACGTCGATGGTCTGCCGCTGCGGTCACGGGCAACCAGGATGCACATCTGCTCCTTCGATAACCCGCGCTTTGTCGCCTTACCGCCGCGCTTTCGTGGCGGGCGGTCGAGCTTTCTGGATCCTTTGTGCGAT
>CAJYXO010000169.1 GCA_913778765.1 uncultured Massilia sp. | reverse complement strand
GCCAGCGCGCGGCCGATCTCCAGCACGCGCTGCTTGCCGTAGGGGAGGTTGCGCGCTTCCTCGTTGGCCAGGTCGGACAGGCCGATGAATGCCAGGATCGCGGCGGCGCGCTCGCGTGCCGCCGCTTCCTCGCGCTTGTAGCGCGGGGTGTGCAGCATGGCGTCGAACACGGTCGAGCGGAAGCTGTGGTGCAGGCCGACCAGCACGTTCTCGAGCGCGGTCATCTCGCCGAACAGCTGCACGTTCTGGAAGGTGCGGGCGATGCCGCCCAGTGCGATCTGCGAGGGCGTGCGGCCGTTGATGGCCTGGCCGGCAAAGACCACGCCGCCGGCGGTCGGCTTGTAGATGCCGGTCAGGACGTTCATCATCGTGCTCTTGCCCGAGCCGTTCGGGCCGATCAGGCCGTGCACCGAGCCGCGCGCCACGTTCAGGTCGACCAGGTTCAGCGCCTTCAGGCCGCCGAACTGCATCAGGACCTGTTCCACGCGCAGCAGCTCGCCACCGTCGGCGCCGGATGCGGCCAGGCCGGCAAACGGGTCGGCCTGCGCCGCACCCTGTTTCGCCACCACGTGCACGCGGCCGCGTCCCACCAGGCTCTTGAAGAAGCCGACGATGCCGTCCTGCAGGTAGTAGACGACGAACAGCGTCATCAGGCCGAAGATGGTGAGGCGCCAGTCGACCATGTTCTCGAGCCGGTAGGCCACCACCGCCATCGCCAGCGTGCCGATCACGGGGACGGCGGCCGAGCGCAGGGTGGTGCGGCGGCGCGCCAGGGCGATGCCGGCGCCGATCACGGCCAGCACGGCGGCGGTCACGGCGATCTTGCGGAACAGTTCGATGTCGGACAGGAGGCTGGGCAGCATGACGACGATGGCGGCGCCGATCAGCGAGCCCAGGCGGCTCTTGCGCCCGCCCATGATCACCGCCAGCAGGAACAGGATGGTCAGTTCGAAGTTGTAGGTATTCGGCGAGATGTACTGTTCCGAGTAGGCGTACAGGCTGCCCGCCAGGCCCGCGAAGCCGGCGCTGATGACGAAAGCGTAGACCTTGTAGCGGTAGACCGAGACGCCCATGCAGTCCGAAGCGATCGGGCTGTCGCGCAGGGCCTCGAAGGCGCGCCCGATGTGGGAGCGCAGCAGCCGGTGCACCAGCAGCAGCGAGACGAACATCAGGGCCGCCACCGCATAGTAGTACTGCGTCTCCGTCATGTCGGCGCCGCCGAACTTCGGCTTGGTCAGCATGATGCCCATCGGCCCTTCGGTCAGGAAGGTCATTTCGTTGATCAGGATTTGCACGATGGTGCCGAAGGCCAGCGTCACCATCGCCAGGTAGGGACCGGTGACGCGCAGGGCGGGCAGGGCGAGCACCGCGCCGAACAGCGCGCAGCCGACCACGCTGGCCGGCAGCGTCAGGTACCAGGGCATGGCCAGCTTCATCACCAGCACGCCGGTGAGGTAGGAGCCGATCCCGAACAGGCCGGCGTGGCCCAGCGAGACCTGGCCGGTGTAGCCGACCACGATGTCCAGGCCGTACAGCAGGATGGCGTAGATCAGGATGGTCTCCGCCAGGTGGACGTAATACGGATTCGTGAACAGCAGCGGATAGGCCGCGACCAGGACGATGCCCAGCGCGGCGAAGATGGCGGTCTTTTTGTTCATGCTTTATACCTTCTTGATCGCTGCCTTGCCGAACAGGCCGGATGGCTTCACCGCCAGCACCAGCAGCAGCAGGACCAGGCCCGGCACTTCCTTGTAGCCGGTCGACAGATAGAAGCCGGTGGCGGTTTCGGCGATGCCGAGGATGATGCCGCCGACGATCGCGCCCATGCCCGAGGTCAGGCCGCCGATGATCGCCACCGCGAAGGCCTTCAGCCCGAGCGAGGCGCCCATCGTGGCGGAGGTCAGGGTCAGCGGCGCGATCAGGGCGCCGGCGAAAGCCGCCGTGGCCGACGACAGCGCATAGGAGAAGGTGATCACCATGCGCGTGTTGATGCCCATGAGGCCGGCGGCGTCGCGGTCGTTCGAGGTCGCGACCACGGCCTTGCCGTAGATGGTCTTGCGGTTGAAGAGCTCGACCGCCAGCATGATCGCCAGCGCGCCGAGGATCACCAGCACCTGCATCGGCTGGACGTTCGCGCCCAGCACCGTGAAGGGTTCGGACGACAGCGGCGAGGGGAAGGGCAGCACGTCCTTGCCCCAGATGTTCTCGGCCACGTTCTTGAAGATGATGGCCAGCGCGATGGTCGACATGATCCAGCCGAATTCGGACTTGATGCGGATCGCCGGGCGCACGCCGATCCATTCGACGAACATGCCCTGCAGCGCGCCGAACACGACCACGATGGGGATCATGGCCCAGTAACCGAGGTAGGGGCCGCCGTGGATGGTCCCGACCAGGGACAGGCCCACGAGCGCGCCCAGCATCAGGGCCTCGCCCTGGCCGAAGTTCAGCGTGCCGGAGGTGGCGAAGGTGAGTTGATAGCCGAACGCGATGACGGCATAGATCATGCCGAGCGCGATGCCGGAGACGACCAGCTGCAGAAGGATTTCCATGTTTTGCCCTGAGAGACCCGCGAACCACGTCGCCCCCGCGCAGGCGGGGATCCAAGTTTGCCTGCGTCGCCGCGAACTTGGATCCCCGCCTGCGCGGGGATGACGGCAAATGGCTTACTTGACGTTGACGACCCGGCCGTTCTGCACTTCACCGAACTTGGTGTTCTCGAAGTTGATGGCCTCGTGGTCGGTCTTGCTGTAGGGCTTGTTGTAGGTGGTGACCACGCCCTCGATCGGGGTCTTCAGGTTCTCGAGCGCTTCGGCGATCTTCGGGCCTTCGGTGCTGCCCGCCTGCTGGATCGCGGCGGCCAGCAGGTAGACCGAGTCGTAGCCCTGGGCCGCCGACACCGCCGACGGCATGCGGCCGTTCGGCGGGTTGTAGGCTTTCACGTAGGCGTCGATGAAGGCCTTGCGCTTGGGCGTGTCCGGGTTCTGGATGAAGGTCTGCGGCATGCGGGTGCCGTTGCCGTTGGCGCCGGCGTTGTCGATGAAGTTCGCCATCGCCAGGGTCCAGCTGCCGACGATCGGCACCTTCCAGCCCAGCTTCTGCATGCCGTTGGCGATCTGCGCCAGTTCCGGGCCGATGCCGTAGGTCAGGACCACGTCGGCGCCGGCCTGCTTGGCGCGCAGCAGCTGGGCGGTCATGTCGACGTCGCCGATGTTGTACTTCTCGACCGCGACCGGCTTCATGTTCTTGGTGCCCATGACCTTCTCGAGGTCTTCGCGGCCGAGCTGGCCGTAGTTGGTCGAATCGGCCAGGATCGCCGGCTTCTTGAAGCCGCGGCGGATCGCCTCTTCGACGATCATGGCGGACTGGATGGTGTCGTTGGCGGAGTTGCGGAAGACGTAGTTTTCCGGCTGGTTGGCGAACTGCTTGGTGACGATGGAACCGGTGGCGACGTTGTTCATCACCGGAATCTTGGCCTGCTGGTAGAAGCGCTGCGAAGCCAGGGCCACGCCGGTGTTGATGTAGCCGACCGTGGCGACCACCCGCTCCTTGTTGATCAGCTCCTGCGCGACCTGCACGCCGCGTTCGTTCTTGGCTTCGTCGTCGCGTTCGACCAGTTCGATCTTGCGGCCCATCACGCCGCCCTTGGCATTGATTTCAGCGGCCGCCAGACGCACCCCGTCGCGCATCGACGTACCCATCGGCGCCGAACCGCCGGTGAAGGGACCGGACACGCCGATCTTGATCGGGTCCGCGGCCATGGCGGACATCGACAAACCCAGTGCTACCCCTGCAACCAATGCTTTCAATTTGAAATTCATTGCTGTCTCCGTGTTGACTTCGTTTTTTTACCGCGCGCCGGGGGCGCCGGTACCGGGGCGGATCGGCTGGCGCCAGACCCATCGTCGGGCCATTGTAGGATGGCAATTGAGCAACAGCAAACGATTCGTGTGACGCGATGCACCATGCGTCATTCACGCAAATACGTAAGAAGAACGTAAGGAAGAGGGTGTATGAGGGGCGAAAATGCGGGCAAAAAAAGAGGCCGCACGGCGGTGCGACCTCCCCATTTTAGTGCAACTTCACGATTTTAGCGATGCCCGCGTCCGCGGCCGCCGTGGTAGCCCCCGCGATAGCCGCCGTGGCCGTGGCCCCAGTTGCTCCAGCTGAAGCCCAGGCCGATGGTGACCGGCGGGTACCAGAACGGATCGTAGACCGGCGCCGGCGCATACACCGGCGGGGCCACGTACACCGGCGCCGGGGCGTAGACGGCGGACGGCGCCGGGCTGTAGGTCACGACGTCCGAGCTGGTGACGCGGCCGGCGTCGCCGGAAGCGGCGGCCTGGGCGCCGGTGCCGGCCGGGACCGGGGTCACCGACACCACTTGCCAGCCGTTGGCATCGGGCGCCTGCGCGTAAGCGCGCGTACCGTAGTTGGCGGGACCCGGATAGGGTGTCGCGCAGCCGCTGAGTGCGGCAACTGCAAGAATGATGGCGAGTTTTTTCATGGCGGTTCTCCTCACCGCCTACTATACAGACCCCGCTGGCGTCCGCCTGAAGATTTACAGGCTGTTACAGCAATTCACTTACCGGAAACTTTAGCGCGCCGGCTCGACAGCGCCACCGCCAGCAGGATCATGCCGAAGCCGGCCGCGTGGTAGAGATGCGGCGCCTCGCCCAGCAGCGGCCAGGCGGCCAGGGTCGCGAACAGCGGGATCAGGTAGACCGACATGCTGGCGCGCGCCGGACCCGCCACCGCCACCAGCCGGTCGTAGCAGAAGTAGGCGCCCAGGCTCGGCACGATGGCGAGGAAGGCCAGCGCCACGTACAGGCGGGCGTCGCCGAAGGGCGGGATCTCGCCGCCGAGGGCTTCGAGCGCGGCAAACGGCGCCAGCACCAGCGCGCCGCCGCCGATCAGGGCGGCCAGCTTGACGGTGCCCGGCAGCGGCGGCAGCGGCAGGCGTTTGTTGAAGACCGTGTACAGCGACCAGCCGATCGCGGCCAGCACCACCCACAGGTCGCCGCGGCCGAATTCGAGTTGGGCCAGGGCCGCGAGATCGCCTTTGGAGAGCACCACCAGCACGCCGGCGATCGCCAGCGGCAGGCCCCAGGACTGGCGGCGGCCCAGCGGCGCCTTCCACACCAGGCGGTCGACGAGGGTCACGAGGGCCGGGCAGGCGGCCAGGATGATGGCGACGTTGGCGGCGCCGGTATGGCGTGCGCCGATGTACTGCGGCGCGACCGCCATGCCCATGCCGAGCGTCGACAGCAGCAGGATGCGCGGCCAGTTGGCGAGGAGCAGCCCGCGCAGCGCCCACAGGCGCGGGCCGACCGAAGGCGCCAGCACCAGGAAGGCCAGGGCCCAGCGGCCGAAGGCGAGGAAGACGGGCGGAATGCCGGCGCCCTGGGCCCAGCGGGCGACGATCAAATTGGCGGCGAACAGGGCCGGGGTGGCCAGCATGAGCGCCAGCTCGGCGTTGTAGGCGGCGCCCTGTACGCCAAGGCCGCCACGGGATACTGCTTCAGACACGGATACTCCTATGATTCTTCTTCCGCAAAATCATACTGCAGCGCACAAAAAATGTGCTTCTGTTGAGGCCGCCGAGAGGCATGCATATGAAAGGTTCTTCTTCATATCGGCTAAAATGCGAAAGAACTCTCTTTAACCATGCCTGTATAGACAAGGAAGCGCTGCAATGAAGGACGGACAGCTCGACGATCTCGATCGCCACATCCTCCGCACCCTCGGCAAGGACGGCCGCATCAGCAACCAGAAACTGGCGGACACCGTGAATTTGTCGCCGACGCCGTGCTGGCACCGCGTCAAGGCGCTGGAAGAAGCCGGCTACATCAGCGGCTACGCGGCGCTGCTCGACCAGCGCCTGCTGGGCGTGCCCGACACCGTCATCATCGAAGTCACCGTGGACCGTCATGACGACGAGATCTTCAAGGCCTTTTCGGATGCGCTGGCCGAGCTGCCGGAAGTGATGGAAGCCTATCTGCTGTCGGGCGAATACGATTACCTGATCAAGGTGGCGGTGGCCGGCACCGAAGGCTATGAACGCTTCCTGCGCCAGAAGCTGTACAAGCTGCCCGGCGTGCGCCACACGCGCTCCACGTTCGCGCTGCGCTGCCTGAAGCGTTCGCCCTCGGTCACGCCGCAGTAAGCCTCAGGTGAACAGGGTCAGCGGCACCGCCTGCGCCATCGCCTGGTAGCCGCTACTGTTGGGGTGCAGGTGGTCGCCGCTGTCGTAAGCGGCGCGCAGGCGCGTGATGCGGGCCGGATCGCGCAGCACTAGGTCGAAGTCGACCACCGCATCGTAGGCGCCGCTCGTGCGCATCCAGTCGTTGAAGCGCTTGCGCACGTTCTCGCGTGCGCTTGTGTAATAGGCCTGGCCCTCGAAGGGCGTGAGGGTGCCGCCGATCGCGCGCAGGCCGCGCGCACGGGCGCGCGCGATGAGCTGCAGGTGGCCATCGATCAGGTCCTGGACCGGGATCGGGCTCGACGCCGGGCTGTAGACGATGTCGTTGATCCCGATGAGAACGACCACCCAGCGCGCGCCGGCGGTGGCCAGCACGTCGCGCTCGAAGCGCAGCAGGCCGCGCTGGCCGGCCAGCATCGCCTCCGGATAATCCTTCAGCAGCGAATTGGCGCTGATGCCGCGATTCGCCACGCCGATGCTGCCGGCCACGCCCAGCGCCATCTGCAGGCGCCGCGCCAGGTAGTCCGGCCAGCGCCGGTTGACGTTGCTGCCGCTGGCCTGGCCGTCCGTGATCGAGTCGCCGAAGGCCACCACCGCGTTCGACGCGGACAGGCCCGAGTACGCGCCGCTGACGTCGACTTCGGTGAGGAAGGGCCAGGTCGTGATGCTGCGCGAGACCGCGAGGCTGCCGTTGGCGCTCTGGTTGCCGGCGGTCGACACATAGCTGGTCTGCAGCGCGGCGTTGTGCAGGGTGGTGACTCTCGTCGACGCCGGCAGATACAGGCTGACGGCCAGGTCGGCAAAGGGCGGCACGTTGAAGGCCACCGGGTCGGAGATGGCCGCGCCGCCGGCCGGAATCGTCAGCGCCGCGCGGCCGCCGAACAGCAGCGCGCGATCGGTGCCGGCCACGAGATTCGCGCCGCTGGCGCGCAGGGCGATGCGCGCCGCGCCGATGCCGAGGCTTGTACTGCCCATCTCGTTGGAGACGCGGATCCGGGCCCGGCTGCCGCCCACGCTCGCATGCACGACCAGGCGCAGGGTCTGGTTGGCCAGGCTCATCGTCGATGCGGCGGGCGGCGGACCGGCCGGGGCCGCGCCCCAGGTGGCGACCCAGCGGTCGACGGTCTGCGCCAGGGGCGCGATCGCAGGCAGGGCCAGTGCGGCGGCAAGCGCCGGACCGGTGCGCAAGAAGCCGCGGCGCGGCGGGTTCGACGGCAGATCGGGATGCGGGCTCATGGTCGGTCTCCTCGTAATGGACGAGTGTTAGACCGCGGGACTGCGCGAAGTGCTGGACAGCGGCGATGTAAACAACGCCAGCGGAACGGCCTGCGCCATGGCCTGGTAGCCGGCGTCGTTCGGGTGCAGGTGGTCGCCGCTGTCCCAGGCCGGATTCAGGCGCGTCGGCTGGCCGGGATCGCGCAGCGCCTGGTCGAAGTCGACCACCGCATCCCAGGCGCCGCCGTTGCGGATCCAGTCGTTGATGCGCTGGCGCGCCGTTTCGCGGGCCGGGGTGTAATAGGCCTGGCCTTCGAAGGGCATCAGGGTCGCGCCGATCGCGCGCAGGCCGCGCAGGCGGGCGCGCGCGATCAGCTGCTGGTAGCCGAAGGCGAGGTCGTCGGCCGGGATCGTGTTGTTCGACGCGCTATAGACGATGTCGTTGATCCCGATGAGGACGAACAGCCAGCCGGCGCCGGCGACGGACAGCACGTCGCGGTCGAAGCGCTCCAGGCAGTCGTGGCCGGCGATCAGGGCATTCGCGTAATCGGTCAGCATGCAGTTGCCGCAGATGCCGCGGTTGACCACGGCCACCGGGCTGCTGCCGGGTGCGCATTCCTGCTGCAGGCGGCGCGCCAGCCAGTCCGGCCAGCGGCGGTTGGCGTTGCCGCTGCTGCGCGCGCCGTCGGTGATCGAGTCGCCCAGCGCGACGATGGCGCGGGCGTTCGCGGCGGCCGGCAGCACGTCGACCTCGGCCAGGAAGGGCCAGCAGCTGATCGAGCCCTGTGCGGGCAGCGCCGGCGCCGACGCGTAATTGCCGGCGGCGGAAACGTAGCCGGTCTGCTGGGCCATGTCGTGCACGGTCGTGCCCTGCACGCTGTCCGGCAAGTACATGCTGATGGCGAGGTCGGCCAGCGCCGGCACGGCCAGGTCGACCGGGTCGGACAGCAGCGGCGCGCCGGCCGGGATGGTGGCGAAGCGCCTGCCGCCGAAGCTGAGGTCGCGGCCGCTGCCGGCCACGAGGCTGGCGCCGCTGCCGCGCACGCCGATGTGCGCGGCGCCGATGCGCAGCGGCGTGCTGCCCATCTCGTTGGTGAAGCGCACGCGCACCCGGCTGCCGCCGATGCTGGTGTGGACGATCAGCCTGAGCGTCTGGTTCGCATAGCCCAAGGTCGACGCCGCCGCCGGCGGACCGGCCGGCGCCGTGCCCCAGGTGGCGCACCAGCCCTCAAGCGATGCGGCGGCATGCGCCGCTGGCGCGGCGGTGACGAGGGCGGCGGCGAGCGCCGGGCCGGCTTGCAGGAATTGACGGCGACCGCGCGCCGGTTGCGGCGCGGCGGCCGGC
The DNA here is from genome assembly GCA_913778765.1 of uncultured Massilia sp. Lineage (GTDB taxonomy): Bacteria > Pseudomonadota > Gammaproteobacteria > Burkholderiales > Burkholderiaceae_D > Telluria. The sequence continues at coordinate 4,172 of CAJYXO010000169.1, read as the reverse complement.
AGTTGTGAGGTGGGCATCTGGACTCCTGTCGGCGTAGCGGCCGGCGGCACAGGCGCCGGACCCGCAGGTTTAATCTACGCCGAATACTGTCCAGTTCGCTTTAGGGAGCCGGCGGCATCCTTGCGCCACATCGACAGCGGTTCAGATTATTTTCGGAAAAAATTTCACGAAAGAACGGCCAGCACCCCATCCAGTCCCGTGAAATTCAGCGCCACGTTCGCCTGCGCGCGCACCACCGGCTTGGCGCGGAAGGCCACCGACAGCCCGGCGATGCCCATCATCTTGAGGTCGTTGGCGCCGTCGCCCATCACGATGGCCTGCTTCGGTTCGATGCCGAGTTCGGCGCAGACACGCTGCACGGTGCGCATCTTTTCCTCGGCGTCGACGATGCCGCCCACCACGCGCCCGGTGAGCTTGCCGTCCTGTTCCTCGAGCAGGTTGGCGTGCACGTAGTCCAGGCCGAGTCGGGCCTGCAGGCGCTCGGTGAAGAAGCTGAAGCCGCCCGACACCAGCAGGGTCTTCAGGCCCGCGGCCTTGACGCCGTCCAGCATGGCCTGGGCGCCCATCGACAGTTGCAGGCGTTCCTCGTACACGCGGGCGAGCGCGGCTACCGGCAAGCCTTCCAGCAGCGCCACGCGGCGCTTCAGGCTCTCGGCGAAATCCAGCTCGCCGCGCATCGCCGCTTCGGTGATGTTTGAAACCTGCGGCTTCAGGCCCTGCATGTCGGCGATCTCGTCGATGCACTCGATGGTGATCAGGGTCGAGTCCATGTCCATCGCCACCAGCTTGAAGTCGGCCAGGGTGAGATCGGCATCGACGAAGGAAGCATCGACGCCGGCCGCTTCGGCCGCGGCCTCGATGGTCTTTTGCAGCGCCTTTGTCACGTCGATGCCGTCGCAGCGCAGCGCGTGCGCGTCGATGGCCGTCGTGCTGCGCGGGCTGGCCATTGCGGCGAGCCCGGCGAGCACGGCCTGGCCGCCGTGCGGCCCTTGAAGAATGAGTTTCTTGGACATGGTGCTTACGCTAATAATTGTTTGATGGTCTGCTTGACCTGGTTCACGCGCGCCTGCAGGTCCGGCATCGCGGCCGTGATGCGCAGCTTGTCCTGGCCGGCCAGCTTGACCTGGCGGTTCTTCTGGATCAGGGTGATGATCCTGATCGGATCGATCGGCGGCTTTTCCATGAACTGCAGGTTGGCGGCCTCCGCATGCGCATCGATCTTCACGATGCCGACCTGCTTGGCCGCGATGCGCAGGCGGTGGGTCTCGATCAGCGCCTTCACCGCATCCGGCAGCTTGCCGAAGCGGTCGATCAGCTCTTCCTGCATGTCGTCGATGCGTTCTTGCGTCTCGCAGTTGGCCAGGCGCTTGTAGATCGACAGGCGCTCGTGGACGTCGCCGCAGAAGTCGGCCGGCAGCAGGGCTGGCACGTGCAGGTTGATCTCGGTGGTCGAGGACAGTGGCGCGCTCATGTCCGGCTCGCGCCCGGCCTTCAGCGCCTTCACCGCCTCGTTCAGCATGTCGGAGTAGAGCTGGAACCCGACTTCCAGCATCTCGCCGGACTGGTTCTCGCCCAGCACTTCGCCGGCGCCGCGGATCTCCAGGTCGTGCATCGCCAGGTAGAAGCCGCTGCCCAGTTCTTCCATCGCCTGGATCGCGTCGAGGCGGCGCTGCGCCTGCTTGGTCATGTTCAGGGCGTCGTTCACCAGCAGGTAGGCATAGGCCTGGTGGTGCGAACGGCCGACCCGGCCGCGCAGCTGGTGCAGCTGGGCCAGGCCGAACTTATCCGCGCGATGCATGATGATGGTGTTCGCGGTCGGCACGTCGATGCCGGTCTCGATGATGGTCGTGCACAGCAGGATGTTGAAGCGCTGGGCCACGAAGTCGCGCATCACCTTTTCCAGGTCGCGTTCGTGCATCTGGCCGTGGGCCACGCCGATGCGCGCCTCCGGCAGCAGCTCGCGCAGCATCGAGTGGCGGTTCTCGATCGTGTCGACTTCGTTGTGCAGGAAGTAGACCTGGCCGCCGCGCTTCAGTTCGCGCAGCACGGCTTCGCGGATGATGGAGCCGTCCTCGCTGCGGACAAAAGTCTTGATCGCCAGGCGCTTCTGCGGCGCGGTGGCGATGACGGAAAAGTCGCGCAGGCCTTCGAGCGCCATGCCCAGCGTGCGCGGGATCGGCGTCGCGGTCAGGGTCAGCACGTCGACCTCGGCGCGCAGGGCCTTCAGCGCCTCCTTCTGGCGCACGCCGAAGCGGTGTTCCTCGTCGATGATCACGAGCCCGAGACGCGTGAACTTCACGTCCGGCGACAGCAGTTTATGGGTGCCGATCACGATATCGACGGTGCCGTCGGCCATGCCCTTGATCGCGTTGTTGATCTCCTTGCCGGTACGGAAGCGCGACAGCTCGGCGATCTTGACCGGCCAGTCGGCGAAGCGGTCGCTGAAGGTTTGCGCGTGCTGCTCGGCCAGCAGGGTGGTCGGCGCCAGGATCGCCACCTGCTTGCCGCCCATGACGGCGATGAAGGCGGCGCGCAGCGCCACTTCCGTCTTGCCGAAGCCGACGTCGCCGCACACCAGGCGGTCCATCGGACGGCCCGAGGTCATGTCCTTGATGACGTTGCTGATCGCCTCGGCCTGGTCCGGGGTCTCGTCGAAGCCGAAGCTCTGGGCGAAGTTCTCGTAGTCGGCGCTCGAATATTCGAAGCTGTGACCCTGGCGCGCGGCGCGGCGGGCGTACAGGTTCAGCAGCTCGGCGGCGGTGTCGCGCACCTGCTCGGCGGCTTTTCGCTTGGCCTTGTCCCACTGGCCGGAGCCGAGGGCGTGCAGCGGCGCGTCCTCCGGCGAGGCGCCCGAGTAGCGCGAGATCACGTGCAGCTGCGATACCGGTACGTAGAGCTTGGTCTCCTTGGCGTATTCCAGGTGCAAAAATTCAGTGTCGCCTTCGCCAAGGTCCATGCTGATCAGGCCCATGTAGCGGCCGATGCCGTGGTTGATGTGGACCACCGGGTCGCCGATCTTCAGCTCCGACAGGTCGCGCACGATGTATTCCACATCGGTGGCGGCCTGCTGTTTGCGGCTGCCGACGCGGCGGCCGCTGCCGGCGTACAGCTCGGTCTCGGTGATCAGCGCCAGGCCGCCGGCGGTGACGAAGCCGGCGTGCAATGGGGCCACGCCCAGCATCAGCGGCTCATTGCCGGAGAGGAAATCATTCCAGTCATCGCACAGCGCCGGATGCAGGTCGTATTCGGCAAAGTACTGCTGCAGGGTTTCACGCCGGCCATTGCTTTCGGCACAGATCAGCACGCGCTCGGCGCCCTTGAGCAAGAAGCTGCGCAGGTTGACCAGCGGGTCTTCCGCGCGACGGTTCACGGCGATATTGGGTAACGGCGCCGAGATGGCCGAAGGCGCATCATCGGTCTTGAGCACCCAGCGGGCGTGGGGTTTCAGCAGGGTGAAGAAATCTTCATCATCCAGGTAGATGGCGCGCGGCTCCAGCACCGGGCGCTCGCGGTCGGCGTGAAGGAAGGTCCAGCGCGAGCGGGTATCGCTCCAGAAGCGCTTGATGGCTTGTTCGATGTCGCCGACGGTAGCGAACATGGCATTGGCCGGCAGGTACTGGAACAGCGTGGCCGTCTCTTCGAAGAACAGCGGCAGGTAGTATTCGATGCCCGCCGAGGCGATGCCGTTGCCGATGTCCTTGTAGATGGCCGAGCGCGAGGGATCACCCTCGAACACTTCGCGCCAGCGATTGCGGAAGGCCAGGCGCGAGGCCTCGTCCATGGGGAATTCGCGGCCCGGCAGCAGGCGTACTTCTGGCACCGGATAGAGCGAGCGCTGGGTATCGGCGTCGAAGGTGCGGATGGTCTCGATGGTGTCGCCGAACAGGTCCAGGCGATACGGCAGCACCGAGCCCATGGGGAAGATGTCGATCAGCCCGCCGCGCACTGAATATTCGCCCGGCGACATGACCTGGCCCACGTGGGTGTAACCGGCCAGGGTGAGCTGGGACTTGAGCTTGCCCTCGTCGAGCTTTTCACCCTGCTTGAAGAAGAAGGTATAGGCCGCCAGGAACTGCGGCGGCGCCATGCGCAGCAAGGCTGTGGTGGCCGGCACGATCAGCAGGTCGCACTGGCCGGACTGCACTTCATAGAGCGTGGCCAGGCGTTCGGAG
>CAJYXO010000168.1 GCA_913778765.1 uncultured Massilia sp. | reverse complement strand
TCGAAGTTGAAGACCTTGGACAGGATCTTGAAGGCAAAGCGGGTCGACAGGCCGTTCATGCCTTCGTCCACGCCGGCATAGTCGACGTACTCGTGCATCGACTTGGCCTTCGGGTCGGTGTCCTTCAGGTTTTCGCCGTCGTACACCAGCATCTTGGAATAGATGCTCGAGTTTTCCGGGTCCTTCAGGCGCGACAGGATGGCGAACTGCGACATCATGCGCAGCGTGCCCGGGGCGCAGGGCGCTTTGTCGAGCGAGGAATTGCGCAGCAGCTTGTCGTAGATCTTGATTTCGTCCGATACGCGCAGGCAATACGGCACCTTGACGATATAGATACGGTCGAGGAAGGCCTCGTTGTTGGGGTTGTTGCGGAAGGTCTTCCATTCCGATTCGTTCGAGTGTGCCAGCACGATGCCTTCGAAGGGAATCGCGCCGAAGCCTTCGGTACCCTTGTAGTTGCCTTCCTGGGTCGCGGTCAGCAGCGGGTGCAGCACCTTGATCGGCGCCTTGAACATCTCGACGTATTCCATCAGGCCCTGGTTGGCCAGGCACAGGCCGCCGGAATAGCTGTAGGCGTCCGGATCGTCCTGGGAATAATCTTCCAGCTTGCGGATGTCGACCTTGCCGACCAGCGAGGAAATGTCCTGGTTGTTTTCGTCGCCCGGTTCGGTCTTGGCGATCGCGATCTGTTTCAGGATCGACGGATAGCGCTTGACCACGCGGAACTTGTTGATGTCGCCGCCGAACTCGTGCAGGCGCTTGACGGCCCACGGGCTCGGCACGTTGCGCAGGTAGCGGCGCGGGATGCCGTAGTCTTCTTCCAGGATGGCGCCGTCTTCCTCTTCGCTGAACAGGCCGAGCGGCGATTCGTTCACCGGCGAGCCCTTGATCGCATAGAAGGGGATCTGCTCCATCAGGTGCTTGAGCTTTTCGGCGATCGACGATTTGCCGCCGCCAACCGGGCCCAGCAGGTAAAGGATCTGCTTGCGTTCTTCCAGGCCCTGGGCCGCATGGCGGAAGTAGGAGACGACCTGCTCGATCACTTCCTCCATGCCGTAGAACTCGCGGAAGGCGGGATAAATCTTGATGACCTTGTTGGCGAAGATGCGCGACAGGCGCGGGTCGAGGCGGGTGTCGACCAGGGTGGGTTCGCCGATGGCGGCCAGCATGCGCTCGGGAGCGCTGGCGTAAGTCAGGGGGTCTTTCTTGCACAGTTGAAGGTACTCCGTCAGGGAGTATTCCTCTTCCCGGGTACGCTCATAGCGGGCTGCGTAGTTATCAAAAATGGTCATGTGAATGTCCTCTAATGTGCTAACACTGATCACTGTTGCGGCAGCCGATCAAAGGCGGCTGCCCAGGCCCCGGTTCCGGCATCAAAGCTGTCGTGGGGTCGCCGTCTGCGTTAGATAGGTCGGAGCATCCGACATGAAACACAGGGGGCGATGTTCTTGTTCTCATCCGGTCTTGGCGTCCGGTTGTTAGCGCCCGCTGAGAGCGTCTTATTACGCTTATGAAATTTATTGTGCGCTTATTAGTTCCCGAAGTCAAAACAGTGCAGTGTGGTGCGCGGTACTATCCATAAGTCACTGAAAGATAAACGAAAAACCCATTCTGACGGGGCTGCTTCGCCAGTCCTGACGCCGCTGTGCAGGGCTGCTGGCGAAGTCATCTTGACGGGACTTTTGACCCTGTCAGACACGCGCATGATTTATCAAAAGGTAAGTGGATAGTGCACTAACTTGCTAGACAGTGTCGCACGCGTTTCGTGCCGTCTTTCTACAAAATTCCAGAGTGAAACCAGACCGGCAGGCGCATGCGCTACACTGGATCCAGACGGCGCGATACGCCGGTCCAACGTGGAGATTCCTCATGCTGAACGAAGCGCTGCGTCTCACCCTGCAGGCAATGCCGAAGGCAGAATTGCACATCCATATCGAGGGCTCCCTGGAGCCCGAGCTGATTTTTGAGCTGGCGCAAAGGAACGGCATTTCCCTCGCTTACCCAACCGTCGAAGCGTTGCGCCAGGCGTACGCCTTCACCGATCTGCAATCCTTCCTCGATATTTATTACGCCGGCGCCAGCGTGCTGCTGACGGAACAGGACTTCTACGACATGACCGCCGCCTATCTGGCGCGCGCCCATGCCGACCAGGTCCGCCATGCCGAAATCTTCTTCGGTCCGCAGACCCACACCGCACGCGGCGTCGCCTTCGAGACCGTGATCGACGGCATCTGGCGCGCCTGCCAGGACAGTCCGGTCAGCACTGGCCTGATCCTGTGTTTCCTGCGCCACCTGTCGGAAGAGGAAGCCATCGCCACCCTGGAAGAAGCGATTCCCTACCGCGACAAATTCATCGGCGTCGGCCTGGATTCGTCCGAGCTCGGCAATCCGCCGGAGAAGTTCGCGCGCGTGTTCGAGCGCGCCCGCAACCTGGGCCTGCACCTGGTGGCGCATGCGGGCGAGGAAGGCCCCCCTGGCTACATCGAAAGCGCGCTGGACGTGCTGAACGTCGAGCGCATCGACCACGGCGTGCGCTGCCTCGACGATCCCGGCCTGGTCCGGCGCCTGGCGCGCGAGCAGATGGCGCTGACGGTCTGCCCGCTGTCCAACATCAAGCTGCGCGTGTTCGACGTGATGGGCGAGCACAATCTGCGCCGCCTGCTCGACGCCGGCCTGGCCGCCACCGTCAATTCCGACGATCCGGCCTACTTCGGCGGCTACATCAACGATAATTACCTGGCCGCGTTCGAAGCGCTGCCGCTGGACGCCACGCATGCGCGCCAGCTCGCACGCAACAGCTTCGCCGCCGCCTTCGTCGAACCGGAGCGCAAGCGCGCCTGGCTCGCCGAAGTCGACCAATTCTTCGCAACGAGATGAACCCATGCTGATGCAATCCCTGCGCATGACCGCGCGCGACTGGCGCGCCGGCGAGCTGCGCTTCCTGCTGGTGGCCCTGGTGGTCGCGGTATCGGCGCTGACCGCCGTCGGCGTCTTCGTCGACCGCATGCGCGCAGGCCTGAACCGCGACGCCCACCAGCTGCTCGGCGCCGACCTCCTCATCAACGCCGACCAGCCGCTGCGCCAGGACTGGCGCGATGAAGCCGGCAGGCGCGGCCTGCTGCTGGCCGACACCGTCACCTTCCCCAGCATGGCCCAGGCCGGGCAGGGCGATGCCTCGCAGGCGGTGCTGGCCTCGGTGAAAGCGGTGTCGCCGACCTATCCATTGCGCGGCCAGCTGAAGGTGACCACCAGCCCGATCGACGCCAGCGAAGCGCTGGGCGACGCCACCCGCGACACCCCGGCGCCGGGCACGGTCTGGGTCGACGTGAATCTGCTGCCGGCGCTGCAGGCGAAGGTCGGCAGCAGCATCCAGCTCGGCGACAGGCGCTTCCGCATCGCGCGTCTGATCGCCACCGAGCCGGACCGCGGCGCCTCGTTCTCGAATTTCGCGCCGCGCGTGATGCTGGCGATGGCCGACCTGAAGGCCACCGGCCTGGTCGACAACTACGCCCGCGTCACCTACCGGATGCAGGTCGCGGCGCCGTCGCCGAACGACCAGGCCCGCGTGGCGGACTACGAGCGCTGGGTGCGCGAACGCATGCGAATCGATAACGTCAAGGGTGTGCGCATCGAGACGCTGGAAAACGGCCGCCCCGAGATGCGCTCGACCCTCGACCGCGCCGAGCGCTTCCTGGCCCTGGTCGGGCTGCTGTCGGCGATGCTGGCGGCGGTGGCCGTGGCGATGGCGGCGCGCCGCTTCATGCAGCGTCACCTGGATGCGGTGGCGATGCTGCGCTGCCTCGGCATGACCCAGAACGACGTCGGCCTGCTGTTCCTGATCGAGTTCACGCTGGTCGGCCTGCTGGGGAGCGTGTTGGGCGTGCTGGTCGGCTTCGGCGCGCATTTCGTACTGCTCGAACTGATCGGCAACCTGATCCCGGCCGAGCTGCCGCAGGCAGGACTGCTGCCGGCGCTGCAGGGCGTCGCCACCGGCATGTTGCTGCTGGTCGGCTTCGCGCTGCCGCCGGTGCTGCAACTGCGTAACGTGCCGCATAACCGCGTGATCCGCCGCGAACAGGCGGCGCCGCGGCCGATGGCGCTGGCCACCTACGGCCTGGGCACCGCGGTCTTCGTCGGCCTGCTGCTGTGGCAGGCCGGCGACCTGAAACTGGCGCTGTTGACGGCGGGCGGCTTCCTCGGCGGCCTGGCCGTGTTCGCGCTGGTCGGCTGGCTGGCGCTGCTCGGCTTGCGCAGCCTGCGCGGCGTGTCGGGCAACCAGGGCTGGCGCTTCGCCATCACCTCGCTGCAGCGCCGTCCCGGCGCCACCGTGGTGCAGATCGTGTCGCTGTCGCTGGGCCTGATGGCGCTGCTGGTGCTGACCGTCGTGCGCGGCGACCTGATGCAAGCCTGGCGCGTCGCCACCCCGGCCGATGCGCCGAACCGTTTCATCATCAACATCCAGCCGGACCAGAAGGCCGGCGTGGAAAAGAGCATCCGCGCGGCCGGCGTCGACAACCTGACCCTGTACCCGATGATCCGCGGCCGCCTGGTCGCGGTGAACGGCAGCCCGATCACCGCATCCACTTATACCGAGGAACGCGCGAAGGCCCTGTCCGACCGCGAATTCAACCTGTCCAGCACCGGCGAGCTGCCCGACCAGAACGACATCGTGGCCGGCCGCTGGTACCGCGACGCGCCGGGCGTGGCCGAAGCCTCGGTCGAGCAGGGCATCGCCCAGACCCTGCGCCTGAAGCTCGGCGACACCATGCGCTTCGACATGGGCGGCCTGCTGGTCGATGCGAAGATCACCAGCCTGCGCAAGCTGGAATGGGGCTCGATGCGCGCCAACTTCTTCGTCATCGTCAACCCGGCGGCGATGAAGGACGCGCCGACCACCTACATGACCGCTTTCCACCTGCCCGCACGCGGGGTGGGGCTGGCCAACACGCTCACGCGCCAGTATCCGAACCTGACCGTGATCGACGTCAGCGGCATCATCCGCCAGCTGCAGGACGTGCTGGACCAGGTCGTGACCGCAGTCGAATTCCTGTTCCTGTTCACCCTGGCCTCGGGCGTGCTGGTGCTGTACGCGGCGCTGATGGGATCGACGGCCGAGCGTACCCGCGAAGCCGGCCTGCTGCGCGCCCTGGGCGCCACCCGCGGCCAGCTGGCGAGCGCGCAGCGCATCGAATTCGCGCTGGTGGGCGGCTTGTCCGGCCTGCTGGCGGCAAGCGGCGCGGCAGCCCTCGGCTGGGCGCTGGCCGAGTACCAGTTCAAGTTCCCGTGGCACTTCGAGCCGCAGGTGTGGGCGGCCGGGCTGGTGGTCGGCGCGGTGTGTGCGCTGATCGGCGGCTGGCTGGGTTTGCGGAACGTGTTGCGGCAGCCACCGCTGCAGACGCTGCGGGAAGCCTGAGATAAAATGGGCGGATGCAAGACACTCAGAATACCCAACAAGACGCGGCGCAGGCGCAGGACGAACGCACCGCGTATGAGCTGATCGGCGGCGAAAGCCGCCTGCGCGAACTGGTCGACCGCTTCTACGACATCATGCAGCTGGAAGCCGACTTCGCCGGCATCCACGCCATGCACCCCGTCCCCAACGACGGCTCGCGCGACAAGCTGTTCATGTTCCTGTCCGGCTGGCTGGGCGGGCCGAATCTCTTCATCGAAAAGTACGGCCACCCGATGCTGCGCGCGCGCCACCTGCCGTTCGCGATCGGCACCACGGAGCGCGACCAGTGGCTGCGCTGCATGGCGATGGCGCTGGAAGATCTCGGCTACGACGACGACCTGCGCCTGCGGCTGATGGGCGCGTTCTACCAGACCGCCGACTGGATGCGCAACAGACCGCACTGATCACCATGTCCATCATCGAGTTCATCGTTCTTGCCGCCGGCCTGCTGGCCGTGCTGGCGCTGCAATTCATGCTGTTCTCGCGCAGCCGCATCGACAAGAACAGCGACGGCGCGGCCCACGCCTTCGAACGCCTCGAGCGCGAGCTGCGCCACGAGCTGCAGGCCAGCGCCCAGGCCACGCGCCAGGAACTGGCCTCGCACCTGGCGCAGAACCAGGCCGCCACCGCCCAGCAGCTCGACGCGATGCGCCAGCAGATCCAGCTGCAGTCTTCCGGCGGCCGCGAGGAGCAGGCGCGCACCCTGAAGCGCTTCGCCGACAGCATGAACAGCGCGCTGGCCAACCTGACCGAATCGAATGCCCAGCGCATGCTGGAGGTGAGGGGCACGCTGGAAACCAAGATCCGCGACCTGCAGACCGACAACGCGCGCCGCCTGGAAGAGATGCGCCAGACCGTCGACGAGAAGCTGCACGCGACCCTGGAGACGCGGCTGACGGAATCCTTCCGCCAGGTCTCGGACCGCCTCGAGCGGGTGCACCAGGGGCTGGGCGAAATGCAGCAGCTGGCGGTGGGCGTGGGCGACCTGAAACGCGTGCTGACCAATGTGAAGACCCGCGGCACCTGGGGCGAAGTGCAGCTCGAGATGCTGCTCGAACAGGTGCTGACCGTCGACCAGTACGCCAAGAACGTCGAGACGGTGGCCGGCTCGAACGCGCGCGTCGAGTTCGCGATCAAGCTGCCGGGCACGGTCGAAGGCGGCCCGCCGCTGTGGCTGCCGGTCGACGCCAAGTTCCCGAAGGAGCAGTACGAACGCCTGGTCGACGCCGCGGATTCCGCCGATGCCGACGGCGTCCTGCGCTATGGCGCCGAGCTGGAACGCGCGGTGCGCAACGAGGCGAAAACCATCTGCGAAAAATACGTCTCGCCGCCGCAGACCACCGACTTCGCGATCCTGTTCCTGCCCACCGAGGGCCTGTACGCCGAAGTGATGCGCCGTCCCGGCCTCGCCGACGACCTGCAGCGCAGCCTGCGCGTGACGATCGCCGGCCCCTCGACCCTGACCGCGCTGCTGAACAGCCTGCAGATGGGCTTCCGCACGCTGGCGCTGGAAAAGCGCTCGTCCGAGGTGTGGCAGGTGCTGGGCGCCGTGAAGACCGAGTTCGGCAAGTTCGGTGACGTCCTGGCCGCCACCAAAACCACGCTCGAGCGCGCGGCCAAGAACATCGAGAATGCCGAGGTGCGCAGCCGGCAGATGGCGCGCAAGTTGAAGTCGGTGGAGGCGCTGCCGAGCGAGGCGGCGCAGTTGATGCTGGGGGCGGAGAGCCCCGAGCGCGACGACTGATTCGCGGGAAAGACGCGCTGAACCGATGCGGCGGCCCAGGCGTTAAACCAGCCCCTCGAACATCAGCACATCCACCATCTCGCCCGCCTGCACGCCACCCTGCTCATCGTGCAGCACCACCATGCAGTTCGCTTCCGACATCGAGCGCAGGATGCCCGAGCCCTGCGAACCGGTGATCTTCACCTCGGGCAAACCATCCGAACCGCGCGCCAGCACGCCACGCTGATATTCGGTGCGCCCCGGCTTTTTGCGGATGGAAACCACGGAGCGCGCCTTCAGGAGCGGCAAAGGCGCCTCCGCTCCCATCATGCGCAGCAGCGCTTCGCGCGCGAAGAAGTAGAAGGACACCATCACCGCCACCGGATTGCCCGGCAATCCGAACAGGAAGGCGCTGCGGCCGTTCGAGGCGATGCGGCCGAAGGCCAGCGGGCGGCCCGGGCGCATGCCGATCTTCCAGAAGGTGACGTCGCCGAGGTTCGCCATGATCTGCTTGGTGTAGTCGGCGGCGCCGACCGAGACGCCGCCGGAGGTGACGATGGCGTCGGCGTTTTCGCAGGCTTCGCGCAACGCCGTTTCCAGCGCCTGCGGATCGTCGCGCACCACGCCCATGTCGATGAGGTCGCAGCCCAGGCGCTGCAGCATGCCGTAGATGGTGTAGCGGTTGCTGTCGTAGACGCAGCCTTCGTCCAGCGGCTGGCCGATCGAGCGCAGTTCGTCGCCGGTCGAGAAAAACGCGACCCGCAGGCGGCGCTGCACCGGCACCTCGGCCACGCCCAGCGATGCCAGCAGGCCCAGGTCGGCCGGGCGGATCACTTTGCCGCGACGCAGGGCCGCGCCGCCGGCTTTTAAATCCTCGCCGGCGAAGCGCCGGTTGTCGCCGGCGCGGATGGCGCCGGGCGCCATGGCGATCGCGCCGTCGAGCTCGCGCACGAATTCCTGCGGCACCACGCTGTCGCAGCCGGCCGGCATCACGCCACCGGTCATGATGCGCACGCATTCGCCTCGAACGGGCACCGCGTTGGACGTGCGGCCCGCGTACACGGTGTCGATCACGCGCAGGCGCACTTCGGCGTCCGCAGACAGATCCTCGCCGCGCAGCGCATAGCCATCCATTGCCGAATTGTCGTGGGCCGGCACGTCGATCGGCGACGTGACATCGGCCGCCAGCACGCGGCCCAGCGCGGCGCGCAGGGCCACCTGTTCGGTCGCGCGCACGGGCGCGACGAATTCGCGGATGATCTTCTGGGCGTCGCGCACCGGCAGGGCGTCCGGGTCGTAGCCGGAGACGCAGCTGACCACGTCGGCCAGGCGCGGAGGCCGGGCAGGATCGAGCGATTGCAGCTCGTCGCGGGTATTGATGTTGCGGAAGGCATCCGCATCCTCGAACGGCACCTCGGCGACCTTGATCTGCGGATACCAGCCATCCATGCGGCGTCCGCCGGCGGCAAGATAGCTTGAGAGCACATCGGCCTTGTCGGCTTTCACCAGGCAGAACACCGGATGCGGCTGGCGCAGCCCGTTCTCTTCGGTGACCGCCAGCGCCAGGTCGGCATCCGCTTGCAGCAGGCCCGCCAGCAAGCGTTCAGCCAAATCAAACGGCAGGAAGGGCGAATCGCAGGGAGCAGTGAGAAGATACGGCGTGGCACAGCGCCGCAGACCGGCTTCCAGTCCGGCCAGCGGACCGGCAAAGCCCGGCGTATCGTCCGGCCACACCGGCACGCCGAACGCGCCGTAGGTATCGAGGTTCTGGTTGGCGTTGATGGCGACCTGCGCCACCTGCGGGCGCAGGCGCTCCAGCACGTGCGCCACCATGGTCGAGCCGCCGAAGGCTTGCAGGCCCTTGTCGACGCTGCCCATGCGCGTGCCGCGTCCGCCGGCCAGGACCAGGCCGCTGATCGATGCAGTATTCATGTTTTAATTATCCACCGATGTAAGACATTTCGATTTTCTTGCCGGCGCCGCGTCCCAGTCCATCCGTGTTGACGGTGCGCGTCTCGGAATAGCGGTCCGCGCGCCGGCTCCACAGCTGGGCGATGGACGACTGGATCTCGAGATCGCTGCGGCCTTCGCGCAGCAGGGCGCGCAGGTCGTGGCCGCGGGTCGCGAACAGGCAGGTGTAGAGCTTGCCCTCGGTGGACAGGCGGATGCGCGAGCAGTCGCTGCAGAAGGCCTGGGTCACGCTCGAGATCATGCCGACTTCGCCGGAACCGTCCAGGTAACGCCAGCGCGACGCGGTCTCGCCCGCATAGTTGGCGCCGACCGGTTCGAGCGGCATCTCGGCGGCGATGCGCCGCACCACTTCGCCGGACGGGATCACCTCGTCCATGTTCCAGCCGTTCGAGGCGCCCACGTCCATGTATTCGATGAAGCGCAGGATGGTGGGCGAGCCCTTGAAGTGGCGCGCCATCGGCAGGATCTGCGCATCGTTCGTGCCGCCCTTGACCACCATGTTGACCTTCACCGGGCCCAGGCCCACGGCGTGCGCGGCGTCGATGCCCTCGAGGACGTCGGAGACGGCGAAGTCGACGTCGTTCATGCGCCTGAACACGGCGTCGTCGATGGCGTCGAGCGAGACCGTGACGCGGTCCAGGCCGGCGTCCTTGAGGCTGCGCGCCTTGCGCGCGAGCAGTGAGCCATTGGTGGTGAGGGTCAGGTCGAGCGGACGGCCGGACGGCGTCCGCAGTGCGCGCAGCTGGGCGACCAGGCGCTCCAGGTCCTTGCGCAGCAGCGGCTCGCCGCCGGTCAGGCGGATCTTCTCGACGCCATGGGCCACGAACAGCCGCGCCACGCGCGTGATCTCTTCGAAGCTCAGGAGCGAGGCGTGCGGCAGGTAGGCGTAGTTCTTGTCGAAGACTTCCTTCGGCATGCAGTAGACGCAGCGGAAGTTGCAGCGGTCCGTGACCGAGATGCGCAGGTCGTGCAGGGGCCGGCCGAGCGCGTCGGCGAGCAGGCCGGTGGGCGCGCCCAGGACCTCGGGGACGGGCATCGCCGGCGATCGCGCATCGCCCAGCATGATGATTTTTTCAGACATGCCAATACGATAGCACGAGGCCCGCCAGCGCACAGGCGAGGATCAGCCGGATCGTCCCGGCCTTGTAGCGCAGCAGGGCGATGCCGGCCGCGACGCCGATCGCGATCGGCTGCCACTGCGGGCTGCCGTCGGCGAAGAAGACCTGGCTGCCGAAGAACACGGCCAGGCTGGCGATCACGCCGACCACCGCCGCCGAAATGGCGCTCAAGGGAGCCGTCATGCGTATATTGCCGCGCGTCGATTCGACCAGCGGCCCGCCGGCCAGGATGAAGATGAAGGAGGGCAGGAAGGTGAAGGCGGCCGCCACCGCGGCGCCGGCCGCGCCGGCCGCGAACAGGGCCTCCGGCCCGAACAGCGCATGGGTCCAGCCGCCGACGAAGCCGACGAAGGCCACGATCATGATTAGCGGCCCTGGCGTGGTCTCGCCGAGCGCCAGGCCGTCGATCATCTGGCCGGCGCTGAGCCAGCCGTAGTGTTCGACCGCGCCCTGCACCACGTAGGGCAGCACGGCATAGGCGCCGCCGAAGCTCATCAGCGCGGCCTTGGTGAAGAACCAGCCCATCTGCGCCAGCGCGCCGGATGGCCCGACCATTGCCGCCAGCACCAGCCAGGCCGCCAGCCCGAGGCCACAGCCGGCCAGCGCCACGCGCGCCAGTCCCGGCCAGGAAAAGCGGGCGTGCGGCGGCGTCGGCGTGTCGTCGTCGATCAGCGCCGGGCCATACGATTTGTTGGCGGCAGTATGCGCGCCGCCAAGCTGGAACAGGGCCGGACGCAGGCGTCCGCCGACCAAGCCGGCCAGCGCGGCGCCCAGCACGATCAGGGGGAAAGGCTGCCCGAACACGGCGATCGCCACAAAGGCAGCGACGGCGATCGCAGCCAGCAGCGGATTGCGGATGGTGCGGCTGCCGATGCGCCAGGCCGCCCCCAGCACGATGGCGACCACGGCCGGCTTGATGCCGTTCATGACCCCGGCGATGGCGGGAACGTGGCCGTAGGCCATGTAGATCCACGACAAACCGATCAGGAGCAGCAGCGAGGGCAGCACGAACAGCAGGCCCGCCGCGATGCCGCCGCGCGTGCGGTGCAGCAGCCAGCCGATGTAGACCGCCAGCTGGGTCGCTTCGGGACCCGGCAGCAGCATGCAGTAGTTGAGGGCATGCAGGAAGCGCTGCTCCGAAATCCAGCGCCGCCGCTCGACCAGCTCGGCATGCATCATGGCGATCTGCCCGGCCGGACCGCCGAAGCTGATGAAGCCGAGTTTGAGCCAGTAGCGCAGGGCGGTGCGGAAGGCGGGGGTGGGTGGCACTGATATAGGGATGAGCGTGGCGGTTGCTCATCTTACATCAATGAAAAAGGGAAGCCGAAGCTTCCCCTTTCACGAAGCCGTCCGAAGACGGCCCGATCACTGCTTACTGACGCGTATCCACCTGGATCAGCGGCTCCTGCACCGGCGGCGGAGCCACCTTGCGGGTGCGGCCCATACGGACCGGCTGCTGGGCCTGGGCGGCCGCTTCCTGGGCGGCGCGCATTTTTTCCGGATCGGTCGAAGCCAGCTGCAGGCCGGCTTCGGCCAGCGCCGCACCCAGGTCGGCCGGGGCGGCGGCCGGAGCCGGAGCCGGAGCCGGAGCAACTTGCGCCACCGGCGCCACCGGGGCCGGCATCACGACCGGCTGCGGAGCCGGCGCCACGGGAGCCGGTGCGGCGGCGGCTTCTGCTGGAGACGGAGCAGCCGGAACCGGAGCAGCCGGAGCAGCCGGAGCAGCCGGAGCAGCAGCGACCGGCGCAGCAGCAACCGGCGCCGCCGGCGCCGCGGCACGGGCGGCAGCATCAGCCACCGACTTCGCGGTCGGGAACGGCCACGGACCCTGCTGCGATGCCTTCGCGGCTTCGGCAGCGGCTTGCGCGGCAGCCTGTGCGGCAGCGGCTTCGAGTGCGGCGGCGGCAGCCTTCTCGGCCTGCTCGCGGGCGGCGGCCTGTTCGGCGGCGGCGCGTTCGGCGGCGGCTTTCTCCGCAGCGGCCTTCACCGAGGCAGCGGTCGGGAAGGGCCACGGACCCGGGGCCTCGGCCTTGGCCGGCTTGGCGCCCCTGGTCTTCGCAGCCTTGGTCTCGGCCTGGAACTTGGCGGCTTCCTCGTCGGCGACCGGGGCGAAGGCCGGTGCGGCGCCCTCTTCACCGCTCTCGTTCTCGACGATCTCGGCGCCGTCGCGGTCGCGGCGGTTGCGATTGCGGCCGCCACGACGACGGCGGCGGCGCGGTTCGTCGCCACCTTCGGCATCGACTTCCTCGCCGTTCGGGCCGACGGCCGTCACGGATTTCACGAGCTCGTCCTGGACGATTTCCTGCTCGCCGTTCGGGCCGGCCGATGCGGTGGCCTGGACCAGGTTCAGTTCCTCGGTCTTGGCTTCAGCGGCGACTGGCGCACGTTCGCTGCGCTCGGCACGTTCACGCGGCTGGCGCGGCTGGCGTTCCGGACGCTCGGCGCGTTCGGCGCGCTCGCCACCGCGTTCAGCGCGTTCGGTACGCGGCGTCGCCGGGGCCTGCACGTCGGTGGTTTCGCGGGTTTCGCGGGCTTCGCGCGGCTCGCGCTGTTCACGCGGCTTGCGCGGCTGGCGTGCCGGTTTACCTTCGGCGTCGACCGGTTTCGCGGTTTCTTCGCCCGGGGCGGCTTTCGCGACCTGTTCGCGGTCCTCGCGCTCGCGGCCCTTGCCGGTGCCGCTGCGTGCGCCGCGGCCATTGCGCTGGCCACGGCCGCCACGCTCGCCGCGCTCGGCGGCCGCCGGTGCGGTTTCAGCCGGCTTGACCGGCGCTGCGGCCGGGGCCGGCGGCGGGGTCATCGGAACCGGGGTGCCGAAGAAGAAGTTACGCAGCTTGGCGAAGAAACCCTGCTCGGCCGGCGGCTGCGCCACCGGTGCGGCCGGCGCGGCAGCGGCGGGCGCAGCGGCAGGCGCTTCCACCTTGACCGGGCGTTCCACCGTCGGCGCCGGCTGGGCCGGGGTGATGGTCTTGACGACCGCTTCCTGGCGCGGCTTGGCTTCTTCCTTCTGGCGCTTGGCGTAGGCCATGTCGGTGTCGGCCGACTCGGCCATGGCGTAGCTGGCGGCCGCGTCTTCCAGGCGCGGATCGTCGTGCTTGATGCGCTCGAGCTTGTAGTGCGGGGTTTCGAGGTGCTTGTTCGGGATCAGGATGACCGTGATGCGGTGGCGGTTCTCGATCTTCAGCACTTCGCCGCGCTTCTCGTTCAGCAGGAAGGCGGCGACGTCGACCGGCACTTGCACGTGGATCGCGGCCGAATTTTCCTTCATCGCCTCTTCCTGGATGATGCGCAGGACCTGCAGGGCGGAGGATTCGGTATCGCGGATGTGGCCGGTGCCCGAGCAGCGCGGGCAGCTCACGTGCGAGCCTTCCGACAGCGACGGACGCAGGCGCTGGCGCGACAGTTCCATCAGGCCGAAGCGCGAGATCTTGCCCATCTGGACGCGTGCACGGTCATGGTGCAGGGCATCCTTCAGGCGCTGTTCGACTTCGCGCTGGTTCTTGGCGACTTCCATGTCGATGAAGTCGATCACGATCAGGCCGCCCAGGTCGCGCAGGCGCAGCTGGCGGGCCACTTCGTCGGCCGCTTCGCAGTTGGTGTTGAAGGCGGTGGTTTCGATGTCCGAGCCGCGGGTCGCGCGGGCCGAGTTGACGTCGATGGAGACCAGGGCTTCGGTGTGGTCGATCACGATCGCGCCACCCGACGGCAGCGGCACGGTGCGTGCGTAGGCGGTCTCGATCTGGTGTTCGATCTGGAAACGCGAGAACAGCGGGACGTCGTCGGAGTAGCGCTTGACGCGGTGCGCCATGTCCGGCATCACGTGGCTCATGAACTGCTGGGCCTGGTCGAAGATCTCGTCGGTGTCGATCAGGACTTCGCCGATGTCGGGCTGGAAGTAGTCGCGGATGGCGCGGATGACCAGCGAGGATTCCTGGTAGATCAGGAAGGGGCCCGGGGCCGACTTGCCGGCGCCTTCGATCGCGCGCCACAGTTGCATCAGGTAGTTCAGGTCCCACTGCAGTTCTTCGACCGTGCGGCCGATGCCGGCGGTGCGGGCAATCACCGACATGCCTTGCGGCAGGTCCAGCTTGTCCATGGTCTCGCGCAGTTCCTGGCGTTCTTCGCCTTCGACGCGGCGCGAGACGCCGCCGCCACGCGGATTGTTCGGCATCAGGACCAGATAACGGCCAGCCAGCGAAATGAAGGAGGTCAGTGCCGCGCCCTTGTTGCCGCGTTCCTCTTTCTCGACCTGGACCATGACTTCCTGGCCTTCGCGCAATGCTTCCTTGATGGTGCAATTGCGGACATCGACACCGTCACGGAAATAGGAGCGGGCGACTTCTTTGAAGGGGAGGAAACCGTGGCGGTCTTCGCCGTAGCTGACGAAGCAGGCTTCGAGGGAGGGTTCGATTCGGGTAATGACACCTTTGTAGATATTCGATTTGCGCTGTTCCCGACCAGCGGTCTCGATATCGATGTCGATCAGTTTTTGGCCGTCGACAATCGCTACGCGCAGCTCCTCTTGCTGCGTAGCGTTAAACAACATGCGTTTCATTTTTATTAACTCCGCGACCCGGGGGCCGTTGCGTGCCGCTCTTGTCAGGAGCGGCGAAGGTACAGGGATGTACGCGGGGAGGGGAGTGTTGGCGGTGGTATGCCCGGGGCGTGGCACGGCATTGCCGGCCACAGGGCGCAGTGGCATCGAACGTCATTGTCGCGCGCACGCCGCAACCTTGCTTGGCCGGCGCGGCCCGGTCAGGGCGGCGCAGGGCCTCGGGGCGGGTGCTAAAAGCGACCACAGCCAGACCGCGGGCGGGATTATCGGGATTGCGGACCAGGCGATCCATCAGCCTTGGCCTGCGAATCCTCGCGATAAAGCCTGCCGGAGCCATGAACAGCCTGCGCGTCGCACGGCTTCCAGGCCCCTTCAGCGGGTCGGGCAACAACGACAAGCGTTATCGACGCCATCACCCGGCGAGCCAGCCTGAGGCCGGCTTGCCGGTACTTATCCTTAAGATTCCAAACAATCCAATCCTGCAGTCCTGTGCGCTACCCGATTACAACTGCGGTGCAACCCTGGCATGCAAAGGACAGTGCGTACACATTTTGTCATCTCACCAAACCTGCTGCGCGTCGCATTGCCGGCCTGCGATGCTCGCTGTACCTCCGTACAGCTGCGCTTCTCGACCGACACTGCTTCCGCTTGCTACGGTTTTGCGAGATTCCTACTTTTCTTCATCGATTTCGCATTATTGCGGGGCCGACGGAGACGCCCCTGTGTAAAATATCGTTTTAATTCTTACACCAGCAGAGGTTTGACCGCCGCCTGTCGATTATATATTCAAAATGAAGGACTTAGAGAGAAATTCTGTCCAGCTTGTAACAATTGCTGAGGAAGAGGCTGGACAGCGCATCGACAATTACCTGCTGCGCGTCTGCAAGGGTGTACCAAAAAGCCATATTTACCGCATCCTCCGTTCCGGCGAAGTGCGCGTCAACAAGGGCCGGATCGATCAGTTGTACCGCCTGCAAACCGGCGACATCGTGCGCATTCCGCCGATCCGGATCGCCGAAAAGGCGGCCGGCAGCGCGCCGGTGCCGGGTGCGGAATTCCACATCGTGCATGAGGACAGCCACCTGCTGGTGATCGACAAGCCGGCCGGCGTGGCCGTGCACGGCGGTTCCGGCGTGTCGTATGGTGTCATCGAACAGTTGCGCGCGGCCCGGCCCCAGGCCAAGTTCCTGGAACTGGTGCACCGTCTCGACCGCGAAACCTCGGGCTTGCTGTTGCTTGCAAAGAAACGTTCAGCCCTCACCAACCTGCACGAGCAGATGCGCGAAGGCGTCACCGACAAGCGCTACCTGACCCTGGTGAGCGGCAACTGGACCAACCCGCGCCAGCACATCAAGCTGCCGCTGCACAAGTTCAGCACGCCGGACGGCGAGCGCCGCGTGGTGGTGCAGGCCGGCGGCCAGGAAGCCCATACCGTGTTCAATCTGCTGCGCAAGTGGGAAGGCTTCGCCCTGCTCGAAGCCGAGCTCAAGACCGGACGCACGCACCAGATCCGCGTGCATCTGGCGTCGAGCTGCTTCCCAATCGCGGGTGACGAGAAATACGGCGATTTTGCCCTTAACAAGCAGCTTCAGAAGGCAAACGACACGCGTGGCGCCCTCAAGCGCATGTTCCTGCACGCTTACCGGATCACCTTCCAGCACCCCGAGACCGGCAAACCGCTGACCCTGACGGCGCCCTTGCCGCCGGAGTGCGAGCGTTTCTTGGTAAGCTTGGGGCAACCGACAAGCAAAGCACAACATGGCTAGAAAGCAATTCGACCTGATCGTCTTCGACTGGGACGGCACGCTGATGGACAGCACCGCCACCATCGTCAAATGTATACAGTCTGCCGCCAGGGACCTCGGGCTGAGCGTCCCCAGCGATGCCGCCGCCGCGCATGTGATCGGTCTCGGCCTGGCGGAGGCGATGCAGGCCGTCATGCCGGACATCGATCCGGCTTTATATCCGCGCATGGTGGAGCGATATCGTTACCATTTCCTGACAAAAGACCACGAACTGGTGCTGTTCAAGGGGGTGCCGGCCATGCTGGAAGAGCTGTCCCAGCTCGGCTATTTCCTGGCCGTTGCGACCGGCAAAAGCCGGGTCGGGCTGAACCGGGCGCTGAACGCTTGCAGCCTGCTGTCGACCTTCGATGCGACCCGTTGCGCAGACGAGACATTTTCCAAGCCCCACCCTGCAATGTTGCAAGAATTGACAAGGGAACTGGGGCAGGACATGCGCCGTACCGTTATGATCGGCGACACAACGCATGACTTGCTTATGGCCAACAACGCGGGCGCATCCGGCATTGCGGTCGAGTACGGCGCGCATCCTGTGCAGCAACTGCAGGCATGTCACCCGATCTTTACGGCAAAGAACGTCCCGGAGCTCCATCAGTGGTTGATCGAGAACGCATGAGCGAGGCGAACGAAGTCTATATCTGCGGGTCCGATGCCCTGGTGGACGGCGGCATCGGCGTGCGCTTTCCGGTCCTCGCCTTCGGTGACGAAGCGACCGGCTTCGTGGTGCGCCATGGCGGCAAGGTCTACGGCTACCTGAACCGCTGCGCCCACGTGCCCATCGAGCTGGACTGGTTCAAGGGCGAGTTCTTCGAGTCGAGCAAGCTGTACCTGATGTGTTCGACGCACGGCGCGATCTACGTGCCGGAAACCGGCGTCTGCACCGGCGGTCCCTGCCGCGGCGGCAGGCTGCGCCCGATCGCGGTGCGTGAAACCGGCGACGGCGTCTACTGGCAGCCGGACCAGCATTTCCAGCCGCCCAAGCAAACCCAATCAAGTCTATGAGCGAAAACACCAGGAACGACAATCAGAACGCGAACGAGGGCGCGGGCCCGGTCCGCCAATGGGAACGGGAAACCCTCGAGCGCCTCGTGTTCGCCACGGTGCGCGAGCAGCGCGCCGCGCGGCGCTGGGGCATCTTCTTCAAGCTGTCCTTCCTGCTGCTGGCATTTTTTTCGATCTGGGCCTATTTCGACTTCAACTTCGGCGGATCCGACATCGAATCGCTGGGCCGCCATACCGCTCTGATCGAGATCGACGGCGCCATCGACGATGAAGGCAGCGGCGCCGCCGATACCGTGATCCCGTCGCTGAACAAGGCTTTCTCGGACGCCGGTTCGGCCGCGGTCGTGCTGCGCATCAACAGCCCGGGCGGCAGCCCGGTGCAGGCCGGCATCATCGTCGACGAGATCCAGCGCCTCAAGAAGGGTTATCCGAACAAGCCGCTGTACGTGGTCGTCGACGAGATCTGCGCCTCCGGCGGCTATTACATCGCCGCGGCCGCCGACAAGATCTATGTCAACAAGGCCAGCATCGTCGGCTCGGTGGGCGTGCTGATGGACGGCTTCGGCTTTACCGGGCTGATGGACAAGCTGGGCATCGAGCGCCGCCTGCTGACGGCGGGCGAGAACAAGGGCTTCCTCGACCCATTCAGCCCGCAATCGGACAAGCAGAAGCAGCATGCGCTGGCCATGCTCAACGAGATTCATGAGCAATTTATTTCGGTGGTGCGCGCCGGGCGTGGCAAGCGCCTGAAGGAAAATCCGGAAATCTTTTCCGGCCTCTACTGGACCGGCGCCAAGGCGGTCGAGATGGGGCTGGCTGACGGTTTCGGCACCGTGGATACCGTCGCCCGCGATGTCGTGAAGGCCGAGGACATCATCGACTACACCGCGCACGAAGGTCTGCCGGAACGTGTGCTGAAGAAATTTGGCGCATCGGTGGGCGCGGGCGCCGTGCACTCTATTTACCGCGGGGCCGTGCCTAGCCTCCGCTGATCGGTCTCAATATTTGCCTTGAAACTTCCGAAACGTCGGCTATAGTTGTCTTGTAGCTTACACCTACAGACCCGCTTCAAGGCGGTTTCGAGAGATCTCCATTCCTCAGGTTGGACGCCCGCAAGGGTGAAAACGACGGCGCAAGCCGTCGTTTTCGTTTGGCATAGGCTCATTCGGCATGAAAGCCGCCTTGTTCCAGCCAGGACTGGAAATCGCGCTGGGCCTGGGCATACCAGGCCGTGCGCAAGGGGGCGTGGCGGGTCGAGGAAAAAATATGGGGCACGTCGCCGCCGCGCGTCCAGCGCGCCAGCGCCAGCTGGGTCGGGAAGATCGCCGCATATGCGAGGGCGGCGTCCTGCATTGCCTGCTCGGTTGCGCTTCCCGACGGGAAGGGAAGACGGTCTTGATATTGTTCGGTCTGCACTTTTGCCTCGTCTGTTCGGATTGAAGGTCGGTGAGCATTAGTCCTACAAGCTCTTGGGTCGTAGTCCTACGCTCAACGTGTGTAGGTCGATTCCTAACGAGGTTGAAGTCTATCAACGAGAACTTGGTGGCTCTTGACGTGTGTCAAACGTGTTCTAGACACGCATTCAAACAGCCGAACTAACTCAGCTTTGCTCTACACATCGGTTCTGTTAAAGTCGCGCCCCATGAGCAAATTATCCCTTGACCGTGTGCTGCAATCCCAGGGCTTCGGCACACGCAAATACTGCCGCGCCCTGATCGAGGACGGCGACGTCGCCGTCAACGGCGAAGTGGAAGACAACTACAAGACGACGGTCGAGACCGATGGCCTGGTGCTGACCGTGTTCGACGAGGAATGGGTCTACCGCGAACGCGTCTACATCGCCCTCTACAAGCCGGCCAATTTCGAATGCTCGCGCAAGCCCAGCCACCATCCCGGTGTGCTGACTTTGTTGCCCGAACAATTTACCTGGCGCGAAGTCCAGCCGGTCGGCCGCCTCGACCATGACACCACGGGGCTGCTGCTGATGTCGGACGACGGTCCCTTCATCCACGCCCAGTCCTCGCCCAAGCGCCACGTGCCGAAGGTCTACCAGGCGACGACCCAGGAGCCGGTGACCCAGGCGCTGGTCGATCAGTTGCTCGCCGGTGTGCAATTGCACGACGAACCGGCTCCGTTGGCGGCCGTCACCTGCGTGCAGCGCGGCGAACACCAGCTCGAGATCGTGCTGGAGCAGGGCAAGTACCATCAAGTCAAGCGCATGCTGGCGGCAGCCGGCAACCATTGCGCCGCGCTGCACCGCTCGCAGATCGGTGGCCTGACGCTCGAGTCGCTGGGCCTGAAGGAAGGGGCGTGGTGTTATCTGGAGAAGGCACAGCTGGATCTGTTGGTCCCTGCGTAAGCGATAGCGTCGTTGCCGCGGAAGCGGAACCCAGGCTTGGCCAAAGAAATCTTGTCTAGGACGGTATAAATACTGCCGTGCGACGCAAAAGACGCTTTTACGCGACACTCTCATCTCGTAATTTTGCAAGATGACAATAAATGTCCACGAAAACGCATCGATTTCTCTCCTTTTCCGCACTGATCTTACTCAACGCGCCGGCCTGGTCCCAGCAGGCAAGGCCCGACCTGTCCGGCTGTGCCCGCATCCCGGATGGCGCCCGGCGCCTGGCCTGCTATGACCGCCTCGCCGGCGTGAGTCCGGCAGACGGCGCCTCGACTTCGGCCCGCACCGCGGCCGGCGGCGCGATCGGCCCGGCCATTGCGCCGGCGGCCGTCCCAGCCGCGGCGTCCGTCGCCGATGTGCCGGCCGCCGCATCGGTGGCCGTGGTCGCTCCCGAAGTCGAAGCCTCGCTCGATTTGTCGCCGGAAAAGACCCGCGGCTTCAGCCTGGCCGACCACTGGGAGCTCGACCAGGCGCACCGCCGCGGCATCTTCAATTTCCGGCCGCACAACGTGAACTACCTGATGGTCACGCGCACCGCGCATCCGAACAACGAGCCCTATCGGCCTTTCCGCGACATCGCCGACCTGACCACCGACCTTTCGCACTCGGAACTCGTGTTCCAGCTCGGCTTCAAGACCAAGCTGGTCGAGACCGCCTTCGACAAGCCGGTCGACGTCTGGTTCGGCTACACCCAGAACAGCTTCTGGCAGGCCGGCAACCGCCAGGCCTCCAGCCCCTTCCGCGAAACCAATTACCAGCCCGAGCTGATGGTGGTGACGCCGCTGAACGTCAACCTGCTGGGCATGCACGCCAGCTTCCTCAACCTGGGCGCGGTGCACCAGTCGAACGGCCAGGCGGGCTCGCTGTCGCGCAGCTGGAACCGGGTCTATGCGCAGGTCGGCCTCGAGCGCGCCGGCTTCACGGTGCTGGGCCGCGTGTGGAAGCGCATCAACGAGGCGGCCGCCGACGACAACAACCCGGCCATCGTCGACTACCTGGGGCGCGGCGACCTGAGCGTCACCTACCGCAGCAACGGCCACGATTATTCGGCCCTGCTGCGCCGCAACTTCCAGACCCAGCGCGGCGCCGTCCAGCTCAGCTGGGCCTTCCCGCTGGCCGGCCATTTCAAGGGCTATGCGCAGTACTTTTCGGGCTACGGCCAGAGCCTGATCGACTACAACTATTACCAGAACGTGGTCGGCCTGGGACTGCTGGGCAGCTTCTGAGAACGCTACAATAGCGGGATGAAACTCGCTACCCTCAACGACGGCACGCGCGACGGCCAGCTGATGGTCGTCTCGCGCGACCTGAAAACCGCCCACGTCGCCGACGGCATCGCGCCGACCCTGCAGGCCGCGCTCGACGACTGGGCCTTCATCGCGCCCCAGCTGGCAACGCTCTACGACGACCTGAACGGCGGCCGCACGCGCCGTCCCTTCGACTTCGACCCGGCGCGCTGCATGGCGCCGCTGCCGCGCGCCTACCAGTGGACGGACGGCTCGGCCTACGTCAACCACGTCGAACTGGTGCGCAAGGCGCGCGGCGCCGAGATGCCGGCCTCGTTCTGGGAAGACCCCTTGATGTACCAGGGCGGCAGCGACGACTTCATCGGCCCGATGGACGACATCGTGCTGGCCCACGAGGAATGGGGCATCGACTTCGAAGCGGAAATCGCCGTCGTCCTGGGAGACGTGGCGATGGGCGCCACGCCCGACGAAGCGCACCAGCAGATCCGCCTGCTCATGCTGGCCAACGACGTCTCGCTGCGCAACCTGATCCCGCCCGAACTGGCGAAGGGCTTCGGCTTCTTCCAGTCGAAACCGGCGACGGCGTTTTCGCCGGTGGCGGTGACGCCCGACGAACTGGGCGATTCCTGGCGCGGCGGCAAGGTCCACCTGCCGCTGCGCTCGACCTGGAACGGCCGCCTGGTCGGCCAGCCGGACGCCGGCGTCGACATGGTCTTCAACTTCCCGCAGCTGATCGCCCACCTGTGCAAGACCCGCAACGCGTGCGCCGGCAGCATCGTCGGCTCGGGCACGGTGTCGAACAAGGATGCGCTGAAGGGGTATTCCTGCATCGCCGAACAGCGCTGCCTGGAGACCATCGAATTCGGCCAGCCGGTCACCCAGTTCATGCGCTTCGGCGACACCATCCGCATCGAGATGCTGGACGAGAAGGGCAAGTCGATCTTCGGCGCGATCGAGCAGAAGGTCGCGAAGCTGGAACGCTAATCCACGCTACTGTCGTGCCGGGCATCCGAAGTCCAGAAAGCCGCATCGACCGCATCGCCGCGCAAATCGACTTCCACCGGCCGCGCCACCCGCCGCACCGCATCCGCCAGCCGCAAGCTCCCATCCGGCGCATGCACCCGGTACCACAGGAAGGCCACCCCGGACAGGCGCAGCTTCTGCCCCGTGAACAGCGCATCCTTCACGATCGCCATGCCTTCCAGCCGCAGGTCGAAGTCCAGCACCAGCATGCCCTCGGTGCGCGCGGCATAGCCCAGGTAGCGGGCGGCGTTGTAAAGCGGGCTGCGGTCGCCGGTCTCGCCGGCCCGCAGCGAATCGACGAAAGCGTCGACCGCTTTCAACAAGGCGCCGGCGCCCGCCACCGCTGACGCCAGCGCGCGCTTCTCGTCGCCCTTGGCCGCATCCGCCAGCCGGTCGAGGATCCCGATCCGGTTCGCGAATTCGCCGCGCTGCGCGGCCAGCGCCCGTACCCGCGACAGCAGCGACGCAGTCTGTTTCCCGTCCAGCTCGCCCAGGTAGCCCGCGCCCAGGCCCGCCACCTTGTCCGGGCAGCCGCGCGCGAGGAAGGTCGTGAACAGGCTGCGCGCGCCGTCGCCGTAAGCGATGCCCTGGGCCGAGACGTCGGTCTTGAACAGCGCCGACATGTCCGCGCCGGCCTTGACGGTGGCGGGCACCGCGGTGAGCAGGGCGAGGGCGACGGCCGCCGCGCTGCCCTGCGGCGTGTGCGCCTCGATCAGCTGCTGGAGTTCCCTGTTCTGCTTCGTCAGGTCGTCCTTCAGGCGCTCGATGGCATCGGCGACCTGGCGCGCCGCCAGCACGCCCTGGGTCGTGGCCGGATCGAAGATGGCGGTTTGACGGTCCGCGGGGAGGGCGGCGCACAGCTCGCCGGCCAGGTCGCGCGCGAGGTCGAAGGCCCGCACCAGGCCGGCCGCGCCGAACTGCCGCGTATCGATACTGCCCTGCAGCGGCTTGATCGAGGAGGGCGGCAGGCGCGCCAGGAGTTCGGCGCGCTCGGCTTCGGCGATGGCGGCGCGGGCTTCGGCCTCGCGCTGGGCCGCCAGCAGGTCGGCGTCCGGCGCGCCGCCACGGGCCGGCGAGGCCAGCGCCAGGATCAGCAGGAACATCGTGCAAGCTTTGCGCATACACACCGCCTTTGTTGAACAAAACCCCTGTATGCCACGAAGCCGGCAAGCACGTTTTGCGTTCGCGTCAATTTCCTTCGATAAAGAGCCGGGCGCCGCTGCGGGACGTACAATACGGGCTGGCATCCACCAGACCCTTTCACCCCATGATCCTGATCACCGGCGGCGCCGGCTTCATCGGCAGTAACTTCGTCCTGGACTGGCTTGCCGGCAGCGACGAGCCGGTGCTCAACCTGGACAAGCTCAGCTACGCCGGCAACCTGGACAACCTGGCCAGCCTGCGCGGCGATGCGCGCCACGTCTTCGTGCAGGGCGACATCGGCGATGCCGAACTGGTCGGCCGGCTGCTGCGCGCGCACCGTCCGCGCGCGGTGATCAATTTCGCCGCCGAGAGCCACGTCGACCGCAGCATCCACGGCCCGGACGACTTCATCCAGACCAACATCGTCGGCACCTTCCGTCTGCTGGAAACGGTGCGCGCGTACTGGACCGGTTTGCCTGCCGCGGAGCAGGCCGCGTTCCGCTTCCTGCACGTGTCCACCGACGAGGTCTACGGTTCGCTGGACAGCACCGAGCCGGCCTTCGGCGAGACCCGGCGCTACGAGCCGAACAGCCCTTATTCGGCCAGCAAGGCGGCCAGCGACCACTTGGTGCGGGCCTGGCATCACACCTATGGCCTGCCGGTGCTGACCACCAATTGCTCGAACAATTACGGCCCCTTCCACTTCCCGGAAAAGCTGATCCCGCTGTGCATCCACAACGCGCTGGCCGGCAAGCCGTTGCCGGTCTACGGCGACGGCCAGCAGCGGCGCGACTGGCTCTATGTGGGCGACCATTGCGCGGCGATCCGGCGCGTGCTTGAGGCAGGGCAGGTCGGCGACGTCTACAACATCGGCGGCTGGAACGAAAAAGCCAATCTCGAGGTCGTAAGCCTGTTGTGCGATATGCTCGATGCCTTGCAGCCGCGCGCCGGCGGCGGGTCCTACCGCGCGCAGATCGCCTTCGTTGCCGACCGTCCCGGCCATGACCGCCGCTACGCCATCGACGCCGGCAAGATCGAGCG
>CAJYXO010000167.1 GCA_913778765.1 uncultured Massilia sp. | reverse complement strand
TGGGCGGCGACTCGACCGCCGTCACGCTGGAGACCACCGACATCTACCTGGAAGCGGCCTTCTGGTGGCCGAACGCCATCCAGGGCCGCGCGCGCCGCTACAACTTCTCGACCGATGCCGCCCACCGCTTCGAACGCGGCGTCGACTACGCGACCACGGCCCTGCACATCGAGCGCATCACGGCGCTGATCGTCGAGATCTGCGGCACCGCCGACACCAAGGTCGGCCCGGTCGACGACCAGGTCGCGAACCTGCCCGAGCGCAAGCCGGTCACCCTGCGCACCGCGCGTGCCGCCAGGGTCATCGGCGTGCCCGTCACCGACGAGATGGTCGCCGACATCTTCACGCGCCTGCAGCTGCCGTTCACCCAGGAGCCGGGCCTGTTCCACGTCACGTCGCCGTCCTACCGTTTCGACATCGAGATCGAGGAAGACCTGATCGAGGAAGTCGCGCGCGTTTATGGTTTCGAGAACATTCCGACCTTGCCGCCGGTGGCCCCGAGCGCCATGCTGATCGAGCCGGAAAACACCCGCTCGCTGTTCGCGATCCGGCACCAGCTGGCCGACCTCGGCTACCAGGAAGTGGTCAACATGAGCTTCGTGGAAAGCCAGTGGGAAGCCGACTTTGCCGGCAATACCGACCCGATCAAGCTGCAGAACCCGATCGCCAGCCAGATGAGCGTGATGCGTTCGAACCTGATCGGCAGCCTGGTCGCCAACGTGCGCTACAACGTCAACCGCAAGGCCGGCCGCGTACGCGTGTTCGAAGTCGGCGCCGTGTTCCACCGCAATCCGGAAGCGCAGGACGGTCCGTTGTCGATCGCCGGCTTCGACCAGCCGAAGCGCGTCGCCGCCATCGCCTACGGCCCGGCCGCGGACGAGCAGTGGGGCCAGGCGACCCGCGCCGTCGACTACTTCGACGTCAAGGGCGACCTGGAGGCGCTGTTCGCGCCGCGTGCGCTCCGCTTCAGCAAGCTCGAGCATCCGGCCTTGCACCCGGGCCGTTCGGCGCAGGTGGAACTGGACGGCAAGGCGATCGGTTTCATCGGCGAGCTGCATCCGCGCTGGCTGCAGAAGTACGACCTGCCGCAGGCGCCGGTGCTGTTCGAGGTGGACGCCGAGGCCCTGCGCGCGCGCGACGTGCCGTCGTATGCCGACATCTCGAAGTTCCCGGGCGCGACCCGCGACCTCGCGCTGGTCGTGAAACAGGACGTGCCGGCCCAGGCGCTGCTCGACGCTTTCAAGGCGGAACTGGCCTCGCACGCGAACGGGAAGCTCGTGCAAGCCGTTGTTTTATTTGATGAATATCGCGGGAAAGGATTGGAACAGGATGAAAAAAGTCTTGCTTTCCGCTTTGGCTTGCAAGATACTCAATCGACGCTGCAGGACGATGCCGTCGAGGCCATCATGACCTCCCTGGCAACGGCGGCGGCACAACAGCACGGCGCCAGACTGCGCGCTTAAAAGAACAAGTCGGGAACCTGCGAGCCGCTGCCGTGCGGCGGCTTGCCGAGCGTTCCAGCTTCCAAAACATGTGAAGGCAGGGCTTCAAAATTAATAACAACGACATCGACTCCGTCGTCCTCCAGGAAGCGCTGGCCGCCCATCGGGTGCGCCAGGCAGCCGAAAAGGAGTTGCCGACGCTGACCAAGGCGGAGCTGGCCGAACTGCTGTTCGAGCAGGTGGGCCTGAACAAGCGCGAAGCCAAGGACATGGTCGAGACTTTCTTCGACGAGATCCGTAATGCGCTCGAGCGCGGCGAAGCGGTCAAGCTGTCCGGCTTCGGCAATTTCCAGTTGCGCGACAAGCCGCAGCGTCCCGGCCGCAATCCGAAAACCGGGGAAGAGATTCCCATCACGGCGCGCCGCGTCGTGACCTTCCACGCCAGCCAGAAACTCAAGAGCATGGTGGAGGAGGCCAATCCGGCCGGCTCCGACAACGGCTCGCTGGCGCAGGCAGCCTGAGCAGGCCAGATAGCCAATGAATGACCGACCCAACAAGATGGAATTGACCGCATTGCCGCCGATCCCCGCGAAGCGTTATTTCACGATCGGTGAAGTCAGTGAATTGTGCGGGGTCAAGCCCCATGTGTTGCGCTACTGGGAGCAGGAATTTACCCAGCTTAAGCCGGTCAAACGTCGTGGAAACCGCCGCTATTACCAGCACCACGAAGTACTCCTGATCCGGCGAATCCGCGAACTGCTGTACGAACAAGGCTTCACGATCAGCGGCGCCCGCAACCGTCTCGACGGACGCGGCGCAAGCATGGACGAGGTCGAGACCGTGCCGCCGTCGCCACCCGCGCCGGAGCCCGGCATCGCACCGGAGCTGTTGCGCGAGGAATTGCATGCGATCCTCGCCATCCTGAAGCTGGGATCGCCGGCAGCCTGAGGCGGCGCTTCGACCGCGCATCGACACCGTCGTCGACAGCGTAACGGTTTTGTCGCGGTCAGTATCCGGCTCAAGCATTCGTGCTCCTGTTGTTCTGCACCTAGGAGGTGCTAGAATGTCACTTGCTTATTTTGCTGACTCAAACGCATGCTTGATGCGGGCGTGAAGTGTCAGTCTCGGCTCTTTCCTGCCTCAGGAAAAATCTAAGGGAAGACAATGATACGCGTTGCCATTTGTGACGATCACCAGATAGTTCGAGCAGGTTTCAAGCAGATTTTTTCGTCGTCGGGCGATTTCGAAGTCGTCGCCGAAGGCGCAACCGGGCGTGAAGCCCTCGACATCGCACGCCGCGAGATTTGCGACGTGCTGCTGTTGGACATCGCCATGCCCGACCAGAGCGGCATCGATATCCTGCGCACCATCCGCCAGGGCCAGCCGAACCTGCCGGTCCTGATCCTGTCGGGTTACCCGGCCCAGCAGTACGCCCTGAACCTGTTCAAGATGGGCGCGAACGGCTACCTCAACAAGGAATGCGATGCCGACGAGCTCAAGACGGCCGTCCGCACCGTCTATCAGGGCCGCCGCTACGTCAGCTCCCAGGTGGGCGAGCTGCTGGCCCAGAGCTTCGACCGCGATCCGAACACGGCGCTGCACACCGAGCTGTCGGACCGCGAGTTCCAGGTCTTCCTGCGCCTGGCCAAGGGCGCGACCGTGTCCGATATCGGCAATGCGCTGTCGCTGTCGATCAAGACGGTCTCGACCTACCGCACCCGCATCATGGAAAAAATGGGCCTGCAGTCCAACAGCGACCTGACCTACTACGCCATGAAGAACAACCTGCTCGACTGAGCAGGCCGCAGTTCCGGGACGACGCGCCTGCCGCGTCGTCCTTTCCCCGCATCTCCCCGCATTTCTCCCGCAGTTCTCTCCTTCGTTCTCCGCACGCCAGCCTGCTTGAGGCTGCAGATCAATTTCCATCGGTCTATAATCGCCCGAAGATTGTTCGCTGCGTGAAAGGAAAACCAGGATGTACTTCAGCACCGACCCCGCGTTCCGGCCGGTCCGCAGCCTTCCCCTGTACCAGACGCTGCTGTGCGCCATCTGCGTCTTCATCCTGGTGCTGAACGGCATCGGCCTGATTCGCAACCTCAACGGCCTGAAGGCGGCGAATACGATGCAGACCCGGGCCGACCGCGTGGCGACCCGCCTGCAGTACGTGAACCTGCTGGTCACGGATGCCGACAGCGGACTGCGCGGCTATTTCCTGTCCGGCGCCGAGTCTTATCTTGGACCGCTGCGCACCGCCGACCGCGAGCTCGAAGGCCAGTTCAACACCCTCAAGGCGCTGTTGACGGACAATCCCTCCCAGCTGAAGAACCTTGCGCAGCTGCAGACCCTGGTGCGCCGCCGTGTCAGCCTGATGCACCAGGCGCTCGAGGTCTACCGCCACGGCGGCCTGCAGGACATCGTCGCCATCGCGCGCACCCAGGAAGACCAGGCCCAGATGGACGAGATCCGTCTGCAAGTAGTGGTGATGGGCGGCGAGCAGAACGACACCCTGGCCGCGCGCGGCGCCGCCTTCTACGACCAGTACCGCTGGACCGCCTTGCTGGGCCTCGGCACGAACCTGGCGGCGATCGCCGTGCTGATCCTGTTCTACAACCTGATCTGGCGCGGCTTCGGGCTGCGCCTGGCGGCCGAGCGCGCGCTGCAGCAGACCAACGACCACCTGGAAACCCTGGTGGCGGACCGCACCGAACAGCTGTCGGTGCTGTCGCGCCACCTGATCCGCGTGTCGGAAGAAGAAAAGGCGCGCCTGTCGCGCGAGCTGCACGACGAGATGGGCGCCAACCTGACGGCGATCGGCATGGCCCTGTCCAGCGTCGGCGAACAGCTGAAGGACACGCATCCGGAGCAGGCCAACGCGCTGGCCCGTGCACGCGCGACCCTGCTCGAGACGCTGGAGTTGAAGCGCCGCATTATCGAAGACCTGCGGCCCAGCCTGCTGGACAACATGGGCCTGGCCGCGGCCCTGCAAAGCTATTGCGAAGATTTTGCGCGCGCCACCCGTCTCGATTGCGAAGCCCTGGTCGACCGCGAGGTCGACAGCGCCGGGCCGATGCAGGCGATCGCGCTGTTCCGTATCACCCAGGAAGCCCTCAACAACATCGCCAAATACGCGCAGGCGCGCCACGTGGTCGTGCATCTGGCGCGCGAAGGAGAAGGCATCGCGCTGGAAGTCAGCGACGACGGCGTCGGCATTCCGCCCGATGCGATGCGGCGGCCGAAGTCGCACGGCCTGCTGGGCATGCGCGAACGTGCGCTGCTGCTGGGCGGCAGCCTGAAGGTGGAAAGGGGAGTGAACGGGGTGGGGACCTGCGTGCAGGCCTGGGTGCCGCTGGAGAAACTGGAAGAACATCTGGCACTGCCGGAACAAAACCAGGAGCCGCTACCGGCGCCTGCCGCCGATGCGCACATGGCGCCCGGCGGCAGTATGGCGATCATGCGCGTGCCACATCCAGCAGCAGACGGTCGTACTCGCTCTTAGCGACCTTGTAGCATTCGCCGGCGTAGTCTTCCAGGCCCTGGCGGTTCAGCACAGTGATGTTGCCGCGGCGGTACTGGATCAGGCCTTCCTCCTGCAGCTTGCCGGCGGCAGCCGTGATGCTTTCGCGGCGCACGCCCAGCATGATGGAGATCAGTTCCTGGGTCACCTTCAGTTCGTTGCTGGCCGAACGGTCCAGGCGGTCCAGCAGCCAGCGGCACAGTTTCTGCTCGATCGAGCTGTGACGGCCGCCGACGGCGTTCTGGGCCATCTGGGCGAACAGGGCGTTGGTGTAGCGCATCAGCAGCTGGGGCAGGGCGCCGCCCTTGTTGAAGGCGTCGCGCAGGAACTGGGTCTTCAGGCGGTAGCCGTAGCCGGCGCTCTGCACCACGGCGCTGCAGGTAGCGCGTTCGCCCATGAACAGCGACACGCCGACCGCGCCTTCATGGCCGACCACCGCGATTTCGGTGGTGGCGCCGTCTTCCATCACATACAGCAGGGAGACGATGGCGGTGGTGGGGAAAAACACGTATTCCAGTTTGCTGCCGTATTCGAACAGTTCCTTGCCGAAGGGCAGCGGAACGAGTTCCAGGTGCTCAAACAGGGCTTCCAGGTCTTGGCGCGGCAGGGCCGCAAGCAACTCATTTTGCTGGGTGCCGCTATAGCTGACAACCGGTCGGGACGCCACCTTGAATTCCTCGGCGGAGGCCGGGATCTGGTTGACCGACTGTGCTTTCTGTGCGGTAACACCAAGTTGAGCGTTGTTCATTTTGTCCTCGTTATCTCTGACTTACTTCGTCTGCTTCGTGGGGTGCGATTTTTTTGGATGGGTTTCCTCATCGCGATGTGTGTACTTTATTGCTATAGTCATTTGGCGAACATAAGACTAGTCGACGCCCCCATGTAGGTTCTATGCATGATGTTTTGTCAGTCCAGTCCTACTAGAGAGAAACATTCAAAAAAGGCATGTTTGTGGGCTACCGCACTGTCCAGACTGCATTAAAACGATTTCGCGCTCATCCATATATGCGGCTTTGACAACAGTTCACTGTTCCATAAGTTCGTCAGGAACATAGCGGACCATCTTCTCGTTTTCCGTAGTTAACGAAAACTTCACGCGTCCCCGTAGAGGAAGCCCGACTTGTCCTACAGCGGATTTCAAGACAAACGCGACGACACCCGGTAAAATCGAGGGTTTATGCATTGCGCCGCGAAGGCGAAACCATGTCCAACGAAACCGCAGCAAGCACCCAGGAAGCCGGCGCTGAAACCGCCGTCGCACCTTCCGCCAAATCCGCCGCGCAGATCGCGCGCGAAGTCGGCCGCCGCCGTACCTTCGGCATCATTTCCCACCCCGATGCGGGCAAGACCACGCTCACCGAAAAGCTCCTTCTGTTCTCGGGCGCGATCCAGCTGGCCGGCACCGTCAAGGGCCGCAAGAGCGGGCGCCACGCGACGTCCGACTGGATGGACATCGAGAAGCAGCGCGGCATCTCGGTGGCGTCCTCGGTGATGCAGTTCGAGTTCCGCGACCACGTGATCAATCTGCTCGACACCCCGGGCCACCAGGACTTCTCGGAAGACACCTACCGCGTGCTGACCGCGGTCGACTCGGCCCTGATGGTGATCGACGCCGCCAAGGGTGTCGAGGAGCAGACGATCAAGTTACTGGATGTTTGCCGCATGCGCGACACGCCGATCGTCACCTTCATGAACAAGCTGGACCGGGAAACCCGCGATCCGCTGGAACTGCTCGACGAAGTCGAATCGGTGCTGAAGATCGAATGCGCGCCGGTGACCTGGCCGATCGGCATGGGCAAGAACTTCCGCGGCGTGTACCACCTGATCAAGGATGAGATCATGCTGTTCAAGGCCGGCGAGGAAAAGGCCGACGGCGACTACGAGATCATCAAGGGCATCGACAACCCGCGCCTGGCCGACATGTTCCCGCTCGAGATCGAGCAACTGAAGATGGAGGTGGAGCTGGTCCACGGCGCATCGCACGTGTTCGACATCGAGCGCTTCCTGTCCGGCGTCCAGACCCCGGTGTTCTTCGGGTCCGCGATCAACAACTTCGGCGTGCGCGAGATCCTGTCGGCGCTGATCGACTGGGCCCCGGCGCCGCGCGAGCGCGACGCCACCGTGCGCGCCGTGAAGCCCGAAGAACAGCCGTTCTCCGGTTTCGTCTTCAAGATCCAGGCCAACATGGACCCGGCCCACCGCGACCGCATCGCTTTCCTGCGCGTGTGCTCGGGACGCTTCGAGAAGGGCATGAAGGTCAAGCACCTGCGCCTGGGCCGCGAAGTGAAACTGTCGTCCGTGGTGACCTTCATGGCCTCGAGCCGCGAACAGGTCGAGGAAGCCTACGCCGGCGACATCATCGGCCTGCCGAACCACGGCAACATGCAGATCGGCGACAGCTTCTCGGAAGGCGAACTGCTGACCTTCACCGGCATCCCGTATTTCGCGCCGGACCTGTTCCGCACCGTGCGCATCCGCAATCCGCTGAAGACCAAGCAGCTGCACAAGGGCCTGCAGCAGCTGGGCGAAGAGGGCGCCGTGCAGGTGTTCAAGCCGGTGGTCGGCAGCGACCTGATCCTGGGCGCGGTCGGCGTGCTGCAGTTCGAAGTCGTCGCCAGCCGCCTGCTCAACGAGTATGGCGTCGATGCCATGTTCGAAGGCTCCAGCATCAGCAGCGCGCGCTGGGTCTCCAGCGACGACAAGAAGGCGCTGTCCGACTTCGAATCCCAGCTGGCGCCGCAGGTGGCCTATGACGCCGCCGGCAACCTGGCCTTCCTCGCGACCTCCGGCGTCAACCTGCGCCTGACCCAGGAACGCTGGCCCAAGCTGCAGTTCCACGCGACCCGCGAGCACGCGGCGAAGCTGGACTGATACGTGGATGGTGGGCGGAGGCCGCCCACCCTACCGGCAAGCCATCATTCCCGGCGCAGCAGCGCCTCCGCCACACTCCCCACCCAGCACCCCACGAACACCCAGCCGCTCAGGGTGACGGCCCAGGACATCGGCTGCGCCTCGAGCTGCGCGGCGATGGCCGCCGGATCGAGCCGCACCGACCCGGCCAGCACCTGGCCGGCCACGGCGTTCGCCTCCTCCAGCGCGAAGTTCAGGTAGACGTAGCCGGCCACCAGCGCCGGCGCCGCGAACAGCAGCGCCACGCGGCGGCGCCGCAGATACCACTGGCCGACGCCGGGAAAGACAAGCGCCGACAACAGTGCTGCGGCGCCTTTGGAACGGTTCATGTGCATCCTTTCTGAATTTGAGCGAGCACAAAAAGCAAGGTCAGGGACAGCGTAAATTTCCCCAATGCACGTCTATTCCGTGCTGAGCGACATCGTTGACAGGGAGGGAGACCATGACGCTTGCAATCCACCAGCGGTGCGCCCGCGCGCACTGTTTCGAAGGCGGCCGCTGATGCTGTCCCGTCTGCGGATCGGCCCCAAACTGCTGCTGGCCCCCGGCGTCGTGCTGGTGCTGCTGGTGCTCCTGTCCTGCGGCGCCTACGTCGCCATGGTGCGCCAGAACGACTCGCTCGACACCATCGTCCAGCAGCGCGCCGCCCATATGCGCGCCGCTTCCGACCTGGTGGCGTCGGCGCAACGTGCGAATGCGCAAGCCTACCAGATCCTGACCTGGATCAGCGGCAGCTTCCCCGCCACGCGCGTCGACCCGCTGGTGCGCGACGTCCAGCAGCAGCAGGTGAACATCGAACGCGGCTTTTCCAGCCTGGCGCGCCTGGCCCAGGAAACCCCGCCGCGGCACCGCGAGGCCGAGCTGCGCTACATTGAACAGGCCGCGTCCGCCTGGCGCCTGTACGAGGCGGCCGTGCGCGACGTGATCGACCTTGCCCGCAACGACCAGTCGATCAGCGCCACCGCGATGGCCAAGGCCGAGCGCGCGTTCAGCGTGGTGGCCCAGCGCCTGACGGAACTGGCGCGGCGCGAGCAGGAGCTGTCGGAAGAAGCCTCGTTCGACGCCGCCAGCGACTTCCGCAGCGTCGCCACCATGATGCCGATCGTGATCGTGCTGTCGATCGCGGCCTCGCTGGCGATCACGATGGCGGTGCGGCGCTCGCTGCTGGGCGAGATCGGCGCCATAGAAGCGGCCGCCAGCAGCCTGGCCAGCGGCGACCTGACGGTGCGCGCCCGGGTCGACGGCGACGACGAGATCGCCGCCACCTCGCGCGCCCTGGACGACAGCATCCGCAACCTGAATGGCTCGCTGCGCACGATCCTCGAGTCGGCGCGCTCGATCGGCACGGCCTCGCGCGAGATCGCCCTCGGCCGGGCCGGCCTGCCGGCGCGCGCCGGCGTGCGCGCCTCGCTCGAACAGACCGCCGTGTCGATGCAGGACCTGGCGGCGGCGATGATGGAAACCGCCGACTCGGCGCACCGGGCCAACCGCCTCACCGAGGCGGCATCCAGCGCGGCCCAGCAGGGCGGCGACGTGGTGCACCGCCTGGTGGCCACGCTGGAGCGGGTGCGGCGCTCGGCCACGCGCCTGGACGAAATCGGCGAGTCGATCGAACTGGCCTGCAGCCGCGCCGGCAGCCTGGCGCTGGGCGCCGCCGTCGACGCCGCCCAGGGCGGGCCGCAGGCCTGGACCTTTGCGCAGGCGGCCTGCGAGGTGAGGGCGCTGGCCGGCCGCGCCGTGACCGAGGCCCGCGAAGCGCGCGAACTGGCGCGCGAGACGGTGGCCGCGATCGAGGGCGGCACCGCCACCGCGCTGGATGCCGGTTCCAGCATGGCCATGCTGACCAGTTCGGTGCAGGAGGTGGGCGACATCGTCAACCGCATCGGCAGCGCCAGCGCGGCGCGCGCCGAGAACCTGGCCGGCGTGAACCAGGCCATCGTGCGCATGGACGAGCTGACCCAGCAGGGCACACGGATGGTGGAAGATGCGGCCATGGCCGCACGCACGCTGCAGCAGCAGGCGCTCAGCCTGTCGCAGGCGGTGGCGAGCTTCCGGCTCGACGAAGCGGTGCTGGCGCCGGAGCCGGCGCATGAAGAAGGGGCTGCGGGAGCGCCGGATCGACGCCCCGGCAGCCCCGGGCACCCGTATCTGCGGCTCGCATCGAGCCGCAGAGGAAAAGACTAGTTATTCATAGTCTTCGATCGGGGCGCAGCCACAGAAGAGATTACGGTCGCCGTACACGTTGTCGGCGCGGCCGACCGGCGGCCAGTACTTCTTCTTGCGCAGCGACGGCACCGGGAAGGCGGCGACTTCGCGGGTGTAGCTGTGCTGCCAGTCGTCGGCGGTGACCACTTCCGCGGTGTGCGGGGCGCCCTTCAGCGGGTTGTCCATGCGGTCGTATTCGCCGCGCTCGACCTTCACGATCTCGGCGTGGATGGTGATCATCGCCTCGATGAAGCGGTCCAGCTCCACTTTGGATTCCGACTCGGTCGGCTCGATCATCAGCGTGCCCGGCACCGGGAAGCTCATGGTCGGGGCGTGGAAGCCGAAGTCCATCAGGCGCTTGGCCACGTCTTCGTTGCTGATGCCGGTCTTGTCCTGCAGCGGGCGCAGGTCGATGATGCACTCGTGCGCGACCAGGCCGTCGTGTCCGGTGTACAGCACCGGGTAGTGCGGGGCCAGGCGGCGTGCGATGTAGTTGGCGTTCAGGATCGCCGTCTCGGTGGCCGCGGTCAGGCCTTCGGCGCCCATCATCGCGATGTACATCCACGAGATCGGCAGGATCGACGCCGAGCCGTAAGGCGCCGAGCTGACTGCGCCGATTCCCTGCTCGTCGCGCCGGTAGCCGGTCGATGCCTGGTTCGGCAGGAAGGGCACCAGGTGCGCGCCCACCGCCACCGGACCGACGCCCGGACCGCCGCCGCCGTGCGGGATGCAGAAGGTCTTGTGCAGGTTCAGGTGGCTGACGTCGCCGCCGAAGATGCCCGGACCGGCCACGCCGACCAGCGCGTTCATGTTGGCGCCGTCCACATACACCTGGCCGCCGTGCGCATGCACGATTTCGCACAGTTCCTTGATGCCTTCCTCGAACACGCCGTGGGTCGACGGGTAGGTGACCATCACGCAGGCCAGGTTGGCGCTGTGCTGCTCGGCCTTCTTCTTCAGGTCTTCCAGGTCGACGT
Source organism: uncultured Massilia sp. (assembly GCA_913778765.1). Lineage (GTDB taxonomy): Bacteria > Pseudomonadota > Gammaproteobacteria > Burkholderiales > Burkholderiaceae_D > Telluria. The sequence goes on along the minus strand of CAJYXO010000167.1, from coordinate 5,674 downwards.
TGCCGTTCTCGTCGCAGGCCGTGACGACCACCTGCATGCCGACCATGCTTGCCGATGCCGGGTTGGTGCCGTGCGCCGAGGACGGGATCAGGCAGATGTTGCGGTGGCCTTCGCCGCGCGACTGGTGGTACTTCTGGATGATCAGGAGGCCCGCGTACTCGCCCTGCGAGCCGGCGTTCGGCTGCAGCGACACGCCGGCGTAGCCGGTCACGGCGCACAGCATGGCTTCGAGCTGGGCGATCATCTCGCGGTAGCCGACGGTCTGGTCTTCCGGCGCGAACGGGTGGACGTTCGAGAACTCGGGCCAGGTGACCGGGATCATCTCCGAGGTCGCGTTCAGCTTCATGGTGCACGAACCCAGCGGGATCATGGTGCGGTCCAGCGCCAGGTCCTTGTCGGCCAGCGAGCGCAGGTAGCGCAGCATCTCGTGCTCGGCGTGGTAGCGGTGGAAGGTCGGGTGGGTCAGGTAGGCGCTGGTGCGCGACAGCGATGCCGGGAAGGCGTCCTGCACGTCGCCGTCCAGCGCGTCGAAATCGACCTCGGTCTGCTTGCCGGCGGCTTCGCCGAAGATCTTCGCCAGCAGGGTGATCTCGTCGCGGCCGGTGGTCTCGTCCAGCGAGATGCCGACGTGACGCGCGTCGATGCGGCGCAGGTTGACGCCGTTGTCGTTGGCGATGCGGTGCAGCTCATCGGCCTTGTCGGCGATGACGGTCAGGGTGTCGAAATACGTCTCGTTGGCCAGCTGGTAGCCCTGCTGCCGCAGCGAGGCGGCCAGGATCCCGGTGTAGCGGTGCACGCGGCGCGCGATCTGCTCGAGACCCTTCGGGCCGTGGTAGATCGCGTACATCGAGGCCATCACGGCCAGCAGCACCTGGGCGGTGCAGATGTTCGAGGTCGCCTTTTCGCGGCGGATGTGCTGTTCGCGGGTCTGCAGCGCCAGGCGGAAGGCCTTGTTGCCCTGGGCGTCGACGGTGACCCCGGCCAGGCGGCCCGCCATGCTGCGCTTGTAGTCGTCGCGGGTGGCCAGGTAGCCGGCGTGCGGGCCGCCGAAACCGAGCGGCACGCCGAAGCGCTGGCTGTTGCCGACCACCACGTCGGCGCCCCATTCGCCCGGCGGGGTCAGGACCGTCAGCGCCAGCAGGTCGGCCGCCACCACGACCATCGCGCCGGTCGCGTGCAGCTTCTCGCAGGCGGCGCGGTAGTCGCGCACGTCGCCGTTCACGCCCGGGTACTGCAGCAGCACGCCGAAGCACGACTCAGTGAGATTCTCGATGTCGGCGGCGGCGATGGTGCGCACTTCGACGCCGATCGGCAGCGCGCGGGTCTGCACCACTTCCAGGGTCTGCGGCAGCACGTCGTCGGCCACGTAGAAGACCTTCGATGCCGACTTGCCGACGCGCTGGATCAGCGTCATCGCTTCGGCGGCGGCGGTGCCTTCGTCCAGCATCGAGGCGTTCGCGATGCCCATGCCGGTCAGGTCGGTGATCACCTGCTGGAAGTTCAGGATCGCCTCCAGGCGGCCCTGCGAGATCTCCGGCTGGTACGGGGTGTAGGCGGTGTACCAGGCCGGGTTTTCGAAGATGTTGCGCAGGATGACAGGCGGGGTGAAGGTGCCGTAGTAGCCCTGGCCGATCATCGACTTCATGACCTTGTTCTGCGAGGCGATGCTCTTCAGCTTCGCCAGCGCGGCCTGCTCGGGCAGCGGCTCGAAGAACTGGCCCAGGTCCAGCTTGTCCTTGCGGCGGATGTTGGCGGGAACGACGGCGTCGATCAGGGCGGCGCGGCTCTGGTAGCCGAGGACGGACAGCATGGCTGCCTGTTCGGCGTCGGACGGACCGATGTGGCGCGGGATGAAGCCATCACGTGCTTCGAGTTGGGTCAGGCTGGTGCGGGTCATGATAGGAGGCGGAAAATGAGGAATCGGCTCGATTCCGTCGTGCCCGCGAAGGCGGGAACCCAAGTTTGGCTAGCGCTGAGGCAGCCTTCGCAGAACTTGGATCCCCGCCTTCGCGGGCACGACGGGTGCTGCTTGCGGGGTGGGGCTAATTAAGCTTCAGTGGTCTTGCCGTAAGCCGCAGCATCCAGCAGGCCGTTGATCGCGGCCGGGTCGCTCGGTTGCAGCTTGAACAGCCAGGCGCCGTAGGCGTCGGCGTTGATCGAGTCCGGGGCGTCGGCGGTGGCCTGGTTGACGGCGGTGACGGTGCCCGAGACCGGGGCGTAGATGTCGCTGGCGGCCTTGACCGACTCGACCACGGCGGCGTCGTCGCCGGCGGTGAAGGCCTTGCCGACCTGCGGCAGCTCGACGAACACGATGTCGCCCAGCGCGTCCTGTGCGTATTCGGTGATGCCGACGGTCAGGGTGCCGTCAGCTTCTTGACGGACCCACTCATGGGACTCGGTGTACTTCAGGTCGGCTGGGATGTTCATGCAAGGCTCCTAAATAAGAGATGAGGCGGTAAGTATACGTTGTTCTTGTGGGCGGCAGCGACTCAGGACGCCAGCACTTTGCCGTTGCGCACGAACGGCAGCTTGACCACGGAGGCGGCCAGTTTCTTGTCGCGGATTTCGACGTGCACGGTGTCGCCGACCTGCACCTCGGCCGGCACGCGCGCCAGCGCGATCGCCTGCTGCATGCTCGGGCTGAAGGTGCCGCTGGTGATCTCGCCGGCGTTGCCCGACGCTGCCACGACTTTCTGGTGGGCGCGCAGGATGCCGCCTTTCTCGCGCAGGATCAGGCCGACGAAGTTCTGCTTCTGGCCTCGCTGCTGCAGGGCGGTCTTGCCGATGAAGTCGCGGTCCGAAACCAGGTCGACGGTCCAGGCCAGGCCGGCGTCGAGTGGGGAGACCTGGTCGTCCATGTCCTGGCCGTACAGGTTCATGCCGGCTTCCAGGCGCAGGGTGTCGCGCGCGCCCAGGCCGGCGGGCTTGACGCCGGCCGCGGCCAGCGCATTCCACAGCGCTTCGGCCTGCGATGCCGGGACGCCGATCTCGAAGCCGTCTTCGCCGGTGTAGCCGGTGCGCGCCACCATCACTTCGCCGAACGGAGTGCCGTCGACGATCGTGACGTTGAAGGGCTTCATGGCTTCCGAAGACGCCTTGGTCGCCGGCAGCACGTCCCAGACCTTGGCGCGGGCGTTCGGACCCTGCACGGCGATCAGGGCGATGCCGTCATCCGACAGGTCGGCGCGGCGCGGGGTGATCGTGAGGCCGCTGCCGCTGGCGTCGTTCTGCTGGCGGATCCAGGCGATGTCCTTCTCGGCGGTGCCGGCGTTGACGACCAGGCGGAACCAGTCTTCGCGGAAGAAGTAGACGATCAGGTCGTCGATCACGCCGCCTTCCGGATTCAGCATGCAGGAATAGAGCGCCTTGCCGGCGGCCTGCAGCTTGTCGACGTTGTTGGCCAGCAGGCCGCGCAGGAAGGCGCGAACCTTGGCGCCGTGCAGGTCGACCACGCACATGTGGGAGACGTCGAACATGCCGGCGTCGGTACGGACGGCATGGTGTTCTTCGATCTGCGAACCGTAGTTGACGGGCATGTCCCAGCCGCCGAAATCGACCATCTTGGCGCCGGATGCGCGGTGTACGGAATTGAGCGGGGTCGCTTTGAGCGTCATGGCGTGAGATCCTCGGGCAGTGAAATAGGGTTACGGCATGCCTGCGCACGCCGATCGCACCCCTCTGTCCTCGATACCTGAGAGATAGCGGCTTGATGCCGCCTGCCCCTTCGGTGGGCCCGCCTGGGGCCGCTCTCCAGAGTTGGTCCGCAGCACATGCTTCGGCATGTTGCCGCGTCCCCCGACCGGTCCGGTTGCCTGAGAGTTTTCGGGTGATGCCCCTTCGGCGGCAGCCCTGTTCGCTGCGCTCTCCCGGTCAAGACTGCGAAGGATATGCGAGGTGTGCAGGGAAGTCAATTCGAAACGCCGGGCGCGACCCGAGGAGTAGGGCGCGCACTATTGCAGTGCGTCACCACGGCTCGAAAACCGTGTTTTGTTACACTTGCCCCATGACCCTTCCGAAAGAAGAGAGTGACTATGAGCGAAGATCAAGCAAAACAGCAGAAGGAGGCCTGGTTCACCCTGTCAGGTGACGTCAACAGCGACATGGTGCATCGGGTGTTCGAAGCCGTGTCGATGATGACCGAGGAGGGCATAGAAACCGCCCACGTGCTGGTGCAGTCGAACGGCGGCTATGTGAGCGACGGCCTGTGCCTGTACAACTTCATGGCGAACGCGCCCATCGAGTTCGTGATGTACAACGGCGGCGCGGTGGCCTCGATCGCGGTGATCCTGTTCCTGGCGGGCACGCGCCGCTACGCCAGCGAGACGGCGCGCTTCATGATCCACAAGTCGCACGCGACCGCCTCGCCGGGCTCGCGTCCGGACGCCCTCAACATCATCGTCGAAGGCCTGCGCGCCGACGATGCGCGCACCGAGGCCATCCTGCGCAAGCACATCGAACTGACGCCGGAACAGTGGGGAATCCACCAGTACGGCGACCTGCACCTGAACGGCCGCGACGCCAAGATCGCCGGCCTCGTCAACGACGTCAGGGACTTCGCAGCGCCGAAGGGCGCCAGTTTGCGGAATATCTAGAAAAAAGGGCCTGGAACGGTTTCCCGCCAGGCCCCCATGCCTCGATTAGACGAACTCAGCGGTTGCTGCCGCTGCGGCTGCCGCCGGAGCGCGAGCCCGAGCCCGATGCCGACTGCTTGTTGCCGTCGTTCTTGTGGCTCTGGCGGCCAGCTTCGGCATGCTGTTCGGGCGTGCCGCCCTGGACGCCGCCCGAACGCGAACCCGAGCCGGAGCCCGACTGTTTCGAGCCGCCCTTGCTCTGGCCGGCCTTGACATGCTGCTGGTGCGAACCGCCCTGGTTACCCGATTTGCTGTTGTTAGCCATGATCATTCCTTTCGAAAGTGGGGAATTGTCCTGCTCACGGAAGCTTTGCCGAGACATTGGAAGTCGTTAGCGTTTCCGGTGGTGCAATAATGCGAGCCCGGCAGTTGAATCGGTATCGGATCACGGCGTGAGGTTTTGTAGGAGTTATACCTACTCTTAGAAAATGATCCTTCTTCAAAATTTGCTGCAATGCAGAATTCATTCTCTTCAATGAACCGGTCCGGTGGCAAGTCGCGATAATAAATGGATGAGCTAACGCGGCAGTAGCATGATCATTCTTTTCGTATGTTTTCCGCAATCCCGGCACTGCATTGCAGATATCGATTGCCATGTGGCAATTATGTGCCACAATAGAAGCAGCCCAGTTTTTTCCATTCACCGTCCACCATGTCATCGAGCCGAAGCCAGAGTCCGGCAGCGCGCAAGGCTGCGTCAATGCAGCAGGCGACGCTGGCGTCGCTCGCCGGTATCGCCATGGACAAGCTCAAGGAGCAACTGGCGCCAATGGCCGCACGCCTGTCCGCCTTCCTCGCGGACGTCGACCAGCCAGGTCTCGACACGCGCGAGGTCTATCGCCGCGTTCGATCGAGCAAACTGTTGAAGGACAACAGTTACGCCTTCGTCCACCTGGCGGAAACCGGCATCGAACGGGCCCTGCGCCAGGAACTGGAAAGCCTGCAGCCGAAGGCCGGCGCGCCGCTGGCGGCGCCGGCCAGCCTGAGCCTGGTCCCGCTCGAAGTCATGGACAGCAAGGTGGCGTTCGGCGCCATCACGCGGC
>CAJYXO010000166.1 GCA_913778765.1 uncultured Massilia sp. | reverse complement strand
GCACCGTGAACGGCAAAGTCAAGGGCGGCCTGACCGTCCTGACCAACGGCATCCGCGCATTCCTGCCGGGTTCGCTGGTCGACACCCGTCCGGTCAAGGACACCACCCCGTTCGAAGGCAAGACCCTGGAATTCAAGGTCATCAAGCTGGACCGCAAGCGTAACAACGTCGTGCTGTCGCGCCGCGCCGTCATCGAAGCATCGATGGGCGAAGAGCGCGCGAAGCTGATGGAAACCCTGAAAGAAGGCACCGTGGTCACCGGCGTCGTCAAGAACATCACCGACTACGGTGCGTTCGTCGACCTGGGCGGCATCGACGGCCTGCTGCACATCACCGACCTGGCATGGCGTCGTGTGCGTCACCCGTCGGAAGTCCTGACCGTCGGCCAGGAAATCACCGCCAAGGTCCTGAAGTACGATCAGGAAAAGAACCGCGTCTCGCTGGGCGTGAAGCAGCTGGGCGACGATCCGTGGACCGGCCTGTCGCGTCGCTACCCGCAAGGCACTCGCCTGTTCGGCAAGGTCACCAACCTGACCGACTACGGTGCGTTCGTGGAAGTCGAGCAGGGCATCGAAGGCCTGGTGCACGTCTCGGAAATGGACTGGACCAACAAGAACGTGGCCCCGAACAAGGTCGTCCAGCTGGGCGACGAAGTCGAAGTCATGGTCCTGGAAATCGACGAAGAGCGTCGCCGTATCTCGCTGGGCATGAAGCAGTGCAAGGCGAACCCGTGGGACGACTTCGGCATGACCCACAAGAAGGGCGACAAGGTCAAGGGCCTGATCAAGTCGATCACCGACTTCGGCGTGTTCATCGGCCTGCCGGGCAACATCGACGGCCTGGTGCACCTGTCGGACCTGTCGTGGACCGAAGCCGGCGAAGAAGCCGTGCGCAAGTTCAAGAAGGGCGATGAGCTGGAAGCCGTGGTTCTGGCAATCGACGTCGAGCGCGAGCGTGTCTCGCTGGGCGTGAAGCAGCTGGAAGGCGACCCGTTCAACAACTTCGCATCGCTGAACGACAAGGGCACCCTGGTCACCGGCACCGTGAAGTCGGTTGAGCCGAAAGGCGCCGTGATCGCGCTGAACGACGAAGTCGAAGGTTACCTGCGCGCTTCGGAAATCTCGCGTGACCGCGTGGAAGATGCCGGCACCCACCTGAAAGTGGGCGACAAGGTCGAAGCCCTGGTCATCAACATCGATCGCAAGGCTCGCAGCATCCAGCTGTCGATCAAGGCGAAAGACAATGCCGACACCCAGGAAGCCATGCAGAAGCTGCAGTCGGATAACAGCGCTGCATCGGGCACCACCTCGCTGGGCGCCCTGCTGAAGGCCAAGTTCGACAAGCAATAAGGTTCCATCCTTTTTGGAAGTGAGCAGATGACCAAGTCCGAGCTGATCAACCGCCTGGCCGAGCGTTATTCTCAGCTGGTGGCAAAAGATGCGGAATACGCTGTCAAGACCATCCTCGATGCGATGACCAACGCCCTGGCGACCGGCCAGCGCATCGAGATCCGCGGTTTCGGCAGCTTCGCGCTGAACAGCCGGCCGCCCCGCATCGGACGCAATCCGAAGTCCGGCGACAAGGTGATGGTGCCCGAAAAGCGGGTGCCCCACTTCAAGCCGGGCAAGCAGTTGCGCGAACGGGTCGACGCGATGGTCGGGCAACCGATCATCGAAGACTGAGTCGTCTGCCGCAAGGCGGACAGAAACGGCGTCCCTTCGGGGATGCCGTTTTTTTTCGCCTGCGCGGGAATGACGACTTCATGCGCGATCGGTCTGCTTTTTGAAAACTCCTCCCAAATATGCGACACTTCGCCTTTGACGTGTTTCCTGACAGGACCTAATGAGATGAAGATTGTTTCCACCATCCTCGGATGCATCCTGTTCGTCCTCTTTTTCGGCTTCGCGCTGAAGAACACCGATCCGGTGGACCTGCATTTCTTCCTCGGCTATGAACTGCGCGGTCCGCTGGTGCTGATGCTGCTGGCCTTCTTCATCGCCGGCGCCTTCCTCGGCATCCTGGCCGTCACGCCCACCGTGTTCCGCCACCGCCGCGAAAGCTCGCAGCACAAGAACACCATCCAGGCCCTGCAGAGCGCCGCCGGCACCGCCGCCAGCGCCCCGCAACCGGACAGCGTCACACCCCGCTAACAACAATAAAAGAATCACATGGAATTTGAAATCTGGTGGCTGCTTGGCATCCCCGTCTTTTTTGCCCTCGGCTGGATTGCCGCCCGCGTCGACATCAAGCAGCTCGTTTCCGAATCGCGCAGCCTGCCGCGCGGTTACTTCAAGGGCCTGAACTTCCTGCTCAACGAGCAGCCGGACAAGGCGATCGACGCCTTCATCGAGATCGTCAAGCTCGACCCGGAAACGGCCGAGATGCACTTTGCGCTCGGTAATCTGTTCCGCCGCCGCGGCGAGACCGAACGCGCCATCCGCGTCCACCAGAATCTCCTGTCGCGCCCGGACCTGCCGATCGAGCAGCAGGTGCACGCCCAGTACGAACTCGGCATGGACTACCTGAAGGCCGGCCTGCTCGACCGCGCCGAAGAAACCTTCAACCTGCTGGTCGACACCCAATACGGCGTGCAGGCCCGCCGCGCCCTGCTGGAGATATTCCAGCGCGAAAAGGAATGGCGCCGCGCGATCGCCGCCGCCGAAGGCCTGCAGGACTCCGGCGCCGGCGCCCAGCACAAGGAAATCGCCCAGTTCTATTGCGAGCTGGCCCAGGATGCGCTGGTCCACATGCAGCCGGCCGATGCGATGCAGCTGCTGGATAAAGCACTGCAGGCCGACCGCAAGAGCGTGCGCGCGACCATGCTGTACGGCGATGCCCAGACCGCCCAGGGCGACATCGAAGGCGCGCTGAAGACCTGGCGCCGCGTCGAGCAGCAGAGCGTGCCCCACGTGGCCCTGGTCGCGGCCCGCTTGATGGACGGTTACCGCAAAGTTGGTCGACCCCAGGAAGGCGTCAACCTGCTGCGTTCCTATCTGGCGGAAGCGTCATCCATTGATCTGATCGAGGTGGTGTTCAAGGCCGTCATCGAACTGAACGGCGTCGACGCTGCCAAACAGCTGGTGGTGGAAGAACTGCGCCGCAACCCGACCCTGCTGGGCCTGGACAAGCTGCTGGAAGCCCGCCTGATGGACGCGCCGGCAAATGTTTGGGAAGAACTGTCGATGGTGAAAAACCTGGTCCACGGGTATACGCAAAAGCTGGCCCGTTACCAGTGCAGCCACTGCGGTTTCAAGGCCCGCCAGTACTATTGGCAATGCCCGGGTTGCAGCAAGTGGGAAACCTACCCGCCGCGCCGTACCGAAGAACTGAATGTGATGAACTAAGGTTTTGACTTAAAAAATGAAGATTACGATTATCGGCACCGGCTATGTGGGCCTCGTCACCGGCGCTTGCCTCGCCGAACTCGGCAACGACGTGTTCTGCCTCGACGTCGACCAGCGCAAGATCGACCTGCTGAACAACGGCGGCATCCCCATCCACGAACCGGGCCTCGAAGAAGTCGTCGCGCGCAACCGCGCCGCCGGCCGCCTGCATTTCTCGACCGACGTCGCCGCCAGCGTGGCCCACGGCCAGCTGCAGTTCATCGCCGTCGGCACCCCGCCGGACGAGGACGGCTCGGCCGACCTGCAATACGTGCTGGCCGCGGCGCGCAGCATCGGCCGCCACATGGATGGCTTCAAGGTCATCGTCGACAAGTCGACCGTGCCGGTGGGCACCGCCGACCGCGTCGCCACGGCGATCCGCGAGGAGCTGGAAGCACGCGGCGCCCAGACCGATTTCACCGTCGTGTCGAACCCGGAATTCCTGAAAGAGGGCGCGGCGGTCGAGGACTTCATGCGCCCGGACCGCATCGTCATCGGCCACGACGACAGCCCGAGCGGCCAGCGCGCCCGCGAGTTGATGAAGCTGCTGTACGCGCCCTTCAACCGCAACCACGAGCGCACCTACTGGATGGACGTGCGCTCGGCCGAGTTCACCAAGTACGCCGCCAACGCCATGCTGGCGACCCGCATCTCCTTCATGAACGAGCTGGCGAACCTGGCCGACAAGGTGGGCGCGGACATCGAAGCGGTGCGCCACGGCATCGGCTCCGACCCGCGCATCGGCCACAGCTTCCTGTACGCCGGCGCCGGCTACGGCGGTTCCTGCTTCCCGAAGGACGTGCAGGCGATCGAGCGCACCGCGCGCCAGAACGGCCAGGAACTGCTGATCCTGAGCGCCGTGGAAGCCGTCAACGAGCGCCAGAAGCAGGTGCTGGGCCGCAAGGTCGTCGCGCGCTTCGGCGAAGACCTGTCGGGCAAGCGCTTCGCCGTCTGGGGACTGGCCTTCAAGCCGAACACCGACGACATGCGCGAAGCGCCGTCGCGCGTGCTGCTGCAGGAGCTGATCGAACGCGGCGCCACCGTCGCCGTGTACGATCCGGTGGCGATGGCGGAAGCGCGCCGGGTGCTGGCAATCGACCTGGGCGAGGAAAAACTGGCGCGCATCGAATTCCTCGAGGCGCCGATGGACGCGCTGAACGGCGCCGAGGCGCTGGTCATCGTCACCGAATGGAAGGCCTTCCGCAGCCCGGATTTCGAAGAGATCAAGGCGCGCCTGAAGCACCCGGTGATCATCGACGGCCGCAACCTGTACGAGCCGGCCCTGATGACCGGTCTGGGCATCGAGTACCACGGCATCGGCCGCTCGGTCCTGACCAGCAAGTGAGGTAAGACCATGGACAAGGATATTCCGAGCCGCCTGCTGCCGACCGACAGCTACCGCCAGGCCGACGCGCCGCAGCTGGACGCCGTGCGCCTGCTGGTGGTCGGCGACGTCATGCTCGACCGCTACTGGTTCGGCGACGTGTCCCGCATCTCGCCGGAAGCGCCGGTGCCGGTGGTGCGCATCGAGAAGCGCGAAGCCCGCCTGGGCGGCGCCGCCAACGTGGCGCGCAACGCCGCCGCCCTCGGCGCCCATTGCGGCCTGCTGGGCGTGGTCGGCAACGACGAAGCCGGCGACGAGGTCGAGCAGATCCTGCGCGACTCCAGCATCGACACCTACCTGAAGCGCGACGAGCAGATTGCCACCATCGTCAAGCTGCGCGTCATCGGCCACCATCTGCTGCTGGCGCCCGATCACGCGCAGCTTGATGATGGTGGAAATGGCCTCGTCGCGTTTCAGGTAGCTGCGGATGCCGCCGCCCTCCAGCAGCGACGCCACTTCATCGCCCGCCTCGTCGTTGCCGACGATGCCCAG
>CAJYXO010000165.1 GCA_913778765.1 uncultured Massilia sp. | reverse complement strand
CGAGGGCATGTGCCGTCGGCCTGCTCGCCGGCCTGGGCGGCTGCGCGAGCACGCTGACCGTCGACGACGGCCGTCCGCTGAACGCCCGATTGGTGGCGGAAATGCAGGATTTCGGCGAGGCCGCGGCGGCGGTCCGGCCGGCCATCGTACGTTCCTCGGCAACGGCGGACAGCAGCTGCGACAAGCAGTACGAGCTGCCCTTCGACGTCTTCACCACCTACGGCGTGAACGACGAAGACACGAAGATCGCTTGGGTGCACGCGCTGGGCGTGGACGAAAACCTGACCGTGATCGCCGCCGACCGCTCGTCCGGGCTGCGCGCCGGCGACATCGTCACCGAAGTCGACGGCTACGAGAGCCGCAACAAGCTCAAGCTCACGGCCAGGCTGGTGGAGGCCCGCGACCGCGGCGAGCCCTTCGCATTGCGGCTGGCGTCCGGCGAACGCATCGAGGTGTCGCCGATCGTGCTGTGCCGCGGGCATGTGCTGGTCGCCTCGCCGCTGGATCCGGCGCTGCAGCGTTATCACTGGTCCGAATCCGTGCACCCCCTCGAGCTGTTCCGCCAGCCGCTGACCGCCGATGAAGCGGAGTGGATCGTGCTGTGGACCCAGGGCCTGTCCGAGCGCGGCGGCGCGCGCATGAAGGGCTACGCTTTCATGGTGGGCGCCTTCAAATGGCTGTCGGTGGTCGGCCTGGGCTTCGCGTCCAGCAGCGCCACGGCGTCGGCGCGCGCCTCCGCGGCCGGCGCCGGCAGCTCGGCCGGCGGCCAGGTCGCCGCCACCCAGTTCGCCGGACAAGCCGCGTCTCTGATGGCGCAATCGGCGGCGGACAAGGCTTCGCTGTCCGGCGTCAGCCGCGTGGCGACGGGCGTGTTCGACCGCGCCGATGCCTGGGCCTTCGATCACATGCGCCGGCTGGGCCTGGATCCGCGGGCCGGGCTCGAACTGCACCGCAAGCTGGTGGTCCAGGGTGCGGCCGGCAATGCCTTCCTGCTCGACGAAGACCGGCTGAAAAAGATGCAGGCGCTGGTCGCCGGCCTGCGCTGATCAGCGGGCCAGCGCCGGCGGCGTCGCTTTGCTTCCCCACCACTTCCGGTAATTCGCGGCGTAGGCGCCCGACTTGACGTAGTCCGCCACGAAGGCGTTCACGAATGCCAGCAGCGCCGGATCGCCCTTGGCCATGGCGATGCCGATCGGCGTATTGCCGTACATCGTGGGCAGGGTCTCGAGTTCGCCGTTCTTGCTGGCCAGGTAGTCGAGCAGCGAAGCATCCTCGATGCCGGCGTCGACGCGCTTCTGCTGCAGCAGCAGGACGCCGTCCGGCGCGAAGTTGTCGGTGTAGACCGGCTGGGCCTGCGGCGCCGACTGGCGCAGGAAGGCGTCCGCGGTGGTGCCGCGGCCGACCACGACGCGCTTGCCGTTCAGGTCCGCCAGCGTCCGGACGTGCGCGCTCCTCTGGGCGATCACGCGCAGGCCGGCCAGGTTGTAAGGCATCGAAAAGTCGACCACGCGCGCGCGCTGCGGCGTGATCGAGACGTTCGCCACCACCAGGTCGAGCTGGCCGGAACGCAGCATCGAAATGCGCGCATCGCTGGAGACATCCGAAAAGCGCACCGGCACGCCGAGCTTGGCCGCCAGTTGCTTCGCCACGTCGACGTCATAGCCAACCGCTTCGTTGGCGGCGTTGCGGAAGCCGATCGGTTCGCCGCCCAGCGAGACCCCGATGCGCACGTAACCGCGCGCCTTGATGTCCTCGATGCGGCCGGCGAGCGCGGACGCCGCCGCCAGCATCAGTGCCGCCGCGGCGGCCAGTTTCGTCAAACCCTGCATGTCCTGTCCTCTCAACAGTGGATGGCGCCGGCGACGCGCAGTTCCGGCGCGGCCATGCGTTCGTCCCAGTACCAGTAGCGGATCTCTTCGTCGCAGCGGAAGTTCACCACGCGGTGATGGCCGGCGGCGTCGATGGCGTGGATGACGACGCCCGCCAGGAAGCCGCCCTTCAGCTCGGACAGCTCCTCGGCGGCCAGCTTGACGGCGTCGTCGAGCGTGCGGCCGAGCCGCATCGCCAGCACGATGCTGCGCGCGGTCCCGCAGCGCATGGTCATCTCGCCGGTGTGGGTGCAGGCGGCGGCGCCGTAGCGGCTGTCCGCGTAGAAGCCGGCGCCGGGAATCGGCGAATCGCCCAGGCGGCCGGGGTACTTCCAGGCCCAGCCCGAGGTCGAGGTGACCACGCCGATGTGGTCGCCGGCGTCGCGGCCCAGGAACACGGTGGTGTCGCGCACCCGTTCGGGGTCGGTGATGGCGTGGCTGAGCGGGGCCAGCGGAATCGTCGGAAAGGCCGCCCGCTGCGCCGACGTCATTTCCTTCTGCAGGCGCTCCCACCAGACCCGCCTGCTGTCCGGGTGCAGCACCTCGTCGACGGCGAATCCGCGCTCGGTGGCGAAGCGGCGCGCGCCGGCGCCGGTTAGCATCACGTGGGGCAGGTGCTGCATGACCTCGCGCGCCAGCGCCGCTACGGGCAGGGTCGCCGGCACCGCGCCCACGGCGCCGACCTGGCGCGTGCTGCCGTCCATGACGCCGGCGTCGAATTCCATTTCGCCCAGCATGTTCGGCCAGCCGCCGTAGCCGACGCTGCGTACTTTCGCTTCGCGTTCGACCTTGCCGATGCCCGCCACCATGGCGTCGATGCCGGCGCCGCCCTGTTTCAGGTGTTCGACCGTGGTTTCGAAGCCGGGCCAGGCTTCGGCATTCGCCAACAGCATTTTCATGACTTGCTCATTTTCGAGAGGAATTGGGCGATACGCGGCTGCGCCAGGCCGCCGTCGGCGGCAAAGAATGCCGCGGTCGGCAGGTCAGCCAGCAGCCGGCCCTGGTCGAGGAAGACCACGCGGTGCGAGATCCGGCGGGCGAATTCGATTTCGTGGGTCACGAACAGCATCGTGGTGCCGTTCGCCGCCAGGCGCGCGAGGATGGCCAGCACCTCGGCCGTCATCTCCGGGTCGAGCGCGCTGGTGACTTCGTCCAGCAGCAGGTAGCGCGGCTTCATCGCCAGGGCGCGGCAGATGCCGACGCGCTGGCGCTGGCCGCCCGAGAGCTGGGCGGGATAGGCGTCCGCTTTCTCCGCCAGGCCGACGGATGCCAGCAGCGCGCGCGCTTCCTCCTCGGCCTGGCGCCGCGGCGTCTTCAGGACTTCGACCGGCGCCAGCGTCAGGTTCTGCAGCGCCGTCATGTGCGGGTACAGGTTAAACAGCTGGAACACGGTGCCGGAGCAGCGCCGTGCGAGCTGCAGCTGCTTGGGGTCGTCGACCCGGTGGCCGTCGACCGAGATGCTGCCGCCGTCGAGCCGTTCGAGGCCGTTGATGCAGCGGATCAGGGTCGATTTGCCGGAGCCGCTGGCGCCGAGGATGGACACGACTTCGCCCGGCGCGATGCGCAGGTCGATGCCGTCGAGGACCGTGTGGCTGCCGAAGCGCTTGGCGGCGCCGTCGATGAGGATCATTTACAAACCCTTCCATTGCGCGTGGGCGCGCAGGCGTCGTTCGGCGCGCGCGCAGCCGGCCGCGATCAGCCGCGCCGCCAGATAGTACAGCAGCCCGATCGCGGCCCAGACGATGAAGGGCTTGAGCGTGCGCTGGTTGAGGATGGCGCCGACCTTGGTCAGGTCGGCCACGCCGATCACGGAGATCAGGGAGGTGACCTGCAGCTGGTTGACCAGCAGGCCGGCCAGCGGACCGAAACCGAAGGCCGCCGCCTGCGGCGCGACGATGCGGCGCAGGGCCTGCCAGCGGCTCAGGCCGAACACGCGCGCCGTCTCGATCTGCTCGCGGCCGACCGATTCGATGGCGGACACCGCGATCACGTAGACGAAGGCCGCGGTATTCCCCGACAAGGTGATCAGAGCGGCCTGCACCGGCGTCAGGTCGGCCTGCAGCAGCACCGGCAGGCCGAAGAAGACGAGGAAAAGCTGCACCAGCACCGGCGAATTCTTCAGCAGTTCGGCGACGAAGGCCGCCAGCGGCGCCAGCACCGGCGTGCGGTAATGGCGCAGCAGCGCCCAGGCGAGGCCGAGTGCGAGGCCGATCAGCGTGGTCGCCGCAAACAGCGCAACGGAGACCCCCAGGCCCTGCAGCAGCAACAGCAGGTCGTGCGGTGTGAACGCGGCGTAGCGCATCAGCCCCGGCTCCGGTTCAGGCGCCGGTGCAGGACGCCGGCGGAGACCGACACCAGCCAGGTCATCGCGGCATACAGGACCAGCAGCAGGGCGTAGACCTCGAAGGGCTGGTAAGTATCGGCAGCGACGATCTTGGCGCTGCCGGTCAGCTCGTTCAGCGTGATCGCGGACAGGATCGACGAGGTCAGGACCAGGTTGACGAACACCGCGCCGAGCGGCCGCACGGCGCTGCGCAGCGCGATCGGCAGCACGATGCGGCGGAGAACCGCAAGGCGCGGCAGGCCGCTGACCCGGGCCGCCTCCAGCACACCCGGCTCGATCGCGAGGATGCCGGCGCGGACCACGTCCGAGGCGAAGGCGCCGCCGGCCAGCGACAGCGCCAGCACGCCGGTGGTCAGGGCGCTCAGTTGCACGCCGATTTCGGGCAGGCCGTAGAACAGGAAGAACAGCTGGACGATGAAGGGCACGTTGCGGAAGACGTCGACGTAGACTTCGGCGCAGCGCCGGCCCAGCGGCGACGCCGCCGTGCGCATGAGGCCCGCGGCGACGCCCAGCGCCAGGCTGCCGGCCAGGGCCAGCAGGCAGGCGAGGGCGGTCAGGCGCGCACCGGCAGCCAGGTCGCCCAGGTAGGGCGTGAGGGAAGTCAGGTCGAACATCCCGCCGAGTCTCACACACGCGGCCGTGGATTTCAATAGCAAGGCCGGTTCAGGCCCGCAGTTTAGCTTTCAGCGCCGCGACTTTAGTCAGGCTGGTCTGGCGGCGCGCGCCGGAATCGAAGCCGAAGCGCCTCACGGCCGGCGACGGCGGCGGCAAGGGTTCCGAACAGGATGCGTGGACATCGGTCAGCGGCAGCCGTGCGCGCAGCAGGTGCACGTTGTCGGCGGCGATGCCGGCGCCGGGCATGATGGCGATGCGGCCGGCCGCGGCTTCGAAGCAGCGCCGCAGCCCGTTCACGCCTTCGGCAGCGCTCCTGGCGCCGCCGGACGTCAGGATACGCTCGAAGCCCAGCTCGACGGCCAGGACGGTCGCCTGCGCCAGGTCCGGGCACAGGTCGATGGCCCGGTGCAAGGTGCAGCTTAATCCATGGCCGTTCGCGCGGTTTGCCAGGCGTTCGAGCGTGCGCGCGTCCAACCGGCCGTCCGCCAGTGAGGCGCCGAGCACCACGCCTTGCAGGCCGGCTGCGGCGACCGCGGCGATCTCGTCGAGCATCAGCCGGATGTCCATCTCGTCGAAACAGAAATCGCCGCCGCGCGGACGGATCATCGCCACCACCGGCGCCGGACTGCCCGACGCGGCGCGCAGCAAGCCGGCGCTCGGCGTCAGGCCGCCGATGTCCAGCGCGCTGCACAGCTCGATGCGGTCGGCGCCGCCGGCCAGCGCGGCCGCCAGTCCCTGGACGTTGTCGACGCAGACTTCGAGCCGGATGGGATCAGGCATGCGCATTTCCCAGCCGTTCCAGGCCGAGCCAGGCCGCGCCGATCAGGCCCGGTTCCGCGCCGGACTGGCCGGGCACGACGATCGGCGCTTCGGTCTTGCGCAGGATTTGCGCGCGCACCGCCCGATCGAGCCGCGCGACGAGGGCCGCGCTGTTGGCCAGGCCGCCGCCGACCGGCAGGATGGACGCGCCGAGCGTGTTGACGAGCATGGCCAGCGGGCCGCTCAGCAGCCCGGTCCAGTGCGCGACCGTGGTTTCCGCGGCAGCGTCGCCGGCCTGCCAGGCGGCGACGATCTCGCGGCTGTCCAGCGCCTGGCCGTGCAGCGCGAGGTGCAGCCGTTCCAGCCCGCGGGCGCCGCCGACCGTGTCCAGGCAGCCGGTCTGGCCGCAGCCGCAGGCGAAGCGGAAGGCATCCTGCATGACAACCGGGCCATGGCCCCATTCGCCGGCAAAGCCACCCGGCCCGCTCACCAGCCGGCCATTCAGGACCAGGCCGCCGCCGACGCCGGTGCCGAGGATGAGACCGAACACGTTGGCATGGCCGCGTCCGGCGCCGGCCTGGGCTTCGGCCAGGGCGAAGCTGTCGGCGTCGTTGACGATCCAGACCGGCAGTCCGAAAGCCTCGGCCAGGTCGGCAGCCAGCCTGCGGCCGTCGATGCAGGGAATATTCGCGCACTTGATGCGGCCGTCCGCCGGATCGACCACGCCGGCGATCGAGATGGCGACGCCGCGCGACGGGCCGCCGGCGTCGCCGGCATCGATCAGGGCCCGCATGGCGGCCGTGAAGGCAGGGAAGTCGCGGGCAGGCGTCGGCACACGGCGCAGGTCGCCGATACGGCCGTCGGCGGTGGCGACGGCGGATTTAATGGCGCTGCCGCCGATGTCGAAACAGGTAATCATGAGCGGAATGATAAAGGGAAAAGCGGCTGTGTTGTGGATGCCGTTGCCTGAGGGTATCGGGACGCCGCTTGCTGGGTTCGTAGCGAAGCGTAATATTGGGCTTCGACCACATTATTGAGGAGTTCAAGATGGCGAAGAATCAAGGAAACGATCAGAATCGGAATGCCGGCAGCGTCAAGGACCAGCAAAGCCAGCAATCGGCGCAGCAAGGCAACCAGCAACATGGGGGCCAGCACGCGTCCGGCGGCACGCCGGCCCTGGATGACCTCGGCGGCAAACAAAAGGGCGAATCGGCAAAGGACGCCGCACAGGCGTTCGACCAGCAAAACGCCGACAGCAAAAAACGCTGAAGCTTAACGCTGACGGTTGATCCTGGCCGGGCAGCAAGCAAAGCCGGTGCGCAGACTCAGCGCGCGCCGGCATCTCTCGATTTGCAATCTTTCGAGCCCGCGTAGTACACCAGGCCGGGCGCCATTCCAAGCATCCATTCATTGCACGATTTGCCTGTCAACGAGGTAGCAATGCATTCGAACGAAACGCGCATAATCTATATTATGTCAAATACGCTTCATGGAAAGCCGTCCCATCAGGGGCAGCACAGCATCAGACGATGCCCTTGCCGTTCGCCGAGCGGATGATTTCGTCATGCCGCTCGTTGTCGGTCTTGTGCAGATAGGCCGCGGTGGTGGCGATATTCGCGTGCCCCGCCGTGTCCTGCAGCGTCTTCAACTGGACCCCGTTGTTGGCGTGGTTGGTCAGCATGCTGTGGCGCAGCCAGTGTGCCGAGGCCTGCCGCAGCGTCGCCGCCGTGTCCTGGTCGCCGCGCGCATCGGCGGCGCGTGCGGCGTCGGCGAACATCGCCTTGATCGCTTCGGCCGCCGCTTCGTCGGTGATGCGCGCCGGTTCGCGCGAACGGCTCGACAGGACCAGCGGCGTGCGGTCGGTGCGGCTGGCCTGCGGCAGCAGTTCGAAGGCCTGGCGGTAGGACTGGAAGGCGTCGAGCATGTCGGGCGGCACCGGCAGGCGGCGCGGCTTGTTGCCCTTGCCGAGGACGTCGAGCCACCAGCGGCCGTTGCCCTCGGTGTAGATCGCGCCCATCGAGGCGCTGACGATCTCGTTCAGGCGGGCGCCGGTGTGCGCGAAGGCGATCAGCAGGAAACGGTCGCGCGCGCGGCGCCTGAACGCCGCCGGTGTGTCGGCCGGGCGGCTGGAAACCGTTTCGAGCGCGAGCGCGATCGCGTCCTGGGGCAGATAGCGGGTGATCCGGCTGGCCGACGGCGCCCGGACATTGCGCACTAGCGCACCCGGATTCCTGCGCAGGTAGCCGGTCTGCTCGGCAAAGCCCATCAGGCCCTTCACGGCGATCATCGCCTGGCGCCGGCTCGGGTCGGACAGCGGCCCGGTGAATGGCCGGTAGCGCGGATCGCTGCGCGGCCACTTGGTCGTGGACACCCAGTCGGACGGCGGATTCTTCAGGAATTCCTTGTACGCGTTGAGGTCGGCGACGTTCAGCTGGCCCAGGGTTTTCTTCGCTTCTTCGCGGCACCAGGTCAGGAAACGGAACAGTTCCTTCTGCGAGTTCTGGATCGATTTCGCGCTCAGTTCGCCATGGGCGATGAACTCCCGGGCCAGTTCGATGTCGGTGGTGGCTTCCGTGATCGCATCCTCGGCGAGACGGTACATCTTGACGTGCATGCGGCCGCTCGGCCCGGTGCTGATCTCTTCCGGTTGCGACGGGCCGAGGTCGATTGGGGTAAAGTTGGGCATTGCGAAAGCGGCATCGGTCGAAAAGGGCTGTATTCATGTACAGTATAGCAAATCGGTCGCTTCGATACTGAACTCGACAATATATTTGGTAATGTCGAGTTCATGATTCTGAAAAAAGTCCACTTGCCAGGCATCGATCCTGCGCTTGCTTTCCTTGTCATCGGACGGCGTCACCTGTTTTCCGTCGCCGTGACGGAATCCAGGTGGCGTCGATATGCATGCCCGCCACAATGCCGACCTCGCCGTCTACCGCCGGATCGCCGCCGAGCTGCCGCACGGCGCCGTGTTCGTGGTCGACCGCGCCCCGCGCCATGTCGTCGCACAGGGATCGGAACTGGAATCGTCCGGATTCTCCCCTCTCCATGTCGAAGGGCGGACGGCGCCAAGGAACGGATGCTGGCCCTCTCAGGCCACGCACTGCTCAATCCGCTGGAAGCCCTGAACATGGGCATGGCCCTGCTGAAACGCTCCCCTGCTTTCGCGGCCGCGGCGTCGAGCTCGGCGTGGCGCCGGCAGCGTGTTCACCCTGACGATTCCGAAGGCGGCGCCCGGCGTTTGAACCTGCCTGGCCGAACCGTGTTGGCACCCGCGTCCAGCGTGCGCGACAATGGACCGCGCATGGACTTCGAAGGGAACAGCATGAACATCACGGTAAAGAACACGACCCCGGACACGACCCGCATCACCCTGGTCGGCGAATTGCAGGACGGCAGCTTCAAGGCCAAGGTCATGCCGGAAACGGACGTGCCCTACACGCCCTACTGGGAGCAGCAGCTAGAGCAGCGGATGATCTACATCCAGCCGGACCCGGAGCAGCTGAAGGCGATCGTCGCCGCGCTGAACGATCGCCGCCTGACGCTCGACCAGTTGCAGAGCTTCGGCAGCGCCGGC
>CAJYXO010000164.1 GCA_913778765.1 uncultured Massilia sp. | reverse complement strand
GCGCGGCCGCCGTGGTGGTGATGAGCGCCTCCAAGGCCAAGGCCCTGGGCCTGACGCCGCTGGCGCGCATCGTCTCCTACGCCACCAGCGGCCTGGACCCCGCCACCATGGGCCTGGGCCCGGTGTTCGCCTCGCGCAAGGCGCTGGAGCGTGCGGGCTGGACCGCGCAGGACGTGGACCTGTTCGAGCTGAACGAAGCCTTTGCGGCCCAGGCCTGTGCGGTGAACCAGGAGCTGGGCATCGACCCGGCCAAGGTCAACGTCAACGGCGGCGCCATTGCCATCGGCCACCCCATCGGCGCATCGGGCGCCCGCATCCTGGTGACCCTGCTGCACGAGATGCAGCGCAGCGGCGCCAAGAAGGGCGTGGCCGGCCTGTGCATCGGCGGCGGCATGGGCGTGGCGCTGGCGGTCGAGCGCGACTGAGCGCTGGCAACACCGCTTGCAGAGACAAGAAGCAGCTTTGACAGGTTCGTAAAAAACTAGGAGAAGACAATGGCACGAGTGGCACTGGTAACTGGCGGCATGGGTGGTCTTGGCGAAGCGATCAGCATCAAACTGCTGGCGCTCGGCTATACGGTCGTGACGACGTATTCTCCGGGCAGCAAGAAGGCCGAAGGCTGGCTAGCCGCGATGCGCGAGCAGGGCCACAATTTCAAGGCGTACGAGTGCGACGTGGCTGACTACGATTCGGCCCAGGCCTGCGTGGCCAAGGTGACCCAGGAGGTCGGCCCGGTCGACGTGCTGGTGAATAACGCCGGCATCACGCGCGACATGACCTTCAAGAAGATGGACAAGGTCAACTGGGACGCGGTGATCCGCACCAACCTGGACTCCGTGTTCAACATGACCAAGCCGGTCGCCGACGGCATGGTCGAGCGCGGCTGGGGCCGGATCATCAACATCTCGTCGGTGAACGGCTCGAAGGGCGCCTTCGGCCAGACCAACTACTCGGCGGCCAAGGCCGGCATCCACGGCTTCACCAAGGCCCTGGCGCTGGAAGTGGCGCGCAAGGGCGTGACCGTGAACACCATCTCGCCGGGCTATATCGGCACCAAGATGGTGACCGACATCCCGAGCGACGTGCTGGAATCGAAGATCCTGCCGCAGATCCCGATGGGCCGCCTGGGCAAGCCGGAAGAAGTGGCCGGCCTGGTCGCCTATTTGTCCTCGGACGAAGCGGCTTTCGTGACCGGCGCCAACATCGCCATCAACGGCGGCCAGCACATGCAGTAAATGGCCCGCCGGGAGGGCCGTTTGCTGTTTTGAAAACACCGCCTCCGGGCGGTGTTTTACTTTCCGCGCCGCTTGCAGCAGCTGCTGGACGACGATAACCGAGCGACTGCGCCCGGCCGGCTTGTCGTATGCTCGTACCATCGACGACAACGACGAGGCAGGCGGCCATGGCAATCGATACCCGGCAGATCCAGGAAGTGGTGATGCTTTCCGGCCCGCAGCGCTACGAATACTTTATCAAGCGCGTGGTCGAGACCGGCACCGTCTGGAGCCTGTACCGCAACGGCTGGGCGCTGGCGACCAAGGAAGACGGCACCCTGGTGTTTCCCCTGTGGCCGGACAGCGAATTTGCGAAAATATGTGCCGACTACGAATGGACCGGCTACGCGCCGCAGTCGTTTCCGCTGGATGAGCTGGTCGGCGAGCTGCTGCCCCAGCTGGAACAGGACGGCATCGTCACCGGCGTGTTTTATACCCCGGGCGCGCGCGACGTGATGCCGGGCGCCGGCCTGCTGCGGCGCGACCTGGAAGACGAATCGAAGAAGTGAAGAACCCGAGGAACCCATGAATGCATTGCCCCACGGCGGCCTGGCGCTGTCGAGTCTCGAAGAACAGTTGCTGCAGCCCGGCGTGAAGGGCTTGCCGATCGTGGCGCCGCTGCGCCAGGGTGCGATTCAAGCGCAGGGCTGGAATGTGCTGCACGGCGACACCAGCTTCCCGGTGGCCGTCCTGAAAACCTCGGCGCTGCGCCACAACCTGGACTGGATGCGCGCCTTCTGCGAACGCAATGGCGTGCTGCTGGCGCCGCACGGCAAGACCACCATGAGCCCGCAGCTGTTCGGCGCCCAGCTCGCCAACGGCGCCTGGGGCATCACCCTGGCGAATGCGGTGCAGGTGCAGGTGGCGCACCGCTTCGGCGTACGGCGCGTGCTGATCGCGAACCAGCTGGTGGCGCGAAGCGACGTCCGCGCCGTGCTGCAGCTGCTGCACGACGATCCGGATTTCGCCTGCTACGTGCTGGCCGATTCGCTGGCCGGCGTGGCGAGACTCAGCGAGGAAATCGCCGCGCACCCCTTGTCTCGGCCGCTGCCGGTGCTGGTCGAACTCGGCCTGTCCGGCAAGCGCGCCGGCTGCCGCACGCTGGATGAGGCGATGACGGTGGCGCGCGCCATCGAGCGGGCGCCGGGACTGCTGCTGGCCGGCTTCGAGGGCTACGAAGGGCTGCTGGACCAGACCGGCGCGGTCGAGGATTTCGTCGGCAAGCTGGGCGCACTGGTGCGGGAAGCGGACGACGAAGGACTGTTCGGCACGCCGGACATCCTGATCACGGCCGGCGGCTCCGGCTTCTTCGACCTGGTCGCGCAGGGTTTCAGCAAGGTCCACGGCCTGTCGCGGCCCCTGACGCCGGTGCTGCGCAGCGGCTGCTATCTGACCAGCGATCACGGCATGTACCAGGTCCAGCTCGAGCGGCTCGACGAACGCGAAGGCGTGACGCCGGGCGCGGGCCTGCGGCCGGCGCTGGAAGTCTGGAGCGTGGTGCAGTCGCGTCCCGAGCCCGGCCTGGCCATCCTCACCATGGGCAAGCGCGACGCTTCGCACGACGCCGGCCTGCCGGTGCCGGTGTGGGCCCACCGGCCCGGTCCCGGCACGCCGCGTGCGCTGCCGGCCGGCTGCGAGATCGTCAAGATGAACGACCAGCACGCCTACCTGCGCCTGCCCGACGGCGATCCGATCCGGGATGCGCTGGGGGTGGGCGACCTGGTCGGCTGCGGCATCTCGCATCCGTGCACGACCTTCGACCGCTGGCCGCTGCTGCTGGCGGTGGACGACGATTACGCGGTGCGCGGGGCCTTGAACACTTTCTTCTGACGTTTGATCCGGCCGGGCGGTACGCTACAATCGGCTGTCGATTCCATAAACCATGCCCATGCCCGCCATTCCGCCGTCGCTGTTCCCGCCCATCCTGCCCAACCGCCACGGCATGCTGGCCGTCGACGAGCTGCATACCCTGTACTGGGAAGAGGTCGGCAACCCGAACGGGATCCCGGTGATCTTCCTGCACGGCGGCCCGGGCGCCGGCCTGTCGCCGCAGCACCGGCGCTTCTTCGACCCGGCGGTCTACCGCGTGATCCTGTTCGACCAGCGCGGCGCCGGCAAGTCGCTGCCGCTGGGCGAGTGGCGCAACAACACGACCCAGTTGCTGATCGCCGACATCGAACGCCTGCGCGAACTGTTCGGCATCGAGCGCTGGCTGGTGTTCGGCGGCTCCTGGGGCTCGACCCTGGCGCTGGCCTATGGACAGGCGCATCCCGAGCGCTGCCTCGGCTTCGTGCTGCGCGGGATCTTCCTGTGCACGCCGGCCGAGATCGAATTCTTCCTGTACGGCGTGCAGTGGTTCTATCCCGAGCTGTACGACGAATTCATCGCCCCGATTCCGCTGGAAGAACGCGGCGATTTGCTGAAGGCCTATACCCGCCGCCTGCTGTGCGACGATCCGCAGCAGTACTGGCCGGCGGCGCGCGCCTGGAGCCGCTTCGAGGGCCGCCGCGTCTTCCTGCTGCCGCAGGAAGAGGAGACCTCGTCGGACACTCTCGACCTCGGCGTCGGCCGCCTCGAATCGCACTACATGGCGAACGGCGGTTTCCTGGAAGACGACCAGCTGATCCGCGACGTCGGCCGGATTTCCCACCTGCCGGCCGTGATCGTGCAGGGCCGCTACGACGTGATCTGCCCGCCGCTGTCGGCCTACCGCCTGCACCAGGCCTGGCCGAATTCCCGCCTGCGCATGATCCCGGACGCCGGCCACGGCGCGCTGGAGCACGGCATCGCGCGCGCCCTGGTGGCGGCCACCGAGCAGTTCAAACGCTTCGGCCGCTTTGACTAAGGAGCCGGTATGAACATCCAGACCCAGGACATCGGCCACGTCATCCAGCTCGCGATCGCGCCCGTGTTCCTGCTGACCGGCGTGGCCACCAAGCTGACCGTGCTGATGAACCGCCTGGCGCGCATCATCGACCGCACCCGCGTGCTCAAGGACGAGCTGCGCAAGGCGCCGAATCCCGAATGCGCCGAAGAGCTGGAGGTGCTGTACACGCGCTGGCAGCTGATCAATTACGCACTCACGTCGAGCACCGCCTGCGGCCTGCTGATCTGCGTGATCATTTCCTTCCTGTTCCTCGACGATACCGCCAACCTGCCGCTCGACCGCTACATCGCCGGCATGTTCGTGCTGGCGATGGTGGCCCTGATCGCCAGTTTCATTTTCCTGCTGCGCGAGGTGTTCGTC
The DNA here is from genome assembly GCA_913778765.1 of uncultured Massilia sp. Classification (GTDB taxonomy): domain Bacteria; phylum Pseudomonadota; class Gammaproteobacteria; order Burkholderiales; family Burkholderiaceae_D; genus Telluria. The sequence goes on along the minus strand of CAJYXO010000164.1, from coordinate 7,132 downwards.
TCGTTCCGCTACATGCGCATTCACCGCTACGACGCGCCGGCGCAGCCGCGGCCGGCGCCGCAATCCACTCACCAGAAAGTTTCGTAATGCACGACTACCAACGTCCTCCCACCCTGCATCTGTATGGCATGCGTTCCGAGCTGGAACAGGCGCTCGGCGCCGGCCAGTTCCGCCTGCTGCCGGCGGACGGCTTCCTGAGCCTGTCGTTCTCGCAGGCCTGGGACACGCACCTGTTCACCGTGCTGGGCCCGGCCGACGCCTGCCTGGTCATCCACAACACCGAGGAATTCGGCGAACGCCTGCACCGCGCGGTGCAGCGCACGCTGCCCAACTGGGCCGGCATCGACGGCCCGGTCGAATACGGCGCCCGTTCGCGCCTGGGCCTGGCCTTCACCAAGACCGTGGCCCACGCCCGCGAAAAGGAGTGGAAGTTCGCGTGGCGCTCGCTGTCGCCGCAGGCCAGCCTGAATCCCGTCACCGTGCGGATCGGCAGCATCGAGCAGTTCGCCGAGCTGCGTTCGCCGGAGAGCTATACCGCTTGAGGTGGTGATTTTAGAAACACGGGTCTAGGAAAAACCGGTTTAATCCACTCACCTAAACCCGTCATTCCCGCTTTCGCGGGAACGACGTTCATCGATGACCCGAATGAACGCACCCATCCCCACCACCGCCTACCCCCACCTGCTGTCCCCCCTCGACCTCGGCTTCACCACGCTGAAGAACCGGGTCATCATGGGCTCGATGCACACCGGGCTCGAAGACCGCTTCTACCACTACGGCAAGCTGGCGGCCTTCTACCGCGAGCGTGCGCGCGGCGGGGCGGGGCTGATCGTCACCGGCGGCATTTCGCCGAACCGCCAGGGCTGGCTGCTGCCCTTCGGCGGCACGCTCAACTTCATGGGCGACGTCCTGAACCACCGCCGCGTCACCCGCGCCGTGCACGAGGAGGGCGGCAAGATCCTGCTGCAGATCCTGCACGCGGGACGCTACGGCTACCAGCCGCTGGTCGTCTCGGCGTCGAACCAGAAGTCGCCGATCTCGCCCTTCCGCCCGCGTGCGCTGACGGAAAGCGGGATCGCATCGACCATCAAGGCCTACGTGCGCTGCGCCAAGCTGGCGAAGCAGGCCGGCTACGACGGCGTCGAAGTGATGGGCAGCGAGGGTTACCTGCTGAACCAGTTCCTGTGCGCGCGCACGAACCGCCGCCAGGACCGCTGGGGCGGCCCGATCGAGAACCGCATGCGGCTGCCGGTGGACGTGGTGCGCCGCATCCGCGCCGCCGTCGGCGCCGATTTCATCATCATGTACCGCCACTCGGTGCTCGACCTGGTCGAGGGCGGCAATACCTGGGATGAAGTGGTGAGCGTGGCGCAGGCGCTGGAACAGGCCGGCGTGACGATCCTGAATACAGGCTACGGCTGGCACGAAGCCAGAATCCCGACCATCGTCACCTCGGTGCCGCGCGCCGCCTTCGCCGAAGTGGCGGGGCGCCTGCGCAAGGAAGTCACCATCCCGGTGGTGGCCTCGAACCGCATCAACATGCCGCTCGACGCCGAGCACCTGCTGGCGCGCGGCGATGCCGACCTGGTGTCGATGGCGCGTCCTTTCCTGGCCGACCCGGACTGGGTGACCAAGGCGCAATCCGGCCGCAGCGACGAAATCAACACCTGCATCGCCTGCAACCAGGCCTGCCTCGACCACACCTTCTCGAACAAGCGCGCCACCTGCCTGGTGAATCCGCGCGCCTGCCACGAGACGGAACTGGTGTACCGGCCGGCCGCCAGGCGCCGCCGCGTCGCCGTGGTGGGGGCGGGACCTGCCGGGCTGTCGGCAGCCACCGTCGCCGCCGAGTGCGGCCACGAGGTGACCCTGTTCGATGCCGCGGACAGCATCGGCGGCCAGTTCAGGGTGGCCATGCGCATCCCCGGCAAGGAGGAGTTCAGCGAGACGATCCGCTACTTCGGCAAGAAGCTGGAACTGAGCGGCGTGCGGCTGCGCCTGAACCAGCGCGTGACGAGGGAAGAACTGGTCGCGGCCGGCTACGACGACGTGATCGTGGCCACCGGCGTCACGGTGCGCATGCCGCGCATCGAAGGCATCGAGCACCCGAAGGTGCTGTCCTACCTGGACGTGCTGCGCGGCCGCGCGCCGGTCGGCAAGCGGGTGGCCATCATCGGCGCCGGCGGGATCGGCTTCGACACCGCCGAATACCTGCTGCACGACCCGCTCGAGGCGCTGCCGGTGCCGGCCCACAAGTGGATGCGCGAGTGGGGCGTCGACCCTGCCGTGCGCAGCGCCGGCGGCCTGGCCGAGGCGGAAAAACCGACGCCGCTGCGCAGCATCTGGCTGCTGCAGAGAAAAGCCACGCGTCCCGGCGCGGGCCTGGGTAAAACCTCGGGCTGGGTCCACCGCGCCACGCTGGCGCGCAACGGGGTGGTGATGATGGCGGGCGTGCAGTACGACCGCATCGACGACGCCGGCCTGCACATCAGCGTGGGCGGCGAACGGAAGCTGCTGGAAGTCGACAACGTCGTCATCTGCGCCGGCCAGGAAAGCCTGGCGGAGCTCATGCCTTCGGATGAGCCGAAGGCTGGTCCGCGCTTCCACAAGATCGGCGGCGCCGCGCTGGCGGCCGAGCTGGACGCGAAACGCGCGATCCGCGAGGGCGCGGAGCTGGCGGCGCGCCTGTGATGGACAGTGCAAGCCTGGCTTACCTGCTGGTGCTGCTGGTCGGCGTGGCGGCCGGCATGGTCAGCGGCATCGTCGGCACCGGCTCGTCGATGATGCTGATGCCGGTGCTGGTGATCTTCTTCGGGCCGCAGCAGGCGGTGCCGGTGATGGCGATCGGCGCGGTGATGGGGAACCTGGGCAAGGTGCTGGCCTGGCGCCGCGAGATCGACTGGCGCGCCTGCGCCGCCTACGCCGCGACGGCGGCGCCCGGGGCGGGGCTGGGCGTGCGCACCCTGCTGGCGCTGCCGGCGCATGCGGTCGACATCGTGCTCGGCCTGTTCTTCATCGGGATGGTCCCGGCGCGCCGCTGGCTGGCGCGCCGGAACATGAGGTTCCGCCTGCGCCACCTGGCATTGATCGGCGCGCCGGTGGGCTTCTTGACGGGCATCGTCGTCTCGACCGGTCCGATCACGGTGCCGGTGTTCACGTCCTACGGCCTGGAGCGGGGCGCCTTCCTGGCGACGGAAGCGGCGGCGTCGCTGGCGGTGTACGCCAGCAAGATCACGGCCTTCCGTGAATTCGGGGCGCTGCCGGCCAGCGTGGTGGCGAAGGGTTTGATTGCCGGCGCGGCGCTGATGAGCGGTTCGTTCTTCGCCCGCGCCGTCGTGCTGCGGATGCAGCCGGCCACCTTCAAAATGCTGGTCGACGGCCTGATGCTGGCATCCGGCCTGTCTTTGCTGTGGGCGGCGCGCGCATGAAAAAAGGCCGCGCCGGTTGCCCGGTGCGGCCATCGTGAAGGAGCGACCTCAGTCCTGCCCGGCCCCGCTGCTGCGTTTTTTACTCTTCTTGCTCGAATAATCCGACGCCGGCTGCGCGGTCTGCCCGCCCTGCGACGACGCGCCGCTGGCCTGCTGCTGTTCCATGCCGCCGTAGCCCGACTGGCGCGAGGCGTTCAGGCGGTCTTCCTCGCCGCGCGCCTGCATGCGCTGCGCGCTCTGGCGGGCGCTCCAGCCGGCCTGCTGGGCGCCGCCGCCGCCGCGCTGGCTGCCGACATTCTGGTCGCCGATGCCGTTGCCCTGCAGGGAACCGCGCGAACGCAGCGCCGCACCTTGCTGTTCGATGTTTGCCGACTGGACACTGGCCCCGCCCGGCGCCACCCAGCCCGGCGCCCGCGGCTGCAGGCTGCCGTCCGCGACGGTGACGGTTTTTTCCTTGGCGATACCGCGTCCGCGGACGCTATCCGGTCCTTTTTGCTTGGTCATATTGATCCTCCTCAGGTGCTACGCCATTGATGCGCTGATGGGAAGATCATGCGCGCAGGGAAGGCCGTATTCCAGAGGAATCGGGAGCGCACCTTTGTAGGAGTAGAACTACCAACATTCTTTTGGTTATCGAGAATGTTGGTTACTGATGAGCTGGGGAGAAGGGAGGAACTTGGTCCCCCGCCAAGGCGGCCGGCGAGGTCGGGGGTGACGTGCTTCTGCTAACGCTTATTTTTTGCGCACCACCACGCAACCGATCGAATAACCGGCGCCGAAAGAGCAGATCACGCCGTTGGCGCCGCTCGGCAGGTCGTCCTGGTAGCTGTGGAAGGCGATGATCGAACCGGCCGAGGAGGTGTTGGCGTAGCTGTCGAGGATCACCGGCGCTTCACCGGCTTCGGCGTCGCGGCCCAGCAGGGTGCGGACGATCAGCTGGTTCATGTTCAGATTCGCCTGGTGCAGCCAGAAGCGCGAGATGTCTTCGACCTTCAGGCCGGAAGCTTCGACGGTCGAACGGATCATGTCGGCCGCCATCGGGCAGACCTCCTTGAACACCTTGCGTCCCTGCTGGCGGAACAGCTTGTCGGGCTGGCCGATGCCGGCTTCGTCGAAGCGGTTCATGAAGCCGAAGTTGTTGCGGATGTTGTTCGAGAACTTGGTCTTCAGTTTCGAATCGAGGATCTCGAACTGGTGCTCGCCGGTGGCGGTGTCCGCCGCCTCGACGATCATCGCGGTGCAGGCGTCGCCGAAGATGAAATGGCTGTCGCGGTCGCGGAAGTTCAGGTGGGCGCTGGTGATTTCCGGGTTCAGCACCAGCACGGCGCGCGCCTGGCCGGTCTGCACGGCGCCGGCTGCCGTCTGGATCGCGAAGGTGGCCGACGAGCAGGCCACGTTCATGTCGAAACCGAAACCGTCGATGCCCAGCGCATCCTGGACCTCGACCGCCATCGCCGGGTAGGCGCGCTGCATGTTGCTGGCGGCGACCAGCACCATGTCGATGTCGGCCGGGGTGCGGTTGGCGCGGGCCAGGGCCTGGCGCGCGGCGGCGACGCAGATTTCGGCCTGCAGCGACAGTTCTTCGTCGGCGCGCTCCTGGATGCGCGGCGTCATGTGCTTCGGATCGAGGATGCCGGCCTTTTCCATCACGTAGCGCGACTTGATGCCGGACGCTTTTTCGATGAAGGCGCTGCTGGACGGTTCCAGGGCGGTGACGCTGCCGGCCGCGATCTTGTCCGCGTTCTCGGCGTTGAACAGCTCGACGTAAGCGTTAAAGGCCGTCACCAGCTCGTCGTTGGAGATCGAATTCGGTGGCGTGAACAGGCCGGTGCCGCTGATGACGACAGGTTTCATGGTTGGCTTTCAAATGTGATAACGGGAAGAAACTCCCTGCGAATCTGCCGATTCTACACATTTGTCCAGGCGCTGGGAACGGCCCTAGCGGCGCATCAAAAGTGCGTCAATGCGTCTGCTGGGCCAGCGGCGCAGCCTGGTCGACAGCGACTGCGCGTTTCGACAGCCGCAGCGGCAAACCCTGCAGCTGGCGCAGGGCCTGGGCCAACTGGAAATCGCCCGCGCTGCCGAATTCGACCGGTTTGCGGCGGCGCTCGGCGGCCAGGATGCGCATCTGCGCCATGATGTCTTCGCGGCGCGTCGCTTCCTCGCGGTCGCGGTCGTTCGACAAGTGGCTGCGCAGATCCGCTTCGCGCATGCGCAGTGCATTCAGGCCGTCGCCGTCGGCGTTCTCGTCGACCGCGAAGTCGGGCAGCACGCCGCGCGCCTGGATCGAGCGCCCGCTCGGGGTGTAGTAGCGCGCCGTGGTCAGTTTGACGGCGGTGTCGCCGGCCATCGGGCGGATGGTCTGCACCGAGCCCTTGCCGAAGGTCGGGGTGCCGACGATCGCGGCGCGCTTGTAGTCCTGCAGGGCGCCGGCCACGATTTCCGAGGCCGAGGCCGAGCCGGTGTTGACCAGCACCACCATCGGGATGGTTTTATACAGCGCCGGTACGTCTTTCAGCGGATCGGCGCCGCGCGCCAGCATGTAGTGCTCGGGACGGCCGTAGAAACGCGCCTTCGATTCCTCGAGCTGGCCGTTGGTCGAGACGATTTCGGCGCCCGCCGGCAGGAAGGCGGCGGCGGCGCCGATCGCGCCCTGCAGCAGGCCGCCCGGGTCGTTGCGCAGGTCCAGCACCAGGCCTTTCAGATCGGGTTCTTCCTGCGCCAGCGCGGCCAGTTTGGCGGCCAGGTCGTGCACGGTCGGCTCCTGGAACTGCGAAATGCGGACCCAGGCATAACCGGGCGCGACGATCTGGCCCTTGACGCTTTTCTGCACGATTTCGTCGCGCACGATGGTGATGTCGAGCGGCGCAGCGGCGCCGTCGCGCAGGACGCTCAGCACCACCCTGGTGTGCGGCTCGCCGCGCATGCGCTTGATGGCCTCGTCGAGTTCCATGTCCTGTACCTTGGCGCCGTCGATGCGGGCGATCAGGTCGCCGGCCTTGATGCCGGCGCGCCAGGCCGGCGAATCCTCGATCGGCGAGACGATCCTGACGTAGCCTTCGTCGCTCTGGCCGATCTCGATGCCGAGGCCGACGAATTTGCCTTCGGTGCCCTCGCGCAGCTCGCGGTAGGCTTTCTGGTCGAGCCAGGCGGAATGCGGGTCGAGCGCGTCGACCATGCCGGACATGGCGTGCGTCAGCAGCTTGCGGTCTTCGACCGGTTCGACGTAGTCGGACTTGATCAGGCTGTAGACGTCGGCGAGCCGGCGCAGGCTGTCGATCGGCATGCCGTTGGCAACCGGCTTCTGGGCCAGTGCGGAAAACTGCATGGTGACGGCGACGCCGAGGATGGCGCCCAGGGTGAGGAGGGCGGAATGCCGGAGTTTCGAGCCCATTGCTGGTCGGTCCTTCGCTAACGTTATGCCTGAGCGTAGCCGAGTATACCGTTCCCGCGCCCGGAACGGGCGCTCGAGCCCGTTTATGTGCATAGTCGCGGTGCTATAATGGCCCGTTCACGTGCATATGTTGCTTAATTAAAATGAAGAAAGTCCTCATTCTCGGCGTCAACGGCTTCATCGGCCACCACCTGTCCAAGCGCATTCTCGAGACCACCGATTGGGAAGTCTACGGCATGGACATGAGCACCGACCGCATCACGGAGCTCCTGGACCATCCGCGGATGCACTTCTTCGAAGGCGACATCAC
>CAJYXO010000163.1 GCA_913778765.1 uncultured Massilia sp. | reverse complement strand
GCTCGGTGCGTTATCGAACGCTGTGCACCGCTTCGCCTGAGCTCACCCAAACCCGCTCGCCAGGCTCGGGCCGCAGCGCATGCCCGCCAGTAAATGACCCGAAGGAAGGCAGAATCATGCGCTGCGGCCCGGCGATGAAACACGGCAGGCGCAGCGCATCGGAACGGGTCGCCAGCACGTAGACCGGATGCACGTGGCCGGCCAGCACATAGCCCGGCGCATCGATGTCCGGATGGTGGCAGAAGGAATACGGTCCCACCGTATACGGCTCGTCGACCAGGTCGATGCCGAGCTGCGCGGCGGGGTCGCCGGCATGCTTGTCGTGGTTGCCGCGCACCAGCGTCAGGACCAGATCGCAGCGGCGCCGGCGCCAGGCCAGCATCGCCTCCTGGGTGCTGGACGCGTGGGAGGCGCGCGCGTGCAGGAAGTCGCCGAGGAACAGGATGTGCTCCGCGCCCGTGAGCCCGATCAGCGCGTCGAGCGCCTGCAGGTTTTCCGTGGTGGTCCCGCGCGGCACCGGGATGCCGAAGGAGCGGAAGGCCGCCGCCTTGCCGAAGTGGATGTCGGCGATGACCAGCATGCGCTCGCGCGGCCAGTAGGCGGCCTTCTGCGGCAGCAGCAGCAAGCGCTCGCCACCCAGCTCGACGGACACCGCGCCCGGAACCGGATTCATGCCGCGGCCGCCTTTTCCAGTTCACGCACCATGCGCGCCACGCGGTCGGACAGCTTCTCGGTCGAGACCTTTTCGCGGAAGCGCTCGACCATCAGCGGGAACCCGAAGGGCGTGGCGCGCTTGACCTCATGGTAGGAAATCCGCCGTGCGTGCAGTTCGTTCAGGGTGTCGCGCAGACGCGTGAGTTCCAGCTCCTGCTCCAGCACTTCGCGCTCGGCCTGGGTCAGCAGCAGGTTGCCGCTGTCGTGCTTGCGAAAGACTTCGTAGAACAGCGCGCTCGATGCCTGCACCTGGCGCATCGACTTGCGCTGGCCCGGAAAGCCCTGGTTCACCAGCCCGGCGATGCGCGCCACTTCGCGGAAGCGCCGCTGCGCCAGCTGGGTGGCGTTCAAACTGTCCAGCACGTCTTCCAGCAGGCGCCCGGTGTCGAACAGGCCGACCCCGGCGCCGGTCGCGGCATCGAACAGGACCGCCCAGTCGACCGGTTCCGGCGACAGCAGCTCGAAACCGTAATCGTTCACCGCCACCGAAAAGGTCGAGGGCATCGCCTTGCCGACGCGGAAAGCCAGCAGCGAAGCCAGCCCGGTGTGCACCGAGCGTCCGCCGAAGGGATAGACGAACAGGTGATAGCCCTCGCGGCTCTTCATGCTCTCGATGACCAGCACATCGCCCGTCGGCAGAGCCGACCAGCGGGCCTGCACTTCCAGCAGCGGCCGCACGGCCTGCATTTCCGGGCCGTCATAGACGCCTTGCGAGGCGCGCTCGAGTTCCTCCAGTCCGGCGCGCGCCATCTCGGCGCTGAGCGGCACCTTGGTCCCGCCCCAGCGGCTGATCGCGCCTTTCGTGCTGCTGCTGCGCTTCACGTAGGCCGTCATCTCGTGCACCCGCACCAGCTCCAGGATGCGGCCGCTGAACAGGAAATGGTCGCCCGGTTTCAGGCGGCCGACGAAGGACTCCTCGACGCTGCCGATCCGGCCGCCGCTCACGTACTGCACCTGCATCTGCGCATCCGAGACGATGGTGCCGATGCTCATGCGGTGCCGGCGGCCGATGGTGGCGTCGGGCACGCGGTAGACGCCCTCCTCGTCCGGCAGCACCCGCCGGTATTCGGGATACACGGACAGGCTCTGGCCGCCGCGCGCGACGAAGTCCAGCGCCCACTGCCACTCCTCCGGCGTCAGGTGGCGGTAGGACCAGGCGGTCCTGACTTCCTCGTACAGCTCTTCGGAACGGAAGCCGCCGCCCAGCGCGATCGTCACCAGGTGCTGCACCAGCACGTCGAAGGGTTTGTTCGGCGCCTGGCGCGCTTCGATGCGGCGGGTGGCCACGGCGCGCCTGGCGCCGGCCGCTTCCAGCAGTTCCAGGCTGTTGGTCGGCACCAGGGTCACGCGCGAGATGCGGCCCGGCGCATGGCCGCTGCGGCCAGCGCGCTGCAGCAGGCGCGCGATGTTCTTGGCGCTGCCGACCTGCAGCACGCGCTCGACCGGCAGGAAGTCCACGCCCAGGTCCAGGCTGGCGGTGCAGACCACGGCTTTCAGTTCGCCGTTCTTCAAGCCCTTCTCGACCCAGTCGCGCACCTCGCGGTCGAGCGAGCCGTGGTGCAGGGCCACCGTGCCGGCCCAGTCGGGCCGCGCTTCGATCAAGTTCTGGTACCAGACTTCCGACGACGCCCGCGTGTTGGTGAACACCAGGGTCGCGCCGTTCTTCTCGATCTCCTCGATGACGGGCTGCAGCATCTGCAGGCCCAGGTGGCCGCCCCAGGGAAAGCGCGAGACGTTTTGCGGAATCAGGCAGTCGACCACGATCTGCTTCTTGAGGTCGCCCTCGACCAGCACGCCCTTGCTCTCGTCGGCGCCGGCGCCCAGCAGGACATTGCGCGCGTCCTGCAGGTTGCCCATGGTCGCCGACAGGCCCCACACGACCAGTTCCGGATTCCAGCGGCGCAGCCTGGCCAGCGCCAGCTGCACCTGCACGCCGCGCTTGCTGCCCATCAGCTCGTGCCACTCGTCGATGATGATCATGTCGAGGTGCTTGAACTGGTCGCGCGCGCCGGCGTGCGAGAGCAGCAGCGACAGCGATTCCGGCGTCGTGATCAGGGCGCCGGGCAGGTTCTTCGACTGGCGCGCGCGCTCGGCGGAGCCGGTATCGCCGGTGCGCGCGCCCAGGGTCCATTCGCCGATCGCGTCAGGACTGGCGGCGCCCAGCTCCGCCGCCGAGATTTCCAGCGAGCGCTGGGTGTCGGCCGCCAGCGCCCGCATCGGCGTGATCCACAGCACGCGCAGGCCGGTGCTCAGTTTCCCTTTCTTGCGCCGCGAGCGGTCGGCGCCGCGCAGCATCGCCGCGAACCACACCGCGTAGGTCTTGCCGGCGCCCGTGTTCGCGTGCAGCAGGCCGGACTGGCCGGCCACGGCCGCCTTCCACACCGCGCGCTGGAATGGAAACACCTTCCAGCCACGCGCCGCGAACCAGGCGTCGACTGCTTGTTCGGCTTGCGACTTGCTCATGGCGATGCCGCTTCCAGCAGGCCCTTCAGGGTCGCCAGCGTATCCGCCTCCTCCACCACCTTGTCGTCGCGCCGGCGCAGGATCCGCGGGAAGCGCACCGCGATGCCGGCCTTGTGGCGCGGCGACAGCGCGATGCCTTCGAAGCCCAGCTCGAACACCATGGTCGGCTTCACGGAGCGCACCGGCCCGAACTTCTCGACCGTGGTCTTGCGGATGGCGGCGTCGACCTGGCGGATCTCGGCGTCGGTGAGGCCCGAATAGGCTTTCGCGAAGGGCACCAGCTTGCGCGCCTCCCCTTCCCCATCCCACACGGCGAAGGTGTAGTCGGTGTACAGCGAAGCGCGGCGGCCGCTGCCCGGCTGGGCATAGATCAGCACCGCGTCGATCGCATACGGGTCGACCTTCCACTTCCACCAGGTGCCGACGTCCTTGGTGCGGCCCACGCCGTACTGGGCGTTGCGCGCCTTAAGCATCATCCCCTCCACGCCGCGCGCCCGCGACTCCTCGCGCAACCCGGCGAGATCGTCCCAGGTGTCGGCCGTGACCAGCGGCGAGATGCGCAGCTGCGGCTTGGCGACGCCGGTCACCAGGGTCTCCAGCAGCGCGCGCCGCTCGTGCTGCGGCAGGCCGCGCAGGTCGACGCCGTCCAGCTCCAGCAGGTCGTAGGCCAGCAGCACCGCCGGCAGCTCGGCCAGCAATTTGTTCGATAAGGTCTTGCGGCCGATGCGCTTCTGCAGGTCGGCGAACGGCGCCGGCGCATCGCCGGACGTCCAGATCAGCACCTCGCCATCGACCACCGTCCCCTCCGGCAGGCTAAGGGCCGCCAGCTCCGGAAAGCGCTCGGTGATCAGGTCCTCGCCGCGCGACCACAGATAGTTCTGGTTGCCGCGCCGGACCAGTTGGGCGCGGATGCCGTCGTACTTCCACTCGACCTGCCAGTCGGCCATCGGCCCCAGGTCGGCAGGATCGCCGTTCAGCTGGTGCGCCAGGAAGAAGGGATAGGGCTGGCCGCCGCGCAGCTTGTGCTCGTCCTCGGACTGGGCCGCGATCAGCTGCAGGAAGCCGGCCGCGGTGGGGCGCACGCGGCCGTCGGTCCAGCCCATCAGGCGCTGGGCGATCAGCTTGGCGTCGACCGCGGCGATGGCCGCCAGCGCGCGCGTCACCAGCAGTTTCGACACGCCGACCCGGAAGCCGCCGCCGATCAGTTTGACGAACAGGAAGCGCTCGCGCCAGGTCAGCTCGTCCCAGTAGTCGAACAGCTTTTCGCGGATGAAGCCGGGGTCGGCGCCGCGCAGGGGGCCGATGCGCTCTTCCATCCACACCGCCAGGCCAAGGTCGCTCTCGCGCTTCGGCGGCGGCAGGATGTGGGCGATGGTCTCGGCCATGTCGCCGACGGCCGCGTGCGATTCCTCGAACAGCCACTCGTCCAGGCCGGCGTAGGCGATCGCCGCTTCGCGCAGGACCTTGGTCGGCACCGCCTGGCGCGGCTTGCCGCCGGCCAGGAAGTAGACGGCCCAGGCGGCGTTTTCGGGCGCGGTGTGCTCGAAGTAGTTCTGCAGCGCTTCCAGCTTGCGGTTGGTGGCGGTGGTCTCGTCGAGTTCGGCGTACAGGCGGGCGAATTCACGCATCCCTGGCCTCCGCCTTCTGCGCCGGCCCCTTGTGCGCTTCGCCCTCTTCCGGCGCGGCCGAACCTTCCGCATTCGACGAAGCAACGTCAGTTGCTTCGTCGTCTTCGTCGCCATATTCCGTATCGAAGGCCTTCGCATCCAGCCCGATCTGGCACAGCCAGCGCACCATCACCGGAATCGAGCCGTGGGTGACGACCACCTGCTGGGCGCCGGTGGCTTCGATCGCGCCCAGCAAGCCGGGCCAGTCGGCGTGGTCGGACATCACGAAGCCGCGGTCGACGCCGCGCCGGCGCCGCGCGCCGCGCAGCAGCATCCAGCCGCTGGCGAAGGCGTCGCTGTAGTCGCCGAAGCGGCGGGTCCAGGTCGAGCCGGCGGCGGACGGCGGCGCCAGCACCAGGGCGCGCTTCATGTCGTCCTTGCCGGTCTCGCTGACCAGCTGCGTATGCGGCAATACGACACCGCCTTCGCGGTAGACGCGGTTCAGCGGTTCGACCGCGCCATGGCAGACGATCGGCCCGATCGAGGCGTCCAGCCCGGACAGCACGCGCTGGGCTTTGCCGAAGGCGTAGGCGTACAGCACGCTGGTGCGGCCGTCGTCGGCGTTGCGGCGCCACCAGGCGTTGATGTCGTCATAGACTTCCTGCTGCGGATCCCAGCGGTAGATCGGCAGGCCGAAGGTGGATTCGGTGATGAAGGTGTGGCAGCGCACTGCCTCGAACGGTGCGCAGGTGGCGTCCGGCTCGACCTTGTAGTCGCCGGACGCCACCCAGATCTCGCCCTCGTGTTCCATGCGCACCTGGGCGGAACCGAGCACGTGGCCGGCCGGGTGCAGCGAGATCGTCACGCCGTTGTGGACGATGCGCTCGCCGTAGGCCAGGCCGTCGATGGCGATGTCGGCGCCCAGGCGCGACTTCAGGATGTCGACGCTCGCATCGGACGCCAGGTAATGCTTGTGCCCCCAGCGCGCGTGGTCGCCGTGGGCATGGGTGATGACGGCCCGGTCCACCGGCCGCCAGGGGTCGATGTAGAAATCGCCGGGTACGCAGTACAGGCCTTCCTTTCGTACGATAACCATGTCACCCATAGCGCTCCTTTATCCGATGTGCCGCACGAACTCCTTCAGGAAGGAGCGCTTTTCACCGTCGGGGAATTCGATGCAGACCTGGTCGCCGGTCACCGACAGCACCACGCCCTCGCCATACTTCGCCACCTTCACGCGCGCACCTGGCTCGAAGCGCGACGCGGGGTCGGGCGCCGGCGCCGGCTCGCGGTCGAATTCGTCGTCGCGGATCTCGATGTCGTCAAGCAGGACGGCCGCCGGCGGATTCAGGCAGTTGTCGCAGCGGCAGCACTTCTCGAAGCCCTCGACTTCGTCCCCGAAGTAATCGAGCAGCAGCTTCCAGCGGCAGAAGCCGCTGACGGCGTAGCCGACCATCTGCTCCAGCGCCAGCTTGTCGTGCTCCTGCTTCTGGCGGTAGACCGCGGCCATGGCCTCGAACAGGCTGTCCTTCGGCTGCTGGGCCGTGACGTTCCAGGCCAGCTTGCGCGACTGGCGCAGCAGTCTGGCGTCCTTCAGCAGCTTCAGGCAGACCGTCAGGTGGCCGGCCGCCATGTCGCCGGCCACCTCGTCGACGCGGTCGGGCGTGGCGGTCTCGTTCTCCGCCAGCTCGCGCACGGCCTCGTAGACGGCGCGGATCTCATCGGCGGTCGGGTAGTGCTTCACCAGGAAGAACTGCTGCACCCGCTTGTCGTCCTGCAGGAACAGCAGCGTGCATTCGGCGTCCTTGCCGTCGCGGCCGGCGCGCCCGGATTCCTGGTAATAGGCTTCCAGGTTGGCCGGAATCTGCAGGTGGATCACGAAGCGCGTGTCCGGCTTGTCGATGCCCATGCCGAAGGCGTTGGTCGCGACCATCACGCGCCGCTCGTCGTTCATGAACAGGTCCTGGTTCAGCTTGCGCTCGGCGGCCGGCAGCTTGCCGTGGTAGATCGTGACGGATTCGCCCTGCTCCTCCAGCAGGTGGTAGAGCTCCTCGGCGCATTTGACGGTGGCGGCATAGACGATGCCCGTGCCTTCGGTCTCGCGGACCAGGCGCAACGCCTCCTGCAGCTTTTCCTCGGGATTGGTCACCTGCAGCACGCGGTAATGCAGGTTGGGCCGGTAGATGCCGGTATTGATGACGTTCATGCGCGGGCGCCGGCTCGAGCCGATGAGCTGGCGGCCGATGTCGTCGACCACCTCCTCGGTGGCGGTGGCGGTCAGCGCCAGTACAGGCGGCCGCCCCAGGGCTTCGATGGCGCCGGCCATCTCCAGGTAGGCCGGGCGGAAATCGTGGCCCCACTGCGAGATGCAGTGGGCTTCGTCGACCACCACCAGGGCGATCTTCACTTCCTTCAGCACCTCGACGAACTCCGCCGTCACCAGCCGCTCCGGCGTGCAGAACACGATCTCGCAGCGATTCTCCGCGATGGCGGCCAGCGAGGCGCGCTCCTCCTCGGCGGACAGGCTGCTGTTGACCTGCACGGCGCGGATGCCCATCTGGTTCAGCTTTTCGTGCTGGTCCTTCATCAGGGAGATCAGCGGCGAGACGACGATGGTCATGCCCTCGAGGATGCGGGCGGGGATCTGGTAGCACAGCGATTTACCGCTGCCGGTGGGCATGATGGCCAGCGTGTCATTGCCGTCGAGGACGCTGTCGATCACGCGTTGCTGGCCGTCGCGCAGCTGGCGGATACCGAAGACGGTATCGAGCAGGCGCCGGATGGTGTTGCGGCGGACCGCAAGCAGGCCTTTATGGAGGAGTTTGGGTTCGTGTCGGGTCATGATGGCCCAACTGTACTTTGGGCCGATCTGAGCCGCTATAGGACGCAACCTACAGCTACCGTAGGAGCGCCACTAGAGCTTTGCACAATGGATCAGACAGGGCGACAAGGTGTTTTCCTACAATCCGACGGATTTCCCGCCGATAGTTGCCAAACAGAAGGCGACCTATCATGGAACCGTACTATCCCGCAACCGGCACACAATTGGAGTTCCATCATGATCCGCGTCTTCCCCGCCACCTGGACTGCCCTGCACGTCGGCCTCATCAGCGCCGCCACCTGGTTTCTGGTCGAAACCGATGCCCTGAACGGCATGGCCCCGATGTTCTTCCACTGAACGATGCTGCTGCGCCCGCAGTTCCGCATCCATCAGCCTGGCGTGCCCACGGCATGCTCCAGCGACGCTACCTTGGGCTGAGGCTCACGGGTCGGCGCGCTTTCGCTCGTCCTTCTTCCCCTCTCAATCGTCGCGGAAACGCGGCCTGAACGCCACCTTCGGCGCCACGCACTGCTTGACCGCTTGCGGCTTGGCATCGCTGTACCCACGCACATAACATTCTTCGAATACCGAGCAATAGCAGACGGAGTAGTCGACCTCCCGCATCTGGCGGTGCAGGGCGTCGAACGCCGCGCTGGGTTCCGGCATTTCCTTCCAGGTGAACAACGAGGTCATGGCGCCCGGGCGGATCAGCGTGCCATCGATCCCGCCCCGGCGGTTCATGCCGGCGATGCCGTGCGGCCCCTCCTTCTCTTCCTTGCTGGCGCTGCAGCAGGCCTCGAGCAGTTCGCTCAGGTTCGCCACCGGCTTGCCCTTGAAGCGGAACTCGACCCATTCGACGCGCGCCGGGCCCACGCCGTTGTTGATGAGGGTGTAGTCGATGATATTGCGTTTGCGATTGGCGCCAGGCAGGTCGTCGGTGCCGGTGGTGGAACGCGACAGCTCCACGTAAGGATAGCTGTTCGCCGCCACCAGCTTCTCCATCGAATGCGCCGAATGCAGCCCCAGCCACAAGGACACCAGCGAGACGATGGTGGCCGCCACGGCCAGCGTGATGTCGAGCCAGCGCATGCCGGTGCCGTGGGGATGGTGTTGGTGATGGCTTTCGTGTTCCATGAGTGCTCCGGCGGGTTTTCAAAATTACATTATAGCAATGCAATTTGTGCAAGCATACCAGTTGGATACTCATTTTCGATAAATTGTCACCGCTACAATGAAGCTTCTTTTACAATAGGGAACTCACCCGGCCGGCGATTCCCCCCGATGCTCCCTACGACCCTGTTCGAAGCCGTCTTCCAGCATTCCCCGATCGGCAACTACCTGTTGTCGCCGACGCCTGAAGCGACCATCCTGGCGGTCAACGATGCATTCCTGAACGCGTCCGGCTGCCGCCGCGAAGACCTGGCCGGCGTCAGCCTGTTCGAAGCCTTTCCCCACGATCCCGACGATCCAGCCGACACCGGCGAATCCGACCTGCGCAAGTCGCTGGCGCGCGTGGTCGCCACCGGCCGGCCGGACACCCTGCCGGCCATCCGTTACCCGATCCGCGTGCAGCTGCCGGATGGCGAGGTGGTGTTCGAAGAACGCTACTGGGATGCCGTCAGCACGCCGATCTTCGGCGAGGACGGCAAGATCCTGTGCATCTCGCACACCACCTCGGACGTCACCGAAAAAGTGCGCTCGGCGGCGGCGATCCGCGAGAGCGAAACGCGGTTCCGGGCGCTGACCCATGCGTCGGCGGATGTCATCTACCGCATGAGTCCGGACTGGAGCGAAATCCGCCAGCTCGACGGCCGCGGCTTCATCCAGGACATCGCCGACCCGCGCAGCTTCTGGCTCGACGCCTATGTTCCTCCACAAGACCAGCCACGCCTGCATGCGGCGATCGCGGACGCCATCCGCACCAAGAGCATCTTCGAGCTGGAACACCGCGTGCTGCGGGTCGACGGCGGCGAAGGCTGGATCCTGTCGCGCGCGGTCCCAATGTTCCGCGACGACGGCGAGATCGACGAATGGATCGGCGCCGCCAGCGACATCAGCGAACGCAAGCTGGCGGAAGAAAAGCTGAAGGAACTGGACCGCCGCAAGGACGAATTCCTGGCGATGCTGGCGCACGAGCTGCGCAATCCGCTGGCCCCGATCGGCGCCGCCGCCGACCTGCTGCAGCGCGGGAAACCGAGCGAGACCATGGTGCGCACCACCAGCCAGATCATCGGGCGCCAGGTGCGCCACATGACGGAACTGGTCGACGACCTGCTCGACGTGTCGCGGGTCACGCGCGGGCTGGTCGAACTGGATTGCGCGATGCTCGACATCGCCCAGGTTGCCGCCGACGCCATCGAGCAGGTCAGCCCCCTGATCGAGGCACGGCGCCACGAGCTGCGCGTGGCCCTGCCGTCCGCGCCGGCGCTGGTGCGCGGCGACCGCAAGCGCCTGGTGCAGGTGCTGACCAACATCCTCACCAACGCCGCCAAGTACACCCGCGAAGACGGACGGCTGGGCCTCGATATCGCGGCCGACGGCCAGCAGATCCGCATCGATGTGACCGACAATGGCATCGGCATGGCGCCGGAGCTGGCGGCGCGCGCCTTCGAGCTGTTCGCCCAGGCCGAACGCAGTGCCGACCGCGCCTCGGGCGGCCTGGGGCTGGGACTGGCGCTGGTGAAGAATCTGGTGGAGCTGCACGGCGGCACCGTCGCGTGCGAAAGCCCGGGTCCGGGCCAGGGCAGCCGTTTCACGGTCACGCTGCCGCGCCTGGCGACGCTGCTGTCGGCGGAGCAGGAGCAGGCCGCGGATGCCGAGCCGGCGCCGGCGGCGCCGCTGCGCATCCTGGTGGTCGACGACAACGAAGACGCGGCCGCCACCCTGGCGATGCTGCTGGAGGCGTCCGGCCACGAGGTCCTGGTCGAGCATTCCCCGGCCGGGGCGCTGGCGCGCGCCCGCGACGCCAAACCGCAGGCCTGCCTGCTCGACCTCGGCCTGCCGGACATGGATGGCGCCGAACTGGCGCGGCGCCTGCGCGCGCTGCCGGAAACCGCGCAGGCGCTGCTGGTGGCGGTGACCGGCTACGGGCAGGACAGCGACCGCGCGCGCGCCCGCGAAGCCGGCTTCGATCACCACCTGGTCAAGCCGATCGACCTCGACCGGCTGCAGGCGGTGCTGGACGCTTACGCCGCTTCGACCGCCACCGGCATGCGGATCAGGTAGTCGAAGGCCGACAGTGCGCACTTCGCGCCATCGCCCGCCGCGATCACGATCTGCTTGAACGGCGTGGTGGTGGCGTCGCCGCCGGCGAACACGCCCGGGATGTTGGTGCGGCCGTGGGCGTCGACCACGATCTCGCCGAAGCGCGACAGCTCCACCGTGCCCTTCAGCCACTCGGTGTTCGGCACCAGGCCGATCTGCACGAACACGCCTTCCAGTTCGACGTGTTTGTCGTCGCCGGACACGCGGTCCTTGAAGCTGATGCCGTTCACCTTCTTGCCGTCGCCGGTAATCTCCGTGGTCTGGGCGTTCACGTGGACGGTCACGTTCGGCAGGCTGTTCAGCTTGTTGACCAGCACCGCGTCCGCCTTCAACTGGTTGGCGAACTCGATCAGGGTCACGTGCTGGACGATGCCGGCCAGGTCGATCGCCGCTTCCACGCCGGAGTTGCCGCCGCCGATCACGGCGACGCGCTTGCCTTTGTACAGCGGACCGTCGCAGTGCGGGCAGTAGTTCACGCCGGCGTTCCTGTATTCCTGCTCGCCCGGCACGTTCACGTTCCTCCAGCGCGCGCCGGTCGACAGGATCACGGTGCTCGACTTCAGCGAGCCGCCGTTGGCGAATTTCACCTCGACCAGTTCGCCCGGGGCGGACGGTGCGATGAGCTGGGCCGCTTCCTGCTGGGTCATGATGTCGACGCCGTAATGGCGCACCTGGGCTTCCAGCGCGGCGGAGAACTTCGGGCCGTCGGTTTCCAGCACCGAAATGTAGTTCTCGATCGACATGGTGTCGTTCACCTGCCCGCCCATGCGGCCGGTGGCGATGCCGGTGCGGATGCCTTTGCGGGCTGCGTACACGGCGGCCGCCGAACCGGCCGGGCCGCCGCCGACGATCAGCACGTCATACGGCTCCTTCGCGTTCAGCTTGGCGGCGTCGCGTTCGCCGGCGCCCTTGTCCAGCTTGGCGACGATCTCTTCCAGCATCATGCGGCCGGAACCGAACATCTCGTTGTTCAGGAATACCATCGGCACCGCCATCACCTGGCGCGCTTCGACTTCCTCCTGGTACGCGCCGCCTTCGATCACGGTGGTCTTGATGCGCGGGTTCAGGATCGCCATCAGGGACAGGGCCTGCACCACGTCCGGGCAGTTATGGCAGCTCAGCGACATGTAGACCTCGAACTCGTAGTCCTCGTCCAGCGCCTTGATGGTATCGATGACGTCCTGCTCGACCTTCGGCGGATGGCCGCCGGTCCACAGCAGGGCCAGCACCAGCGAAGTGAATTCGTGACCCAGCGGCAGGCCGGCGAAGCGCAGCTTGGTGTCGGCGCCGGTGCGCTGCAGGCTGAAGGACGGCTTGCGGGCGTCGTTGCCGTCGGTACGCAGGCTGATCTTGTCGGCGCGCAGGCCCTGGATGGTCTGCAGCAGGTCGAGCATCTGCTTCGACGTGTCGCTGTCATCGAGCGAAGCGACGATCTCGAAAGGCTGCTGGACGCGTTGCAGGTAGGCGCCGAGTTGGGTTTTCAGGTCGTTGTCGAGAGCGCTCATGGTCTTTTCCTTTTGTTTAAACGTGTTCAGGCCGATGCGGCGCACATGCGGGCGCATCCATGGAATCAAAGTCGTAAATCTCAACTGGCAGATCGACCAGTTTGATCGCCTGTCTTTCAGGGCAGGCCCATTGCGTGTGGGCTGCATTTTGGAGGGGGGCGGAGCGCCGCCCGCCCCCCGGCGGTCGGTGCTCCCGTACTGCTGATACTGCGGTGTTGCCTTAGATCTTGCCGACCAGGTCCAGCGACGGCTTCAGGGTTTCGGCGCCTTCGCTCCACTTGGCCGGGCAGACTTCGCCCGGGTGCGATGCGACGTACTGGGCAGCCTTGACCTTGCGCATCAGTTCCGATGCGTCGCGGCCGATGCCGTTGTCGTGCACTTCCATCACTTTGATCTGGCCTTCCGGATTGATCACGAAGGTGCCGCGCAGGGCCATGCCTTCTTCTTCGATCATGACTTCGAAGTTACGCGACAGGGTGCCGGTCGGGTCGCCGATCAGCGGGTAGTTCACTTTCTTGATGGCTTCCGAGGTGTCGTGCCATGCCTTGTGGGCAAAATGGCTGTCGGTCGAGACGCCGTACACCTTCACGCCCATCTTCGCGAATTCCGGCTGGAAAGCAGCCAGGTCTTCCAGTTCGGTCGGGCAGACGAAAGTGAAGTCCGCCGGGTAGAACATCAGGACCGACCAGGTGCCTTTGAAGTCGGCTTCGGTCAGGTCGACGAACTTGCCATCGTGGAAAGCGGTTGCCTTGAACGGTTTGATCTCGGTGTTGATGATGGACATGAAAACTCCTCTTTCGGGGTTAAAAAAACGTTAGGTGAGTACTATACCCCGCGCACTGTTGAATGGGAAATTGATTGAACGGATTTCATCAATTGATTTTTCCTATCGAGTCGACGCTGGCGTGGATGCCGTCACCCCCGCGCAGGCGGGGCCCAAGTTCTGCGTGCGTTTTGTCAGTGCTTGCATACTTGGGTCCCCGCCTTCGCGGGGACGACGGGGAAGAGGCGGGAACGACGTGGGATTCAGGCAGACACGGCCGGCGCCGGCACGGCAAGCTCGACACACGGCAGCAGCAGGCTGAAAGTCGCCCCCTGCCCCGGCACGCTCTGCACGGTCAGCTCGCCGCCATGCGAGGTCGCCAGCTGGCGCGAGATGTAGAGACCCAGGCCCAGGCCTTTCGGCTCGCCGGCCTTGGCGCCGCGTTCGTAGGGCTCGAAGATGCGCTCGATGAAGTCCGGGGCGATGCCCTTGCCGTGGTCGCGCACGTCGATGCGGACCCGGCTTCCGCAGGATGCATCCGCCACCCGCTGGACGGCGATGTCGACCTGCCCGCCGCCGCCGTAGCGCAGCGCATTGGTCAGCAGGTTGACGATCACCTGCTCGATACGGAACTCGTCCCATACGCCTTCCACCGGCGCATGGATTGCCAGCTGCAGGGTGGAATTGGCGGCGGCCGCCTGCAGCGACAGGTCGCTCACCACCCGCTCCAGCAGGCCCATCAGTTCAACCTTGCCCGGACGGATCGACAGCGTGCCGCTCTTCATGCGCGAGACGTCGAGCATATCGTCGATCAGGCGGATCATGGCCTTGATCTGACGCTCGTCGCGCTTGATCATGTTGCCCATCTGCTCGGGATTGAAGGCAGGCAGGTTCCCGCGCTTGAGCTGCAGGCTGCGCATCTGGGTTTCCAGGAACAGCGTATTCAAGGGCGTGCGCAGCTCGTGCGCCACCAGCGACATGAAATCGTCGCGCATGCGCAGCGAGCGCTGTAGCTCTTCCTGGGTCTTGTTCAGTTCGCGCAGCAGGATTTCCTGCTCGCGCCGGCTGCGCTCCAGCGCCTCCATCTGGCGCCGCATCTCGCGGCGCTGCTGGTCCAGGGTAACGAAAACGTTGACCTTGCTGCGCACCGCGTCCGGATCCAGCGGCTTGTACAGGAAGTCGACCGCGCCCTGCTCGTAGCCCTTGAACGCGTAGTTCAGCTCGCGTCCGGCGGCCGACACGAACACGATCGGGATGTTGCGGGTGCGCTCGGTGCCGCGCATCAGTTCGGCCAGTTCGAAGCCGTCCATGCCGGGCATCTGCACGTCCAGGATCGCCAGTGCGAACTCGTGCTCGAGCATCAGGGTCAGCGCTTCCTCGCCGGAGCTGGCCTGGAAGACCTGGCGCTTATCGTCGCGGATCAGGGCGTCCAGCGCGCGCAGGTTTTCCGGCAGGTCGTCGACGATCAGCAGTTTGCTTGGATCATTAGTGCTCATGAGTGCGGGTCTCCAGCATCGGCAGCAGCGCCCCGATGCGGGCCAGTGGCAGGATCAGGTGCGGGGAAAAACGGTCGATGGCGCTTTGCGGCATGGTCGCCACTTGCGCATCCTCGGGGTCCTGCACGACGGTCAGGCCGCCGCAGGCATGAATATAAGCCATACCGTCGGCGCCGTCGTGATTCGCGCCGGTCAGCAGGATGCCCACCAGGCCGGCGCCGTAGGCATCGGCGCTCGACTCCATCAACACGTCGATGGCCGGGCGCGCGAAGTGCACGGGCGGCTCGCAGCTCAGCGAAAAAGTGAAGTCCTGCTCCACCGACAGGTGGTAGCCGGAACCGGCAAAGTAGACGGTGCCCGGCTCGATCGGCTCCTTGTCGGACGCTTCCTTCACGCGCAGCGGCAGGCGCTCGGCGAACAGCTCGGCCAGCCGGCTCTCGCGGTCGCCCGGCAGGTGCAGCATGCAGACCACCGGCAGGCCATAAGCCGCCGGCAGCGACGGCAGCAGCGTGCTCAGGGCCTCGACCCCGCCGGCGGACGCGCCGATCACCACCGCTTCGACGCGGCGGCCGGAAAGCAGCGCTTGCAGATCCACGTTCATTACGGACCCACCTTGCGGAAGATGCGTTCGCGCTTGGCCAGCGGTTCGAAGCGCTGGGCGTAGCTGGAAAAGTCGATGCTTTCCTTGCTGCCCAGGCCCAGGAAACCGCGGTGCACCAGCGATTCGTGGAACAGGCCCAGCACCCGGTTCTGCAGGCGCCGGTTGAAGTAGATCATCACGTTGCGGCAGCTGATGAAATGCGTTTCGGCGAACACGCTGTCGGTGGCCAGGCTGTGGTCGGCGAAGGTGACGTTTTCCACCAGCGAACGCTCGAACAGCGCGCCGCCGTACGCCGCCGTGTAATAGTCGGAAAAGGCATGCAGGCCGCCGGCCTTCTGGTAGTTCTCGGTGTACAGGCGCATGCGCTCGAGCGGCATCACGCCGCGCCGCGCCGACTCCAGCGACTCCGGATTGATGTCGGTGGCGTAGATCAGGCTGCGTTCGAGCAGGCCCTCTTCCTTCAGCAGGATCGCCAGCGAATACACTTCCTCGCCGGTGCTGCAGCCGGCCACCCAGATCTTCAGCGACGGGTAAGTCTTCAGGAAAGGGACCACCTGCTGGCGCAGCGCCAGATAATAGTCCGGGTCGCGGAACATTTCCGTCACCGGGATGGTCAGGAACTGCAGCAGCTGGGCGAAGGCGCTCGGCTCATGCATCACCCTGGCCTGCAGGGCGGACACGGTTTCGCATTCCATCACCCGCATGGCGGCCAGCACGCGGCGCTTTTGCGAAGCGCCGGTGTAGTCGCGGAAGTCGTAGTTGTACTTGAGGTAGACAGCTTCGACCAGCATCCGCAGTTCGATGTCGATGTCGCTCGGAGGATGCTTCATAGGCTTCGTCAAATGCGCTCCAGGGTCGGCATCCATACCCGCAGCAGCGAGTACAGGCGGGTCAGGTCGATCGGCTTGGCCAGGTAATCGTTGGCGCCGGCCGCCAGGCATTGCTCCTGATCATCTTTCATCGCCTTGGCGGTGATCGCGATGATCGGCAGGCGCGCGAAGCGCGGGTCCTGGCGGATCCTGCGCGTCGCTTCCAGTCCGTCCATGCCCGGCATCATGACGTCCATCAGCACCAGGTCGATCGCGTCCACTTCGTCGAGCTTGGCAAGGGCTTCGAAGCCGTTGCGGCCCACTTCCACGTGCGCGCCGCGCTGCTCCAGCGCGCTGGTCAGTGCGAACACGTTGCGCACGTCGTCGTCCACCAGCAGGATGGTCCGGCCTTCGAACACACGGTCGCGCCCGCGCACGCTCTTCAGCATGGTCTGGCGCTCGGACGACAGCTGCGATTCGACCTTGTGCAGGAACAGCGTCACTTCGTCCAGCAGGCGTTCCGGCGAGCGCGCGCCCTTGATGATAATCGAGCGCGAATATTTCAGCAGTTCCGCTTCTTCCTCGCGCGTCAGGTTGCGGCCCGTGTAGACGATCACCGGCGGGAAGGAGCACAGCTCTTCCAGCGACATCGCCTTCAGCAATTCGTTGCCCTGCATGTCGGGCAGCTTCAGGTCGATGATCATGCAGTCGAAAATCTGGGTGCGCAACAGGTGCAGCGCCTCCTCGCCGGAACCGACGGCGGCGATCTCGACATCGGCGTCGGAGATCAGCTGGACCACGCTTTCGCGCTGGCGTTCGTCGTCTTCGACCAGCAGCACGCGCTTGACCTGCTGCGACGATTTCTCTTTCAGCTTGCGGAACACGTCTTCGAGCTGCTCGCGCGAAGTGGGCTTCAGCGCATAGCCGATCGCGCCCAGGTGCAGGGCCTCGCCGCCGTTTTCCTGGCTCGAGACCACGTGCACCGGAATGTGGCGGGTAGACGGGTTTTCCTTGAGCTGCTGCAGCACCGACAGGCCGGAACGGTCCGGCAGGCGCATGTCGAGCAGGATCGCGTCCGGATTCTCGGAGGCGGCCAGTTCCAGGCCCTCCCCGGCCGTCAGCGCGACCAGGCAGCGGAATTCCATGTCGCGCGCCAAGCCGTACAGGATGCGCGCGAACTCCGGTTCGTCCTCGATCACCAGCGCGGTGCGGCGGCCGGAAGCTGCCTCGGCGCGGTCGTCCTCGAAGCGCGGGCCGGCCGGCGCGGTTTCCTCCGGCTCTTCCGTGACGGCAGCCGGCGCCGCGGCACGCACCGGCGGCGCGGCGTGCACCAGCTGCGGCGCCGGCGGGGTCGCGGCGACGGCGCCGTTGCGCGGCAGGCTGAGGGTGAAGGTGCTGCCCTCGCCCAGGGTGCTGGCCAGGGTCAGGGTGCCGCCCAGCAGGCTGGTCAGGTCGCGCGAAATCGACAGGCCCAGGCCGGTGCCGCCGTATTTGCGGGCGGTCGAGCCGTCGGCCTGGTGGAAGGCGTCGAAGATCTTGTCCTGCTGGTCCGGGGCGATGCCGATGCCCGAATCCTGCACCTTGAACTGGACCCAGCCCTCGGCATTCGCGCTGACCGTCAGGCCGACGCGGCCGCTGTCGGTGAACTTCACGGCGTTCGACAGCAGGTTCTTCAGGATCTGCTCGAGGCGCTGGCGGTCGGTATGGATGGCCATCGGCACGCTCGGCTCGACCGTCAGCGAGAATTCCAGCTGTTTCTGCTTGGCCAGCGGTTCGAAAGTGCGCGCCAGGCCCTCGATCACACGGCGCAGCGGCAGCTCTTCCGGCACCAGTTCCAGCTTGCCGGCCTCGACCTTGGAGATGTCGAGGATGTCGTTGATCAGGTTCAGCAGGTCGTTGCCGGCCGAATAGATGGTCTGGGCGAAGCGCACCTGCTCTTCATTCAGGTTGCCGGCGGCGTTGTCCGACAGCAGCTTGGCCAGGATCAGCGAGCTGTTCAGTGGCGTCCTGAGCTCGTGCGACATGTTCGCCAGGAATTCCGACTTGTAGCGGCTGGCGCGCTCCAGTTCCAGCGCGCGCTCGCGCAGCTGGTCCTGGGCCGTGGTCAGGGCCGTGTTCTTCAGGTCGAGGTTGGCGGCCTGCTCGGCTAGCTGCTCGTTGGTCTGCTCCAGTTCGGCCTGCTGGTTTTCCAGCGCCGTCTGCGATTCCTCGAGCGCGCGCGACTGCTCTTCCAGTTCCTCGTTGGCGGTGCGCAGCTCCTCCTGCTGGACCTGCAGTTCCTCGTTCATGGCCTGCTGCTCTTCCAGCGCCAGCTGCAGGCGCTGGCGATAGATCACCGACGCGACCGACGCGCCCACGGCCGGGCCGATCAGCTCCATGAATTCGGTATCGCGCTCGCGCACCGCATGCAGGAAGCCGACTTCGATCACGCCCTTGATCTTGCCGTGGTTGGAGATCGGCGCGATCAGGAGTTCGCGCGGCGCAGCTTCGCCCAGGCCGGAGCCGACCTTGATGTAGTCGGGCGGCAGTTCGCGCAGGGTCAGGATGCGGTTCTGGTTGGCAGCTTGCGCGGCCAGCGATTCGGTCGGCTGGATCAGCCTGGCATGCTTGTCATTGTGGGCGAAGCCGTAGGCGCCGATACGGGTCAGGGTGCCGTCGTCGGCGCGCGAGTACATCGCCGCCACCACGCCGCCCAGGTAGGGCGTCAGGAAGTCGAGCACCGCATCGGCCAGCGGCTCGAGCTCGTGCAGGTTGGCGCTCCTGGTGGCCAGCTCGGTCTGGCCGCTGCGCAGCCAGTCCTGGTGGCGCAGCAGGGCATTGTGTTCGGCTTCATGGGCCAGTATCTCGCCATACGTGCCCGACAGCTTCATCAGTTCGCGTCGGCCGAACAGGGCCAGCAGGCCGGCCACGGTCAGGCTGAACAGCAGGAAGGCGCCGACCGACCAGGCGATCACCGTGCGCGAGGAGCTGTTGCGCTCTTGCAGCAGCCTTTCCTCGCTGCCGATGAAGCCGTCGAATTGCGCCCTTACTTCGTCGGTCAGCAGCTTGCCGCGCCCGCTCTTGACCATCTCGACGACGTCCTCGTTCCTGGTGCGGCGGTTGATCGCCTCCTCGGCAAACCTTTCCCATTCCTTCTGGGCGGCGGCGACCCGGCGCACCCGTTCGACCTGGGCTGGATTATCCGTCACCATCTCGCGCAAGCCGGTCAGTTCGGCGTCGATCCGCGCCTTGGCCTGCAGGTAAGGCGCCATGAACTGGTCCTCGCCGGACAGCAGGAAGCCGCGCATGCCGGCTTCCATGTCGGCCGACATGCTGGAGATTTCGTTAGCCTTGCCAATCACGCGCTGGGAATGGTCGACCCAGCTGAGCACATTGATCAGATAGGCGATGATGCCGACGAAGACCAGCGCACTGAGGACGCCCATGCCCAGCGGCATGGCGACGTTACGGGACAGGATGCGCCGGAACTGGCCGCTGTCGATACTCGATCCGGTCATGCTTATTCGCTAACTCTTAGGAAAAAAATATCCTAAGTGTAACGCAATGGCAAAATCCGGCGTGTTCTGTTGAACCTGTTTTTACCGGCCCATTATCGTAAATACCCGGCAAGATAGGGAGCGGTTCGGCTTTTCCGGCTGCCCGCCACCTGCTTTGGCGGGCCCGACGCCACCACCGTGCCGCCGGCCTCCCCCGCCCCCGGCCCGATGTCGACCACCCAGTCGCAGGCGGCGGCGACCCGCATCGTGTGCTCGACCATGATGACGGTGTTGCCGGCCTCGACCAGGCGGTCGAGCTGGGCCACCAGGCGGTCGGTGTCGAGCGGGTGCAGGCCGGTGGTCGGCTCGTCCAGTACGTACAGGGCGCCGCCGCGGGTGGCGCGCTGCAGCTCGGTGGCCAGCTTGATCCGCTGCGCCTCGCCGCCCGACAGCTCGGTGGCGCTCTGCCCCAGCCGCAGGTAGCCCAGGCCAACTTCACGCAGCACCTGCAGCGGCCGCGCCACCGCCTCCTGGTCCTCGAAAAAGGCGTGGGCCTCGTCGACCGTCATGCGCAGCACGTCGGCGATGTTCCTGTCCTTGTAGGTGATCTTCAGGGTGTCGGCGTTGTAGCGCGCCCCCTCGCAGGTCGGGCATGGCGCATACACGCTGGGCAGGAACAGCAGTTCGACCATCACGAAGCCTTCGCCGGCGCAGTGCTCGCAGCGGCCCTTGGCGACGTTGAACGAGAAGCGCCCGGCATCGTAGCGCTTCTTCTTCGCGCCCGGGGTCGCCGCGAACAGCTTGCGCACCTGGTCGAACAGGCCGGTGTAGGTGGCCAGGTTCGAGCGCGGGGTGCGGCCGATCGGCTTCTGGTCGACGCGCACCAGGCGCTTCACGCCCGCCATGCCGGCCACGATCTGGCCTTCGGTGTCGATGTCCGGCTCCTGCTCCAGGCCCGGCTCCTCCTCGGGCTCCTCCTGCGGCGCGCCCTGCCCCAGGGCTTTTGTCACCAGGTCGACCAGCACCTGGCTCACCAGGGTCGACTTGCCGGAGCCCGAGACGCCGGTCACGCAGCTCATCACGCCGAGCGGGAAGTCCACCTTCAGCGCGTGCAGGTTGTTGCGGGTGACGCCTTCGAGCTTCAGCCAGCCGGTCGGCTCGCGCAGGGTGCGCGGTGCGGTCTCGATGTCATCGAACAGGTAGCGGCGGGTGTGCGAAGCCGCGACCTGCTTCAGTCCTTCCGGCGGACCGCTGTATAAGATCTCGCCGCCGCCCTCGCCCGCCTGCGGGCCGACGTCGACGATCCAGTCGGCGCAGCGGATCACGTCGAGCGCGTGCTCGACCACGAACAGGGAGTTGCCGGCGCCCTTCAACTGGTCGAGGGCCGCCAGCAGCGCCTCGGTATCGGCCGGATGCAGGCCGGCCGAGGGCTCGTCCAGCACGTAGACCACGCCGAACAGGCTGGAACGCACCTGGGTCGCCAGGCGCAGGCGCTGCAGTTCGCCCGGCGACAGGGTCGGCGTGCTGCGCTCCAGCGCCAGGTAGCCCAGCCCCAGGTCCAGCAGCACGCCGAGGCGCGCGCACAGGTCGGCGGCGATGCGTTTGGTAACGATCAGCTGTTCAGGGTGCTCGGCGGCGGCGGTGCCGGCCGGCACTTCGCCCTTGGCGAAAGGCTTCATCAGCCCGGCCAGGCGCTCGAGCGGCAGGCGCGACATCTCGGTGATGTCGAGGCCGGCGAAGGTCACGGACAGCGCTTCCTGGCGCAGGCGCCGGCCGCGGCACAGCGGACATTCGGTACTGACCATGTAGCGCGCCACCCGCTTCTTCATGGTCGCGCTTTCCGTATTGGCGAAGGTCTGCAGCACGTAGCGCCGCGCGCCGGTGAAGGTGCCCTGGTAGCTGGGCGTTTCCTTGCGTTTCAGGGCGCGTCTGGTCTCTTGCGGCGTCAGGCCGGCGTAGACCGGCACCGTCGGGGTCTCGTCGGTGAACAGGATCCAGTCGCGGTCCTTCTTCGGCAAGTCGCGCCAGGGCGTGTCGACGTCGAAGCCCAGGGTGACCAGGATGTCGCGCAGGTTCTGGCCGTGCCAGGCCGGCGGCCAGGCGGCCACCGCACGCTCGCGAATGGTGAGCGTGTCGTCCGGCACCATCGACGCTTCGGTCGCTTCATACACGCGGCCCAGGCCCGAGCATTGCGGGCAGGCGCCTTCCGCGGTATTCGGCGAGAAGGATTCGGCGTACAGCAGCGGCTGGCCGGGCGGATAGTCGCCGGCGCGCGAATACAGCATGCGCAGGGAATTCGACAGCGTGCTGACGCTGCCGACCGAAGAGCGCGCGGTGGGCGTGCCGCGCTGCTGCTGCAGGGCCACCGCCGGCGGCAGGCCGTCGATCTCGTCGACTTCCGGCACCGGCATCTGGTGGAACAGCCGCCGCGCGTAAGGCGACACCGATTCCAAGTAGCGCCGCTGCGCCTCCGCGTACAGGGTGCCGAAGGCCAGCGAGGATTTGCCCGAACCGGAGACGCCGGTGAACACGACCAGGGCGTCGCGCGGCAGCTCGACGCTGACGTTCTTCAGGTTGTGCTCGCGCGCGCCGCGCACGCGCACGAGGCCGTGGTCTGTGCGGGCGGGTGGTGTCACGGTTTCCTGCTTGCGGCGCATCTGCCCTCCGGTGATCTTGTCGGATAGGCCATTACAGCGCAGCGGGCCGATTTTTGCGGTGCGCTGGCGCACCGAACCGGGGCTCGCAGGCGTTTCGCGACGACCCGCGCGAGCTCAAGGAATCAGCCGTTCCGCCCGCAATGCCGCAAACAGGTCGTAGAAAGAATCCTCGGTCGACTGCCAGGCGGAAAATCCGAGACGCCGGCTGTTGGCCATGTCGGTCATCACTTCCAGCGGGCGGCCGAGGTCGAGGTCGGTGTGCCAGGGCGAGGCCAGGCGGTCCAGCGCCGCTTCCTGCAGGCCATGGCGGCGCGCCATCTCGCTCCACAACGCGGCATCGCCGGCCATCGCCGCTTCGAGCGGCCGCACCGTGCCGTCGAAACCGGCGGCCTGCACGCCGAACCAGGCCGCCAGGCGGCGCCACAGCCAGCTCCAGCGGAAGTAATCGCCGTTGGTGATATTGAAGGCTTCGTTGCGCGCGGCATCGGTATCGGCGGCCCAGCGCAACTGTTTGGCCAGCATGCGGGCGTCGGTCACGTCGGACAGGCCGTTCCACTGCGCTTCCGAGCCGGGAAACTGGAAGGGCCGGCCGGTTTCCTTGCAGATCGAGGCGTACACGGCCAGGGTCGTGCCCATGTTCATGGCGTTGCCGACCGCCATGCCGATGACGGTGTGCGGGCGGTGGACGGTCCAGGTGAAGCGGTCGCGCCCGGCCGCGGCATGGACCTCGTCTTCCTGGGCATAGTAAAAGTTTTCGAGCGGCAGGCGCGGCTGGGATTCGCGCAGCGGTGTGTCCGGCAGCGTGCCGGAACTGGCGTAGGCCTCGAAGGGGCCGAGATAGTGCTTCAGGCCGGTCACCAGCGCCACGTGGCGCACCGATTTCCTGGGAGCCAGCGCGTCGAGCAGGTTGCGCACCATCAGGGCATTGACGCGGATGTTCTCGGCCTCGCTGTCCTGGCGCATCCAGGTCGTGATGAAGACGTGGGTGGGGGCATCATGACCCATGGCGTCGGCCAGCGCGGCCGGCAGGCCGACCTCGTCGAGCAGGTCGGCGACGACCGGGATCATTCCCGGCAAGTCGCGCGGCGGCCGGCGCGCCAGGCCGTAGACGGTCCAGCCATGGGCCAGCAGTTCGCGGGCGGTGTAGCGGCCGCCGATGCCGCTGGCGCCGACGACCAGTGCACTTCGTTGCATGTTCTTCCCTCCGGGGAAATCCCCATAAATCACCATTCTTGCGCGCTTTGGCAGACGGCCGGCGCGCCGTTGCCCTTGCTCATCAATTACGTGAGGCCGCCAGGGTTTCCAGCCGCGCGCACAGGCCGTCCATTGCCTGCGCGGGATGGAAGCGCCGGGCGATCTCGCGGCCGCGCCGGTCCACCTCCGCATCGTCGAGGATGCCTTGCAGCGCCCGCCGCAGGCGCGCCGCATCGAGCGTCGAGGCCGGCAGGCTGGCGCCCACGCCCAGCGCCGTCACGCGCGCCGCATTGTCGAACTGGTCGTGGGCCAGCGGCACCACCAATTGCGGCGTGCCGGCGCGCAGGCTTTCGGCCGTGGTGCCGATGCCGCCGTGGTGGGCCAGCAGCGCCAGATGCGGCAGCAGGCGGCGCAGCGGCACGTAGTCCTGCCACAGGATCGCCGGCGGCAGGTTTGCCGGCAACTGGTCGCGATGCGGCGTCAGGAAAATGGCGCGCCGGCCGAGCGCCCGCACCGCGTTGGCGGCGTGTTCGAAGTAGGCGCGGGCCTGCAGGTTGCCGGTGCCGTGGGTGAAGGCGAGCGGCCTGTCCTCCTTCAGGAATGCGGCCAGCGCCGGCGACAGCGCCGCATCCGGCTTGGGATCGAACAGCGGAAAGTCGGCGCGCAGCAGGGGCTGCGGCCAGTCCGGCTGGGTCGGGGCGAACCATGCCGGGAACAGGGTCACCGACAGGTCGGGCACGGCGAACAGGTGCTCGAGCATGCTGCGTACCGCCGGCATGCCGCGCGCCCGCCGCGCCGCGTTCACGTCGGGCAGCGCGGCAGGATCGATGAAGACCGCGGCCAGGCGCCCGAGCAGCCAGCGCCGCAGCCCGAGCGGCACCCAGGACGGCACCCGCCAGGGACCGAGCAGCAGCGGATCGTGGACGGTCGGCAGGTTCTGCGGCGCCAGCCAGGCCGCCGCCACGCGCAAATCCGGACGCCGGGCGCGGCACAGGTCCGCTTCCGGCAGCGCCAGCGGATGCACCAGCAGCACGGTCGGCTCGTCCTGCGGCAAGGCGTCGACGAACGGCACGATCTTCGCCATCGCCGGCCGCGTGGCGCGCCACACGACGCCGAAGCCGCGCGTGGGGTGCCAGAGGTCGGGGTCGGCCAGCACGGCCGGGTCGGCGGGCAGGCCGACGAAGGGGAGCCGGGTATCGCGGACGTAGGGTTGGTGCTGCTCCGGCGCGAGGAAGCTGACGCGGTGGCCGCGTGCGCGCAGGGCCAGCGCCATCGCCATGAAGGGAAACAGGTCGCCGGCGGAGCCGATGGTGACGACCACGAAGTGTGCTTTGCCGCTGGGCTGCGTTGGCGTGTCGATGCGTCTTCTCCCGTCTGCGAACAAGCGTTACTCTACGCGAAACCATGAAGATCAAACACGCCCGCAAAAAGGTTTGATGTACAATCCGCGGCGATCTCCACTTTCTTGTAAGGCAGGATTCCACCCATGCGCCTGTAATGCCCGCTCCGCGCACGCCGCGGCAGCACAGAACCTGACCGCCGCTTTCGCATGAAGGCCGGCGCGGCTTCGACTGGCATTTCAAGGACACCACATGGCGCATCCGCATCTCCTAGCCCTGCACGGGCTCGACATCGCCCTCCCCGACGGGCGCATCCTGTTCCACGACCTCCACGAAAGCTTCCATGCCGAGCTGGTCGCCCTGATCGGCGCCAACGGCAGCGGCAAATCCTCGCTTGGACGCGTCATCGCCGGGCTGGCGCAACCGCTGCGGGGCCGCGTCGAACGCCTGGTCGCGGTCCGTCATGTCGCGCAGCAGACCGGCCCGCTGCAGGCGTCGACGCTGGCCGAACTGGCCGGCCTCGCCGCGCCGCTGGACGCCCAGCGCAGGCTGGCGGCGGGCGACGCGCGCATTGATGACTTCGGCCTGATCGGCGAGCGCTGGGACCTGGAAGCGCGCTGGCAAACGATGCTCGGCCAGGCCGGCCTGTCCGAAGAGATGGCGCCGGCTGCATTGTCCGGCGGCCAGCGCACCCTGCTCGCCCTGATCGGCGCCTTCTGCAGCGAGGCCGGCCTGCTGGTGCTGGACGAACCGGGCAACCACCTCGACCGCGAACGGCGCCGCTTCCTCCTCGACCAGATGCAGGCCTGGCGCGCCGCTGGACGCGGCCTGCTGCTGGTTTCGCACGATCGCGAGCTGCTGGCCCACGCCGACCGCACGCTGGAAGTCCATGCATGCGGGCTGCGGCGCTATGGGGGTGGCTGGGCGCTGGTGGAGGAACAGCGCGGCGCCGAGCAGGCCGCGCGCGAGACCCGGCTGGAACGCGCCCGCACCGAACGCAGACAGGCCGACAACGCGATGCGCATCGAAGCGGAACGGGCGGTCCGGAAGAGCGCCCGCGGCGCCCGCGCGAAAGCGGCCGGCGGCCAGCCGAAGATCGTCCTCAACGCCCTGCCCCAGCGCGCCCAGCAGACCGATGGCGCGCGCGCCGAGCGCCATGCCCGGCGCAGGCAGGATTTGCGGCAGGAGGTCGCCGATGCCTTCGGAGCCCTGGACGGGGCTTTGGCGCGGCCCAGTTTTCCACGGCTGGACCTGCGGATCCCGGACGGCCAGGCCGCGCTGGTGCTGGAAGAACTGGTAGCGGCATGGGGGCCGCGTCGGCCGCTGGACTGGGCCGTGCAAGGCGCGGCGCGCGTCGCGATCCGCGGGCCGAACGGTTGCGGCAAGTCGACCCTGCTGCGCACGATCGCCGGCGGGATCGCGCCGCTGTCGGGACGCTGCCGCAGCCTGGCCCCGGTGCTGCTCGACCAGCACCTGGCCATGCTCGATCCGGCGCTGAGCCTGCTGGACCAGTTGCGTGGTGTGGCCACGCAGTACGATGAGGGCCGGCTGCGCCAGTACCTGGCGCTGGCCGGCCTCGAGCCCGACCGCGTGCTGCGGCCGTCGGGAAGCCTGAGCGGCGGCGAGGGGATGCGCGGCGCGCTGCTGTGCGCGGTGCTGCGCGAGCCGGCGCCGCGTCTGCTGTTGCTGGACGAGCCGACCAACCACCTCGATTTGCCCGGGATCGAGGCGCTGGAGGCGATGCTGGCGTCATGGGCAGGCGCGCTGGTGGTGGTGTCGCATGACGAGCGCTTCCTGGATGCGCTGGGCCTTACCCACCGGCTCGACTGGACGCCGGACAAGTGGCTGACAACAACGGTTTGACGCCGCCGCGACGGAAGCTATCGACAGTTGCGCAAAAGTAACTTAACATACTCAAATTCAACAAATCCCAACCGTCGCGTCCGATTCGTGCCACTAACCGCGGGCCTTTCATGCTGAACGTCAACGATTTCGCCGGCTGGCGGGAACGCATCTTCACTTCCCTTCTGCCGGTAATCCTGGTCGTCGGCACCGTCTCGGCCATCGCCATCGCGCCGCTTCTCATTCATCAGGGCATGTGGCCCGTCGCGATGGCGGACATGGTCTCGCTGGCCTGGATCTTCGGCATCTGGCGCTTCAGGCATCTCTCGTACAGCCTGCGCGTCACGAACTTCCTGGCGGTCGTGTACATATTCTCGATCGCCCTGATGCTGTCGGTCGGACCGGCCAGCATGACCTACCTGCTGGGACCACCCCTGACTGCCGCAATCCTCCTGAGCCTGCGTCCGGCGATGTTCGCGCTGGCGCTCGGCGCCGCGTCGCTGATCGGTCTCGGCGCCACCGACCATATCAGCCTGAACGTGCCGGGCTGGGAACACGAGCCGCTCAAGGCCTCGCTGGTGGCGGCACTGAATTACGTCACGGTCGGCGTGATGCTGAGCCTGACTTGCACCGCCCTGCTGAAGGGATTGTCGAAATCGCTGGCGGAACTGGAGCTGACCTCGGCGGCGGTATCGCGCCTGAACGACATGGTGTTGATCGCCAGGGCAGTCGAGGACCGCGATGGCGTCCAGCCGATCACCTTCGTCAACGACGCCTTCCTGCGCCGCACCGGCTATGCGCGCGACGATGTGCTGGACGGCAGCCTGCGCATGCTGGCGGGTCCGGGCACCGACAAGGCCACGGTCGCACGCATCGCCGAGGCGATGCTGGCGCACCGGCCCTGCGATGCCGAGCTGATGATTTACACGCGCGCCGGCGAAGCCTTCTGGGTCGAAATCGAAGTGATGCCGTTCGCCCGCTCGGGCGAACATGCGAGCCATTGGGTGGTCGTCGGCCGCGACATCACCGAACGCCGCACCGCCGCCGCCGACATTCACAGGCTGGCCTTTTACGACGTCCTGACCGGCTTGCCGAACCGGCGCCTGTTGACGGAACGCCTCGGCGCGGCGCTCGGGCAGGCCCGCGCCGGCGCCAGCCTCAGCGCAGTGCTCTACCTGGATCTCGACAACTTCAAGGACGTCAACGACGCCCGTGGCCACGCCACCGGCGACGCCCTGCTCGTGCATGCGGCGGCGCGCCTGGACAAGGCGGTGTCCAGCGCCGGCCTGGTGGCCCGCATCGGCGGCGATGAATTCGTGGTCCTGCTCGAGAACCTGGGGCCGGAGCCCGCGGCGGCCGCATCCGCCGCGCTGGCCGCCGCCGGCACGGTGCGCAATGCACTGGCGGCGCCGCTGGACCTCGACGGCCAGCCCTACCACATCGCGGCGAGCATCGGCGTGGCGCTGGCGCAGCGCGTCCAGGCCGATGCGCAAGACCTGCTGCGCGAAGCCGATACCGCGATGTACCATGCGAAAGCCGGCGGACGCGACAGCGTGGTCCTGTTCGAAAGCGCCATGCTGGCGCAAGCCCAGCAGAAGCTGATGCTGGAACGCGATCTCGCGCAGGCGCTGGAGGCCGGCGAACTGGCCATGCACCTGCAGCTGCAGGTCGACCGCGAAGGCGCGCCGGCAGGCGCCGAACTCCTGATGCGCTGGCAACGCGCCGACGGCACGGCGGTGCGGCCCGACATCTTCATTCCGGTGGCGGAATCCAGCGGCCTGATCGTCCCGCTGGGGAATTGGGCGCTGCGCCAGGCGTGTGCAAGCTGGCTGGCGCTGGACCGCGCGGGCCATCCGCTGCCGCTGTCGATCAACGTCAGCCCGCTCCAGTTCCGCCAGCCGGATTTCGTCCGCGACGTGCGCGCCATCCTGCTCGATACCGGCGCCCCGCCGCAGCAGCTCATCTTCGAAGTGACCGAAGGCCTGCTGATCGAAGACATCGACCAGACCATCGCCCGCATGCGGGAACTCGCCGGACTCGGCATCCGCTTTTCGGTCGACGATTTCGGCACCGGCTATTCGAACCTGGCCTACCTGAGCAAGATGCCGCTGTACGAGCTGAAAATCGACAAGCGCTTCATGCACGACACGCCGCACGACCGCAACAACACGGCGATCGTGCAGTCGATCCTGTCCATGGCCGGCCACCTCGGGCTGCGCGTGGTCGCGGAAGGCATCGAAACGGAAGCGCAGGCCTGCTACCTGGCGAAACAGGGCGATGCCTGCATGCAGGGCTTCCTGTACCACCGGCCGGCGCCGCTGGCGCAGCTGATCGAACAGCTGTCGGGCCGGGGCCGGCCCGCCCGCTTACAGGAAGCGGTCGAGGATCTTCCGGCTGCCCTTGTCGATCGCGAACATGTCGCGGATCAGGAAGTGGATGCCGTGGCTGTCGGCGATCAGCAGCGAGTAAGCGCCTAGCCGGCGGATGTCTTCCTCGCCCTTCAGCACGAACTCGGTGTCGCCGCGGTCCGTCCTGACGGTCCAGGTGGTCGGCGTCGCATAGCTGGACACGCCCTTGATCGACAGGATCTCGGGCATGAATTCGCGGCCGTCGAGTTCCTCGGTCACCAGCGCGCGCACGTCGGGCGACACGTCGGCGAGGTCGTCGATCCAGCCGACCTCCTTGCCGCCTTCGCGCACCAGCGAGATGCCGCGGGTCGGGGCCTGGACCGGGAAGGAGCGCACCGGCGCCACGCCGACGAATTCCTCGCCGTCGGCATTGGTCAGCACCAGCTTGCCGAAGGGGTCGCGGCGTAAGTTGAAAGCAGTCGTCATATCAGTCTTCCTCGCCGCCGTCGTCCATGTCCTGGTCGACGTTGCGCGCCTGCGCTTCGTACAGGCGGTAATAAGCGCCCTGGGACGCCATCAGTTCGTCGTGGTTGCCCTCTTCCACCACCACGCCGCGGTCCAGCACCACCAGGCGGTCGGCGCGGTGCAGCGTGGACAGGCGGTGCGCGATCGCGATCGTGGTGCGGCCCTGCACCAGGTTGTCGAGCGCCTTCTGGATTTCCTTCTCGGTTTCCGAGTCCACCGAGGACGTCGCTTCGTCCAGGATCAGGATCGGCGGGTCGATCAGCAGGGCGCGCGCGATCGAGATGCGCTGGCGCTCGCCGCCGGACAGACCCTGGCCGCGCTCGCCGACCATCGAATCGTAGCCCTGCGGCAGGCGCAGGATGAACTCGTGGGCGTGGGCGGCCCTGGCGGCGGCGATGATGTCTTCGCGGGTCGCGTCCGGCTTGCCGTAGGCGATGTTCTCGGCGATGGTGCCGAAGAACAGGAAAGGCTCCTGCAGCACCAGGCCGATGTGGCGGCGGTAATCCGCCACGGCAAAGGAACGGATATCCTTGCCGTCCAGGAGAATGGCGCCCTCGGCCACGTCGTAGAAGCGGCAGATCAGGTTCACCAGGGTCGACTTGCCGGAGCCGGAATGGCCGACCAGACCGACCATCTCGCCGGCCTTGATCTTCAGCGAGATGCCGCGGTTGACCGCGCGGTTACCGTAGCGGAAACCGACTTCGCGCAGTTCGATGTTGCCGTCGACCTTGTCCAGCCTGGCCGGGTTGACCGGATCCGGCACGCTCGACACGTGGTCGAGGATGTCGAAGATGCGCTTGGCGGCCGAGGCCGACTTTTGCGTGACCGAGACGATGCGGCTCATCGAATCCAGGCGCACGTAGAAGCGGCCGCTGTAGGCGATGAAGGCGGACAGCGTGCCGACCGTGATCTCGCCCTTGCTGACCTGCCAGATGCCGAAGCACCAGATGACCAGCAGGCCGAGTTCGGTCAGGAAGGACACGGTCGGCGAGAACAGCGACCAGACCTTGTTCAATTTATCGTTGACGGCCAGGTTGTGCTTGTTCGCCTCGCGGAAACGCGCGGCTTCGCGCTTTTCCTGGGCAAACGCCTTCACCACGCGGATGCCGGGGATGGTGTCGGCCAGCACGTTGGTGACTTCGCCCCACACGCGGTCGATCTTCTCGAAACCGGTGCGCAGTTTATCGCGGACGACGTGGATCATCCAGGCGATGAAAGGCAGCGGCGCCAGGGTAATCAGGGCCAGCTTGGGGTTCAGGCTGAACAGGATCGCGCCGGTCATGATGATCATCAGCACGTCGGACAGGAAATCCAGCAGGTGCAGCGACAGGAACACGCAGATGCGGTCCGAGCCGCTGCCGATGCGGCTCATCAGGTCGCCGGTGCGCTTGCCGCCGAAGAATTCCAGCGACAGGCGCAGCAGGTGTTCATAGGTTTCCGAGCGCATGTCCGCGCCCATCCGTTCCGACACCAGCGCCAGCACGTAGGTGCGGCCCCAGCCCAGCAGCCATGCCAGTACGCTCGCGCCGAACAGGCCGCTCATGTACATGTAGACCAGCGACGTATCGATCTTCCGG
The DNA here is from genome assembly GCA_913778765.1 of uncultured Massilia sp. Classification (GTDB taxonomy): domain Bacteria; phylum Pseudomonadota; class Gammaproteobacteria; order Burkholderiales; family Burkholderiaceae_D; genus Telluria. Next base: position 33,747 of record CAJYXO010000163.1, on the reverse strand, counting down.
CCGTTCTGGTAGGGAATCAGAACGTTGTCCATCAGCGGCATCGTCAGGTAGGGCGGAATCATGTGTGCGCCGGTACTGGCCAACATCAGCAAGAATCCGAGGAACAGCTGTCCTTGATACGGTTTGGCGAAACGCCACAGACGGAACAGGGTCCAGGTGGACGGCGGCGTGTGCAGCACCTTGGTGCAGATCGGGCACTCTTCCTGGTCGGCGTCGAGCGGCGCCTTGCAGCTCGGGCAGGCGTGCTGCTCGGGCGGCTGGACGGCGATGCCGGTCAGGTAGCTCTGGACCTGGTCGTGGAACTGGTCCACCAGGCGGATCGCCTGCAGGTTCTGACCAAGGGTGAAACGCCAGGCCGCCAGCAGGCCGTTGGCGTCGACCAGTTCCAGGTGGCCGACGCCGGCATGGTCGTGATGGCGCAGCTTCAGGCCGGCGCGGTAGGGCCAGTCGCGCCAGTGGGTGTCGCCGGGGCTGAGGGTCAGTAAGCGGATATTGGTAACAACCAGTATCCCTTTGGTGAAACGTAATTTCGCATCGAGGTCAACCTCGAGGGCGCTTAAAACGTTTTCCCCAGGCGCAAGCTTTTTCTGGACGTCCGCCTGCCATTGCTCGGGCAGGAAACTGGCAGCCGCCAGCGGCGCGGAAGGAATAAGTTGTTGAGTCGTCATTAGCTATCGGAATGCGGGATGCTCAAAAGGATGGAACGCTGAGCAGGGCACGCCGGTTGACAGGCGTACGGTATTCTATCGAGGGGGCGACACTGGCAGAATTCGGTTCGGCGCGTTAAGCTTCGTTTCAGCAAGTATACAACATGTGCGCAGCGGCAATTTGGCACAAACAGGCAAGATATTTTTCATGACAAACAAGAAAGACATTAAGATTCTTCGTGTAACCCACCTGCGTGGACCGAACATCTGGACCTACCGCCCTGTCATCGAGGCCTGGCTCGACATCGGCGAACTCGAAGAATGTCCTTCGAACACCCTCCCCGGTTTCAATGAACGCCTGACCGCCTGGCTGCCCGGCCTGATCGAGCACCGCTGCGGCGTCGGCGAGCGCGGCGGCTTCCTGGAGCGCCTGCGCGACGGCACCTGGGCCGGCCACATCCTCGAGCACATCGTCCTCGAACTGCAGAACCTGGCCGGCATGAAGACCGGTTTCGGCAAGACCCGCTCCACCAGCGACCGCGGCATCTATAAAATGGCCTTCCGCACGCGCGACGAAGTCGTCGGCCGCGCGGCGCTGCAGGCCGGCCACGCCCTGATCATGGCCGCCATCAACGACACGCGCTTCGACATGAAGGCCACCGTGGCGCAGCTTACCGAACTGGTCGACCGCTACTGCCTGGGCCCGTCCACCGCCAACATCGTCGATGCCGCCACCGAGCGCCGCATCCCCTCGATCCGCCTGACCGAGGGCAACCTGGTGCAGCTCGGCCACGGCGCCGCCCAGCGCCGCATCTGGACCGCCGAAACCGACCGCACCAGCGCCATCGGCGAAAGCATCGCCAGCGACAAGGACCTGACCAAGACCTTGCTGGCCTCTTGCGGCGTGCCGGTGCCGGAAGGCGCGGTCGTGAGGAGCGGCGAGGCCGCCTGGGACGAAGCCGAGGACATCGGCCTGCCGGTGGTGGTGAAACCGGTCGACGGCAACCATGGCCGCGGCGTGACCCTGAACCTGATGAACGAGGCGGACGTGAAGGCGGCGTACGCGATCGCCGCCGAAGCGGGCGATTCCAGCGCCGTGCTGGTCGAGCGCTACGTGCCGGGCAACGAGCACCGCCTGCTGGTGGTCGGCTCGAAGGTGGTCGCCGCCGCCAAGGGCGAATCGCTGTTCGTGACGGGCGACGGCCAGTCCACCGTGCTCGAACTGTGCAACAGCCAGATCAACACCGACCCGCGCCGCGGCGAAAGCGAAGAACACCCGCTCGGCCTGGTCAATCCGAACGACGATGAGATCAAGCTCGACCTTCAGCGCCAGGGCCTGACCGCGGTGTCCGTGCCGCAGGCCGGCCGGAAGGTGCTGATCCAGCCGAACGGCAACGTCGCCGACGACGTCACCGACGAGGTGCATCCGGACGTCGCCTACGTGGCGGCGCTGGCCGCGCGCGTGGTCGGCCTCGACATCGCCGGCATCGACCTGGTGTGCGAAGACATCTCGCGTCCGCTGGAAGAACAGCGCGGCGCCATCATCGAAGTCAATTCCAGCCCGGGCCTGCTGGCCCACATCAAGCCGGCCACCGGCCAGCCGCGCGAAGTCGGCAAAGCCATCGTCGAGCACCTGTTCGCCGGCGCCGACCCTGCCGACGGCGCCGCCGGCCGCATTCCGGTGGTGGGCGTGAGCGGCGGACGCGACGCGGCCCTGGTCACGCGCCTGGTGTCGACCGTGCTGCGCCTGGCCGGCAAGTACACCGGCGTGGCCAACCGCCACGGTCTCTACCTCGACGGCCGCAAGGTCACCGGCGCCGACTGCACCCGCTTCGACGCCGCCCAGCGCCTGCTCATCAACCGCAACGTACAGGCCGCCGTGTTCGAATCGAATGCGCGCGCGATCCTGAGCGAGGGCCTGCCCTACGACCGCTGCCTGGTGGGCGTGGTGACCGGGATGGGCCAGGTGGCCGATGTCGAAGACCTGTACGTGCGCGACGAGGACGCCCTGTTCAACGTGGTCCGCAGCCAGGTCGACGTGGTGCTGTCCGAGGGCGCCGCCGTGCTGAACGCGGCCGACCCGCAGGTCGTGCAGCTGGCCGAACTGTCCGACGGCGGCGTGATTTTCTACGCGCTGGACGAAAACAACGACATATTGAAGCAGCACCGTGCCGGCGGCGGCCGCGTCGCCTTCCTGCGCGACCAGCACATCGTGCTGGCCCAGGGCAGCGAAGAAGCGCCGCTGCTGGGCCTCGCCAAGCTGAAGGCGGCCACCGCAAGCCAGCCGGAAGCCGTGCTCGCCGCATCCGCGGCCGGCTGGGCGCTGGAGGTGCCGACCGACCTGATTTGCGCCGGCCTGCGCACCTTCGACGCGGCCGTGCAGAAGGCCGACATTTAAATACAAGATCACAAAGGATCGAAGTTTTATGGAAGTATCACGCGTCCGGGCCCTGCGCGGTCCCAACCTCTGGAGCCATCACACCTCGATCGAGGCGGTCGTTTCCTGCACGCCGGAAGAAGAATCGATCAAGGCGCTGCCCGGCTTCGAGGCGCGCCTGCGCGCCCTGTTCCCGCAGATCGGCCAGTTGCAGCCGATGGGCCATGACGACACCATCCCGCTGGCGCAGGTGCTGGAAGTCGCGGCCCTCGCCCTGCAGGCGCAGGCCGGCTGCCCGGTCACCTTCAGCCGCACCACCGCCACCATCGAACGCGGCATCTACCAGGTCGTGGTCGAGTACAGCGAGGAAGACGTCGGCCGCCTGGCGATGACCCTGGCCGAGCAACTGCTCCAGGCCGCGCGCGCCGACCAGCCGTTCGACCTCGATGGCGCGCTGGCCCAGCTGCGCGAGCTCGACGAAGACGTGCGCCTCGGCCCGTCCACCGGTTCCATCGTCCATGCCGGGGTGGCGCGCGGCATCCCGTTCCGCCGCCTGACGGAAGGCAGCCTGGTGCAGTTCGGCTGGGGCAGCCGCCAGCGCCGTATCCAGGCGGCCGAGATCGACGCCACCGGCGCCATCGCCGAGACCATCGCCCAGGACAAGGAACTGACCAAGAAGCTGCTCGATGCCGCCGGCGTGCCGGTGCCGCTGGGCCGCGTCGCGGTCGACCCCGACGATGCCTGGCTTGCCGCCCAGGAGATCGGCCTGCCGGTCGTGATCAAGCCGAAGGACGGCAACCAGGGCAAGGGCGTGACCGTCAACGTCAACACCCGCGAACAGCTGACCGCCGGCTTCCATGCCGCCGCCGAATTCCGCGACGACATCCTGGTCGAAAAGTACCTGCCGGGCCACGACTACCGCCTGCTGGTGATCGGCAACCGTCTGATCGCCGCCGCGCGCCGCGATCCGCCGCACGTGGTGGGCGACGGCGTGCACACGGTGCGCCAGCTGGTCGACACCGTCAACCAGGACCCGCGCCGCGGCACCGGCCACGGCACCGCGCTCACCAAGATCCGCTTCGACGACATCGCCCTCGCCTCGCTGGCGAAACAGGGCTACGACGCCGAATCGGTGCCGCCAAAAGGCCAGCGCGTCACCCTGCGCAACAACGCCAACCTCTCGACCGGCGGCTCGGCCACCGACGTGACGGACGACGTGCATCCGGAAGTGGCCGCGCGCGCCATCGCCGCCGCCCACATGGTCGGCCTCGACATCTGCGGCGTCGACCTGGTGTGCGACAGCGTGCTGAAACCCATCGAGGAACAGGGCGGCGGCATCGTCGAAGTGAATGCCGCGCCGGGCCTGCGCATGCACATCTCGCCGTCCTTCGGCAAGGGCCGCGCGGTGGGCGAAGCGATCATGGACACCCTGTACGCGCCCGGCGACGACGGCCGCATCCCGGTGGTGGCCGTGACCGGCACCAACGGCAAGACCACCACCGTGCGCGTGATCGCGCACCTGCTGGCGACCTCCGGCCTGCGCACCGGCATGACGAACACCGATGGCGTGTACATCCAGGGCCGCCGCATCGACAGCGGCGACTGCAGCGGTCCGCGCAGCGCGCGCAACGTGCTGCTGCACCCGGACGTGGATGCCGCCGTGTTCGAAACGGCGCGCGGCGGCATGCTGCGCGAAGGCCTGGCCTTCGACCGCTGCCAGGTGGCGGTGGTGACCAACATCGGCGCCGGCGACCACCTCGGCCTGAACTACATCACCACGCTGGAAGACCTGGCCGTACTGAAGCGCGTGATCGTGCAGAACGTGGCGCCGGGCGGCATGGCGGTGCTGAACGCGGCCGACCCGATCGTCGCCGGCATGGCCGAGAACACCCGCGGCGACGTCACCTATTTCGCGCTGGACTGCTCGCTGCCGATCATGCAGAAGCACCGCGCCCAGGGCCGCCGCATCGTCTACGTCGACAAGGGCTTCCTGGTGGCGGCGCAGGGCAAGCTCGAGGAACGCATCGACCTGAAAGAGGTGCCGATTACCCGCGGCGGCGTGATCGGCTTCCAGGTCGAGAACGTGATGGCCTCGGTGGCCGCGGCCTGGGCCGTCGGGATCGACTGGAGCACGATCCGCACCGGCCTGAAGACGTTTGTCGGCGAAAGCGACAACGCGCCGGGCCGCTTCAACGTCTTCGATTACAAGGGCGCGACGGTGATCGCCGACTACGGTCACAACCCGGACGCGATCCAGGCCCTGACCAGCGCCGTCGAAGCCATGCCGGCCCGGCGCCGCTCGGTGGTGATCAGCGGCGCCGGCGACCGCCGCGACGAGGACATCCGCGACCAGACGCGCATCCTGGGTAAATCGTTCGACGAGGTGCTGCTGTACGAAGACCAGTGCCAGCGCGGCCGCTCGGAAGGCGAAGTCGTGGCCCTGCTGCGCGAAGGCCTGCAAGGCGCGCCGCGCACCAGCCATGTCGAAGAGATCCGCGGCGAGTTCGTCGCCATCGACCGCGCACTGGCGCGCCTGCAGCCGGGCGACCTGTCGCTGATCCTGATCGACCAGGTCGACGAGGCGCTGGCGCATATTTCGAAACGGGTGGCGGAAGCGAAGGCTTGATGCTTCAGGCTTGAGCACGGAGAGCGGGCGCTGCGGCGCCCGTTTTCTATTGTTGCCCGACGAACGTCATTCCCGCGCAGGCGGGAATCCAAGCTCCGCGTGAACTCCGGTATCTCCACACGATTCAGTTAGCCACCGCACAAGCCAACCACGCCGCTTGCCGTACCATGAGCAATCACGACATCGCCCAGGCAGCAAGATCATGACGAACGACAAGGACCCAAGCGAACTGCCCTTCCGCTCCCTGCTCTACCGCTTCCTGTTCTTCGACTGGCTGTTCCGCGACGTCGGCGCCGCCCGCACCCGCCTCGAGCGTCACGCCGCCTTCCAGCACAACCGCAAGATGAGCCGTTACCTGCCGGTCTACCTGCGCCGCTGGTCCTTTCTCACCGCCTTCGATTTCGCGCTCGGCGTGCTGTTCGAAAAGGTGCTGCAGGCCGGCCTGCTGTCGGCCTGGTTCTTCACCTGGTCCTGCGTGACGCTGACCGGCATGGTGGTGATCACCGTCGCCTGGATCATCTTGACCCACGCCAGACTATCTTGAGTTTCTTGACTGCAACCAAGATTTCCCAAACGTAATTGCGCGATCATGCCTCTACCTTTCACTGTGGAGGCGAACATGAGTCAATATTCCCCGTACACCAGCAAACGCCGTTTCGAACGCCGCATCGACGACCGGACCGCCGGCGACATCCGCGACGCCCTGCGCGCCGGCAGCATCCAGGCGGCGGCTGTCGCCATGGACCACTTGCAGGTCGACGTGCAGGTGGCGCTGCGGGTGCTTGCCGGCACCAACGATGAGCTCGGCAAGGTGAGGCGCCGAAAGAGCCAGGACGCGCCTGCCAGCGGATAAATCAAACAGTCCATCCTTTTTTTCCGCCCGTCCTGCGCCGGTCTTGCCGGCCAGGACACATTGCTCTCTCTCCCTTGTTCCATTGAGTTTCGCCAAGTTGCCAGACCGGCAAGGCGAGATCATGTCATTTCAACAAGGGAGAACGCCATGAGCTACCAATGGATCGACGATCACAGCCAGCCCCGCAACCCGCGCGACACCCTGGGCGACCGCCGCACCGACCACCAGACTGCGGAAAAAATCCGCGACGCCTTGCGAGCGCGCAGCATTCACGCGGCGGCGCAGGCGCTGGAACACCAGCGCGTCGATTTCGCGACCGCGCTGCGGGTGCTGGCCAAGCCAGAGTGGCGGCGCGCTTGCTGACTCGGCAATGCGCTCATGAAGTTGCCGAACGTTCAATATGGTCTGGCGAATGCTATAATTTTTCAATTTCATGAGCGTTACCCCGCAGCCGCGCATCGCCGTCATCATCCCCTGCTACAACGAAGCGCTGACCATCGGCGCTCTCGTGCACGCCTTCCGCAGCCACCTGCCGGAAGCGCGAGTCCACGTCTTCGACAACAACTCGACCGACAACACGGCCCAGCTCGCCCGCGAGGCCGGCGCCGTCGTGCACAAGGTCACGATGCAGGGCAAGGGCAGCGTCGTGCGGCGCATGTTCGCGGACGTCGAAGCGGATGCCTACGTCATGATCGACGGCGACGGCACCTACGACGTCGGCGCGGCGCGGCAATTGGTCGACAGGCTGCTGCAGGACGGCCTGGACATGGTCGTGGGCTGCCGCGTCAGCACCGAACAGGCGGCCTACCGCTTCGGCCACCGCGCCGGCAATACCATGCTGACCAGCTTCGTCTCGTCGATCTTCGGGCGTACCTTTACCGACATCCTGTCCGGCTACCGCGTCTTTTCGCGGCGCTACGTCAAGTCCTTCGCCGCCCATTCCTCCGGCTTCGAGATCGAGACCGAACTGACGGTGCACGCGCTCGAACTGCGCATGCCGGTGGCCGAAATCGAGACCGTCTACGGCTCGCGGCCCGAAGGCTCGGTCAGCAAGCTCAGCACGTACCGCGACGGCGTGCGCATCCTGGTCACGATCCTGCGCCTGTTCAAGTCGGAAAAGCCGCTGGCCTTCTTTTCGATCGCCTTCGCCGCCTTCGCGCTGGCCTCGATCGACCTGGCGGTCCCGCTGGTCGCCACCTACCTGGAAACCGGCCTGGTGCCGCGCCTGCCGACCGCCGTGCTGTGCACCGCGCTGATGCTGTTCGGCGTGGTGCTGCTGGCCTGCGGCATCATCCTCGATGCGGTGACCAAGTCGCGCATCGAGCAGAAGCGTTTCTCCTACCTGTCCGTGCCCCTGTTCGGCAGCGCCACGCATGCGTGAGGGCTCGCGCCAGCTCGGCAGGTTCGCGCTCGCGGGCGCGCTCGGTTTCCTGGTCGACGTGGCCGTGCTGTACGGCGCGCTCGCGCTGGGCGCCGGCTGGATCGCCGGGCGCCTGCTGTCCTTCCTGGCCGCGGCGGGCTTCACCTGGCGCTTCAACCGGCGCTACACCTTCACCCCCACCGATGCGCCGTGGCGCGAGTGGTGGCGCTATCTCGCCAGCATGGCCCTGGGCATGATGATCAATTTCATCGTCTACAGCGCGGTGCTGGAGCTGCTGCCGTCCGCCTGGTGGAGCCCGGCCTTCGCCGTCGGCTGCGGTTCGGCGGCCGGCCTGGTCGCCAATTTCGCCAACGCCAAATTCTTCGTTTTCAAATCCTGAAAGCCATGCGTTTCCTGACACATCCCATCGCGACCTTCGAATCCTGGTTCATGCGCCGCACCGCCGTGCTGGCCCGCCCGCGCGCCCCCATGCTGGCCGCCCTGTTCGTGCCCCTGCTGTTCGGCCTGTTGTCGCTGTGCCTGGGCCAGGACGACAACTGGGACATGAAGAACTACCACTGGTACAACCCCTACGCCCTCCTGCACGGCAGGATCGACGTCGACATGGCGCCCGGCCAGTGGCAAAGCTACTTCAACCCGATGATCGACCTGCCGTATTACCTGCTGGCGACCTCGCTGCCGGGGCCGGTGGTCGGCTTCCTGATGGGCGTGCTGCACGGCCTGAACTTCCCGCTGCTGCTGGGGATCGCGCGCGAACTGCTGGGCCGGCAGAAAGCCGACGCGCGCCTGCCCCTGCTGCTGGCCCTGGCCGGCGTCTGCGGCGCCGGCTTCCTGTCCGAGCTGGGCAATACCATGGGCGACGACCTGACCGCCCTGTTCGTGCTGGGCTCGCTCTATCTGCTGCTGCGCGGCTGGCCCCTGCTGCAGGCGTGGTCCGGCCGCACGCCGGCGCTGCTGCTGTGCGCGGGCCTGGCGATGGGTCTGGGGACCGGCCTGAAGCTGACCAACGCCACCTATGCGCTGGCCCTCGGCGTCGCCTTGCTGGCGCTGCAGCTGCCGCTGGCCAGGCGTATCGGCAACGCCGTGCTGTACGGCTGCGGCGTGGTGGCGGGCCTGCTGGCGTCCGCCGGTTACTGGTGGCTGAGCATGTGGCGGCACTTCGGCAATCCGCTGTTCCCGCAATTCAACAACATCTTCAAGAGCCCGCTGGCGCAGCAACTGGGCGTGATCGACAACTTCCATATGCCGCACAGCGTGCTCGAGGCGCTCCTGTGGCCCTTCGTGTTCACGCGGGACTTCACGCGCGTCTCGGAAATCGTCCTGAAGCAGGCCGTGCTGCCGGTGCTGTACGCGGCGGCGCTCGTGTTCGTCCTCGTCTGGCTGCTCGAACGCGTCCGCGGCAAACGGCCCGAAGCCGGCCTCGCGCCGCGCTCGCGCTTCCTGCTCGTGTTCGGCCTGGTCGCCTACCTTGCCTGGATGAAGCTGTTTGGCATCTACCGCTACCTGGTGCCGCTGGAATTGCTGGCGCCCCTGATGTTGTGGCTGCTGGTCGAACGGGTCGCCGTACGCCGGTACGCCGCGAGGATCGGCGGCTGGCTGCTGGCCGCGGCCACGCTGGCCGTGTTTCCGTTCGTGACCTGGGGCCACGTCAGCTGGGCCGCGAGCAGTTTCAGCGCCCAGCTCCCGCCCTTCGCCCAACCGGCCTCGAGCATCGTCTTCACGGCCCATGCCCACCCGCCGATGGGCTGGCTGGCCACCTTTTATCCGCGCGAGGTGCGCGTCATCGCGCTGGGCGGCGGCTTTCCCGAGTCGCCCGCCTATCTCGCGCGCATCCAGGCCGCGGTCGCCAGCCGTCCGGGTCCGCATTATGTGATGCTGGCCGTGAGCAAGAATGAAAAGGAAGGCAGCCTGCGCCGCAAGCTGGCGGCATTCCAGGCGCTCGGCATGACGGACGATGCCGCGAGCTGCGCCCGCCTCGACAAGCTGTTGCACAAGGTCCGCTTCCAGGTCCAGGTGAAGTGGACGCCGGACGCCGGACGTGCGTGCACGGTGGAATTACAGCCGCAGTACGTCGTGGACCTGGCGGCCCAGGACCATGCCGTGTTCCAGGCGGCGCAGCAAAACCTGTCGCATTACGGACTGACGATCGACGAAGCCGGCTGCAGGCAGTATCCGGCGGCGATCGGCGCCGAACCGTATCCTTTCCGCCTCTGCCCGGTGACGATCCGGAGGTAACACGGTTGCCAAACGCGGTAAAATGGCAACCCCGAGCCCGGCCCCCTGCCGGGCTTCCGATTGCCAAGCCATGAACGTCCCACACGAAATCAACGCCGCCGCGGCCAAGGCGCTTGCCACCGCCGAAAAGCACACCCCCATGATGCAGCAATACCTGCGCATCAAAGCGGATTACCCGACCATGCTCGTCTTCTACCGCATGGGCGACTTCTACGAGCTGTTCTTCGAAGACGCCGAGAAGGCCGCACGCGTCCTGGGCATCACGCTGACGGCAAGAGGGACCTCGAACGGCAATCCGATCAAGATGGCCGGCGTGCCCTTCCACTCGCTCGATCCCTACCTGGCCAAGCTGGTCAAGCTGGGCGAGTCCTGCGCGATCTGCGAACAGATCGGCGATCCGGCCCTCAGCAAAGGCCCGGTCGAGCGCAAGGTGGTGCGCGTGGTCACGCCCGGCACCCTGACCGATTCCGACCTGCTGCCCGAGAAGGCCGAGCGTCCGCTGCTGGCCGTGTGCACGGTCCCGAACCGCAAGCATGTGACCACCGGCCTGGCCTGGCTGTCGCTGGCAAGCGGCGCGCTGAAGCTGATGGAGTTCAGCGCGGATGCGAAGAACGCCGCGCTGCGCCTGGTGCAGGAGCTGGAGCGCATCGCGCCGGCCGAAGTCCTGCGCGCCGACGCCGGCGCCGACATGTTCGGGGAGGCCACGATCGGCCACCTGCAAAACGTGCCCGAGTGGCACTTCGAGGTCGTGCATGGCCATAAGGCGCTGCTCGACCAGCTCGGCGTGTCGACCCTGTCCGGCTTCGGCTGCGACGGCCTGGGCGCCGCCTTCGGCGCGGCCGGCGCGCTGCTGCGCTATGCCCAGTCGACCCAGGGCCGCGGCCTGCAGCACGTGAAGAGCCTGGCCGTCGAATCGGAATCCGAATTCATCGGCCTGGACGCCGCCACGCGCCGCAACCTGGAGCTGACCGAGACCATCCGCGGGATGGAGTCGCCGACCCTGTTTTCGCTGCTGGACGGCTGCCGCACGGCGATGGGTTCGCGTTTGCTGCGCCACTGGCTGCACCATGCGAAGCGCGACCAGTCGGTGGCGCGCGGCCGCCACGAGGCGATCGCCGCACTGGCCGAGCACGACGCCGCGCCGGCGTTGTCGGGCGTGCTTGCCCACGTGCCGGACGTCGAGCGCATCACCACCCGCATCGCCCTGCTCACCGCGCGTCCGCGCGACCTGGCGGCTCTGCGCGACGGCCTGAAGCAGCTGCCGGTGCTGCGCGAGCAGGTGGCGCGCTGCTTCATCCCCGGCGACTCTTGCCTGCTGCGCGACATCCATGAGGCGATCGCCATCCCCGAAGCCTGCCTCGGCCTGCTGGCGGCGGCGATCGCGGAAGAACCGGCGGCCATGGTGCGCGACGGCGGCGTGTTCGCGCGCGGCTTCGACGCCGAACTCGACGAGTTGCGTGCGCTGTCCGAGAACGCCGGCCAGTTCCTGGTGGACCTCGAAACGCGCGAGCGCGCCCGCACCGGCATCGCCAACCTGCGCGTCGAGTACAACAAGGTGCACGGCTTCTACATCGAGGTCACCAACGGCCAGGCCGACAAGGTGCCGGAAGACTACCGCCGCCGCCAGACCCTCAAGAACTGCGAACGCTACATCACGCCCGAACTGAAGGCCTTCGAAGACAAGGCCTTGAGCGCGCAGGACCGCGCGCTGGCCCGCGAAAAGCTGCTGTACGACCGCTTGCTGGCCGACCTGGCGCCGCACATCGCCTGCCTGCAGACCATCGCGTCCGGCATCGCCCGGATCGATGCCCTGATGGCGCTGACCTCGCACGCCGTGCGCAACAACTGGTGCCGTCCGCAGCTGGTCGATGCGCCCTGCCTCACCATCGTCGAAGGCCGCCATCCGGTGGTCGAGAACCAGATCGAGCGCTTCATCGCCAACGACTGCCGCCTCTCGAACGACAAGCGCCTGCTGCTGATCACCGGCCCGAACATGGGCGGCAAATCGACCTTCATGCGCCAGGTGGCGCTGATTACGCTGCTCGCTTATGTAGGCAGCTACGTGCCGGCGACCAGTGCGAGCATCGGCCCGATCGACCGCATCTTCACCCGCATCGGCGCCTCCGACGACCTGGCCAACGGCCGCTCCACCTTCATGGTCGAGATGACGGAATCGGCAGCGATCCTGAACGGCGCGACCGAGCATTCGCTGGTGCTGATGGACGAAGTCGGCCGCGGCACCTCGACCTTCGACGGCCTGGCCCTGGCGTGGGCGATCGCGCGCCACCTGATCGACAGCAGCCGTAGTTTTACTTTGTTCGCGACCCACTACTTCGAACTGACCCAGCTGCCCGAGTCGCATCCGACCGCGGCCAACGTGCACCTGTCGGCGGTCGAGCACAAGGACAGCATCGTGTTCCTGCACGCGGTGCAGGACGGTCCGGCCTCGCAGAGCTACGGCCTGCAGGTGGCCCAGCTGGCCGGTGTGCCGCCCGCCGTGATCCGCGCCGCGCGCAAGCACCTGGCGCGGCTGGAATCGCAGGCGCTGGATGCGACGCCGCAGCTCGACCTGTTCGCCGCGCCGCCCTGCGACGATGCCGACACCTCCGAACAGGTGACGGCGCCGGCAGCATCGCAAACGCCGATGCCGGCCGCCGAGGAGTCCCCGGCCCTGGTCCTGCTGGACGCCATCGATCCGGACGCGCTGACCCCGCGCGAAGCGCTCGAGCGCCTGTATGAGCTCAAGCGCCTGGCCAGCGCATAATGACGCCAAGCCGCCTGCGTACCCTCGCCCTGCTCGCCGCCGCCCTGTTCGCGGCGGGCCTGGCCGCGGCCAGGGACGGCAAGCCCGATGACGACGCCCACCGCTTCGCCGTCATCGGCCACGGCCTCGCCGAAGGTTCGGACGCGCACCTGAAGCGGGCCATCGACGAAGCCGACGACGACAAGGCGACCGCCTTCGTGGTCGTCACCGGCATCAAGGGCAGCAAGGAAGCCTGCAGCGACAAGCTGTACCAGCAGCGCCGCGACCTGGTCAGCGATGCGCGCCGGCCCGCCATCGTGGTGCCGGCCGCCAGCGACTGGACCGAATGCCGCAACAGCGCCGGCCGCTCGAACGCGATCGAACGCCTGAACCGGCTGCGCGAACTGTTCTACGGCGAGCCGGAATCGCTGGGCGCGCGCAAGCTGGCCCTCACGCGCCAGTCGATGAGCCCGCGTTTCCGCAGCTATGCCGAGAACGCCCACTGGTCGGTGGGCAAGGTGCTGTACGCCGTGCTGAATCTGCCGGCCAACAACAACCACTACCTCACGGAAGCCGGCCGCAACAGCGAATACGAAGACCGGCTGGTGGCCAACCGCTTCTGGCTGAACCGCCTGTTCGCGATCGCCAAACGCGACAAGCTGGAAGCGATCGTGCTGTTCGCCGAAGGCGACCTGAAGGCGCTGTCGCAGCCGACCGGGCTGCGCGCCCTGCTGCGCCGCGCGGTGCCGGACAACGACGGCTTTGCCGAAACGCGCCGCCAGGTGCTGGCGCTGGCGCAGAAATTCCCGGGCAAGGTTCTATTGGTCGACAGCGCGCCGCTGGCCAAGGGGGCGAAGCCGGCCATCGAATGGCGCGGCAACCTGGGCCATCTGTCGGTGGGGCAGGAAGAGATCGAAGTGGCGGTCGAGCCGGCGGGCAAGGCCCTGTTCAGCGTCGCCGCACTGGAAGCGGACAGGCGGGAAGCGACGCGGCATCCGAAGGCGTCGCGCTCAAATGAGCAAAAAGACGCGCGCAAATGAGCACGGGCCGCAAGAGCGGCCCGTTTGCTTTTCAGCCGCTCAGTTCAGCGGCTGGCTGCGGAAGTGGTCGCCTTCCTCGCCGTCGTCCATGTCGTCATGGCCGTGGTGGTGGCCGTGGGCGCCATGCACGTGGCCGTGGGCGATCTCTTCCTCGGTGGCGGCGCGCACGTCGATGACCGACAGGTCGAAGCGCAGGGCCATGCCGGCCAGCGGGTGATTACCGTCCAGCACGACCTTGTCATCGGCGATTTCGGTGACCGTGAAAATGGTCGGTTCGTCTTCGCTGCCTTCGGCCACGCCTTCGAACTGCATGCCGACTTCGAGCGGCTCCGGGAGGCGCGAACGCTCTTCGACCTTCAGCAGGCTCGGATCGTAGTCGCCGAAGGCGTCTTCCGGCTCGATCTGGATGGTCGACGAATAGCCCACTTCCTTGCCGTCCAGTTCCTCTTCGATCTTCGGCAGCGTGTTTTCGTAGCCGCCGTGCAGGTACACCATCGGCTGGGCGCCGTCTTCGATCAGGTTGTTCTGGGCGTCGGACAGCTTGTAGTTGACCGATACTACCGTGTTCTGGGCAATCTTCATTGCGCTTCCTTTCATGTTTGAGGCTCGGATTATAACCCTGACAGCGCCGGCGCCCTTCAACGGCTGGTTATAATGTCGCATGAAAAATTTACAGCTCCTCGGGAACCTGACTCCCGCCCAGTTTCTTCGCGACTACTGGCACAAGAAACCGCTGCTGATCCGGCAGGCGATTCCCAATTTCAAGCCCCTGCTCAAGTTCGACAAGCTGGCCGAGCTGGCCAGGCTGAATCACGTCGAATCGCGCCTCGTCACGCTGACGGACGGCCAGTGGGACATGCAGCACGGCCCGCTCCAGGAACTGCCGCCGAAGACCCAGCGCGAGTGGACCATGCTGGTGCAGGGCGTCAACTTGCACGAGCCGAAGGCGGATGCGCTGCTGCGCGAATTCCGCTTCGTGCCGGACGCGCGCCTGGACGACCTGATGGTCAGCTATGCCACCGATGGCGGCGGCGTCGGTCCCCACTTCGATTCCTATGACGTGTTCCTGCTGCAAGCCCAAGGCAGGCGCCGCTGGCGCATCGGCGCCCAGCAGGACCTGACGCTGGTCGAAGGCCTGCCGCTGAAGATCCTCGCCAACTTCGAACCGGAACAGGAATTCGTGCTGGAACCCGGCGACATGCTCTACCTGCCGCCGCATTACGCCCACGACGGCGTGGCCGAAGGAGAGTGCATGACCTATTCGATCGGCTTCCGTTCGCCGTCGTTCCAGGAACTGGGCGAAGCCTTCCTGCAGTTCATGGCCGACGCCATCGACCTGCCGGGCCGCTACGCCGATCCGCAGTTGCAGCCGGCCAAGAACCCGGCCGAGATCCCGAAAGACATGCTGTCGGCCATCACCGAAGAACTGAACAAGGTGCGCTGGGACGAGGAAGACGTGACGATCTTCATGGGCGAGCACCTGTCCGAGCCCAAGCATAACGTGTTCTTCACGCCGGTGGCGAAGCCGCTGCCGGTCGGCCGCTTCATGGAGCAGGCCGCCAAGCGCGGACTCAAGCTGTCACCGAAGACCCTGATGCTGTACCGCGGCAAGCACGTGTTCATCAACGGCGAATCCTTCGCCGTCGGCCGCGCCGACAAGGTGGTGCTCGACGTGCTGGCCAACCAGCGCGGCCTCGACGGCGCCATGCTCGACCAGGCGTCCGACGACGTGCTGGAAGCGCTGCACACCTGGTACGCCGACGGCTGGCTGGAACTGGGATAAGGAAGACAGGCAAGCCATGGCCGAGCCGACCATCCAGCGCTTCGACACCCGCGCCGCGTTCCAGCGCCTGCTGGCCGACGTGATGGCGCGGGCGACGGTGTCGCTCGACCTGTTCGATCCGGACTTCGCCCTGTTCCGGCTCGGCGATCCGGACGTCGACGCGGTCTTGCGCCGCTTCCTGCGGGGCGGCGGCCGGCTGCGCCTGGCGATGCATGGCGGCGCCCACATCGAGCGCCACTGCCCGCGTTTCCCGCGCCTGCTGCGCGACCACCGCCACCGGGTCGAATGCCGGATCACGCACAAGGGGATCCGCCATCTGACGGATTCCTTCTGCATCGGCGACGCCCGCGACATCGTGCGGCGCTGCCACAGCGACCATCTGCGGGGCGAAGCAGCGTTTGATGCGCCTCAGGAAACCGGTGTGCCGCGCGAACGCTTTTCGGCGATTTGGGAAGAATCGCAACCCGGATTATTCCCGACGACAACAGGGCTTTGAGCGACGTTTTTCCCTATGACAAGAGTCGCAAAAACCCTGTTACATGTTGTAACAATATGAACGTTGCATCGTCTGACAATTGTTTCAGATTGACACGCGTTTTCTATTGCGATTCAGTAAATTTGGCTATAATATCGGGTTAGGAAGGTTTCGTTGTCCGTAGGCACTTTTCAAAAGTATGAAAGCTACGAGAATTCCTGACGAGCGATAATTACCGGTAATTATTCATCGCATTAAAGACGTACTTTACCTGTTGAATTAACTAAGGAAAAACCATGAAAAAATCTCTGCTGATCGTCTCCCTGCTGGCTGTTGCTCTGGCTGCTTGCTCGAAGAAAGAAGAAGCGCCGGCTGCTGCTCCGGCTGTTGAGACCACCGCTCCGGCTGCTCCGGCTGCTGACACCACCGCTGCTCCGGCTGCTCCGGCCGCTGACGCGACCGCCGCTTCGCCGGCCGCTGCTGACGCTGCCGCTTCGGCTGCTTCGGCTGCTGCTTCGGCCGCTTCGGCTGCTGCTGACGCTGCTGCCGCTGCTGCTGCTCCGGCTGCTTCGAAGTAATCAGCATTGCTTCATGAAACCGGCCTGCGGGCCGGTTTTTTTTCGCCTGTACCACCCGCACCGTCATTCCCGCCCCATACCGTCATTCCCGCGAAGGCGGGAATCCAAGCAAGCACCAAGCAATAAAAAAACCGGCCGCCAGGGCCGGTTTTTCATGGGCGCTACCGCCGCAGGATTACTTCAGCTCATCCGCCAGCAGCTTCAGGATCTTCGCACCGGTGTCCGAGGTTTCCGGCTTGCCGTCGTTGCTCTGCACGGTCACGTCCGACGTGCTGGCGTTCGGCACCGCCGCGACCAGCACGCGGTAGCGCTGGGCTTCCTTGTTCTTGTCCTCGTTGCCGAACAGCTTGCTGAAGAAGCCGTCCTTGCCGGCCTTGTCCGGATCGACGTAGCGCACGAAGTAGATGCCCTGCACGCGGTCGCGGTCTTCGACGGTGAAGCCGACGCGGTCGAGCGCCAGGCCGACGCGGCGCCAGGCGCGGTCGAAGCCTTCGTCGACGACGACCTTGCCGTTCGCCAGCGTGGCGTGCTGGACTTCCGGCGCGGCGTTGTTGACGGCGGCGGTGGCGACCTTGACGTCCTTCGGCGTGGTGGCGCCGGTCAGCTGGGCCATCAGGCGGCCCAGGAATTCGGCTTCCAGTTCCGGATCGCTCTTGCGGCCGACCCATTGGGTGGTCTCGCGCTGCGGACCGACCAGGACTTCCTCGGCGCCGCGGTGGCTGATGTAGATCTCGGTCGAGCCGTCGGCACGGCGTTCCAGGCGGGTGCGGAACTTGTCGCGCTCGCCGCTCGAATAGGCCGAATCGAAGACCTTGCCGATGGTGCGGCGGATGATGTCCTGCGGGATCTTGGCGCGGTTCTCGGCCCAGTTGGTTTCCATGATGCCGGTCTGGGCGTTCTCGGAATCCACGCTGAAGCCGACGCTCGGCCAGAAGGCCTGCAGCTGCGGCCACAGTTGTTCCGGGGTCTCCTTGACCACCAGCCAGCGCTGGTTGCCGGCGCGTTCGATGCGCACGGTGTCGGTCGAGACCAGGCCCACCGCGCCGCCGGCGACGGCCGGCGCGGCCGGGGTGCCGCGCGCCTGCTGGAAGCCGGAGGCGGTGGCGACGCCGCGGCCATCCGGCACGGCATAGCGGTTGTCCTTCTGGAGCTGGGTCAGGTCCGGCGGGATGTCCAGCGGCGCTGCTTTCTTGGCCGAACGGTAGTCCACCTTGTCCGATTCGAACACGGTCGTGCACGCGGCCAGGCTGAACGCCAGGGCGGTCAGGGCCAGGGTACGGGTCGCGTGGTGAGGCTTGAACTTGCGATTCATCATATCGTTACGAGTCTGAAGCTATCAAAGGACGCCCGATTCGCGCAGTGCGGCGCGGACGGTGTCGTGGTATTGCGCGGACAGCGGCGCCAGCCGCAAACGCAGGCCCGCCGGCATCTTGCCCATCTCGGCCAGCGCCCATTTGACCGGGACCGGATTGGGTTCTACGAACAGCTTGGCGTGCAGCGACAGCACGCGGTTATTGATTTCCACAGCACGGGCGACCTGCCCCGCCATCGCCGCCTCGCACAGCTCGTGCATGGCGCGCGGCGCGACGTTGGCCGTCACCGAGATGTTGCCGGCGCCGCCCATGAACATCAGCGCCATCGCGGTCGGATCGTCGCCCGAATACACGCCGAACGGCTTGCCGCCGGCGAAAGAGCGGTCGATCTCGCGCAGCAGCTCGGCGCCGCGGCCGATGTTGCCGGTCGCATCCTTGATGCCGACGATGTTGTCGATCGGGGCCAGGCGCAGCACGGTCTCGTTGCTCATGTCGGCCACGGTACGGCCCGGCACGTTGTACAGGATCACCGGCAGGTCGACCGCTTCCGCGATCGCCTTGAAGTGCCGGTACATGCCTTCCTGGGTCGGACGGTTGTAGTACGGCACCACCTGCAGCGACGCATCGGCGCCGACGTCCCTGGCATGGCGGGTAAGCGCGATCGCCTCGGCCGTCGAGTTGCCGCCCGAGCCGGCGATCACCGGAATACGGCCAGCGACGTGCTCGACCGTCAGCTTGATCAGTTCGCAGTGTTCCTCCGGGCTGACGGTCGCGGATTCGCCGGTGGTGCCGACGATGACGATACCGTCCGTGCCTTCCGCAACGTGCCAGTCGATCAGTTTGCGCAGGCTGTCCTTGTCCAGACTGCCGTCTTCAAACATCGGCGTGACGATTGCTACTATGCTGCCCTTAATCATAATCAGTGGACCGTGCCGTTAATAAATAAAAATTCGATTGTACTGGATAGCCAGAGGTTATGGTTCATTTCCCCCTTAGATAAATGGCCCGGTTTCCAGCCTCGCCCGCGCCAGGTCGAATTCCGGCCCCACCGCGCACAGGCGCTGCACCCGCGCCGGCTTGGGAAGCGCGACGACGCCATCCTCATACGCGAGCACGCGCAGGCCGCCGCGGCCGGCCAGGTCCAGCAACTCGCCCGGACTCAGGAGGAAGTCCGGGTTCGACGGTTTACCGAAGACTTCGTTCCCGCGCGCGAAGGTTTCATAGACCAGCATGCCGTCCGGCGCAAGCGCGGCGGCGATCTGCCCGAACAGCGGTCGATGCAGGTAGTTGGTGACGACGATGCCGGCAAAGCGGCCCGGCGCGAACGGCCAGACGGCATCCGGCGCTTCCAGGTCATGCTGGAGGACGCGGATGCCCTGCCCCGCCGTGGCGGCCAGGGCCTGGGCATCGCGGTCGACGGCGCTCACGGGGTGGCCGAGCGCGGCCAGCAGGCGCGCGTGGCGGCCGCAGCCACAGGCCAGGTCGAGCGCCTCGCCGTGCGGCATCTGCGGCGCCCAGCGCGCGACCCAGGCGGAAACTTCACCAATAGGACAAGCCCATCGCCTCGCGTACGTCGCGCATGGTTTCCTGGGCCAGGCGGCGCGCCTTTTCGCAGCCGTCGGCGACGATGGCGCGCACCAGGGTCGGGTCGTCCAGGTATTGCTGGGCGCGCTCGTGCATGGGCTCCTGTTCGGCCAGCACGGCATCGACCACCGGCTGCTTGCATTCCAGGCAGCCGATGCCGGCGCTGGCGCAGCCCTTCATGACCCAGTCCTGCGTGTTGCGGTCCGAGTAAACCTCGTGCAGCTGCCACACGGGACACTTCAAGGGATCGCCCGGGTCGCTGCGGTGGACACGGGCGGGGTCGGTCGGCATGGTGCGGATCTTCTTCGTCACCGAGGCCGGCTCTTCGCGCAGCGAGACCGCATTGCCGTAGCTCTTGCTCATCTTGCGGCCGTCCAGGCCCGGCAGGCGCGACGCTTCGGTCAGCTTCGCCTGCGGCTCGACCAGGATGAGTTTGTGGCTGCCTTCGAGGTAGCCGAACAGGCGTTCGCGGTCGATGTTCGACAGGCTGCCGGCTTCCTCCAGCAGCGCCTGGGCCTGCTCCAGCGCGGCGTCGTCGCCCTCCTGGCGGTAGGCGGTGCGCAGCTCGGCGTACAGGCGGGCGCGCTTGCTGCCGAGCTTTTTCACCGCAGCAAGGGCCTTTTGCTCGAAGCCCGGCTCCTTGCCGTACAGGTGGTTGAAGCGGCGCGCGATCTCGCGCATCATTTCGATGTGCGGGACCTGGTCCTCGCCCACCGGCACCTGGGTCGCGCGGTAGATCAGCACGTCGGCGGCCTGCAGCAGCGGGTAGCCGAGGAAGCCGTAGGTGGCAAGGTCGCGCGTCGCCAGGTTCTCGATCTGGTCCTTGTAGGTCGGCGCCCGCTCCAGCCAGCCCAGCGGCGTCGCCATCGACAGCAGCAGGTGCAGCTCGGCATGTTCCGGCACGCGCGACTGGATGAAGATGGTGGCCTGGGACGGGTCGATGCCGGCCGCCAGCCAGTCGATCACCATGTCCCAGGTGCTTTTTTCGATGATGGCCGGGTCGTCGTAATGCGTGGTCAGGGCATGCCAGTCGGCCACGAAGAACAGGCAGGGCAGCTCGGACTGCAGGCGGATCCAGTTCTTCAGGGCGCCATGGTAGTGGCCCAGGTGCATGAGCCCGGTCGGGCGCATGCCGGAGACGACACGGTCGGGAAACATGGGATCGGGCGAGCTTAAGTCAGCAGGAAGTTCAGCGGATAGACGATCAGCTGCAGCAGCAAATGCGCCACCCCCATCACCGGCACGATCCAGAATTGCAGCACTTTCAGCAGCATCAGGCCCAGCAGGATGAAAAAGCCGTAGGGCTCCAGGCGCGCGTACTGGAAGGCCAGCTTGTTCGGCAGCAGGCTGAACACGACGCGGCCGCCATCCATCGGCGGAATCGGCAGCAGGTTGAAGGCGAGCAGCACCAGGTTGGTGAGCACCCCTGCTTTGGCAACGCGGTTCGGAAAAGGTTCGCTGACGCCAAAGTATTCGAGAAAGATGCCGAGCAGCAGCCACAGCAGCGCCATGCCGAAGTTCGCGGCGGTGCCGGCCAGCGCGACGAAGGCCATGTCGCGCTTCGGATGGCGCAGGCGGCTGTAGTCGATCGGCAGCGGCTTGGCGTAGCCGAAGGCAAAGCCGGTGGCCAGGTAGAGCATCACCGGCAGCAGCACGGTGCCGAACGGATCGATGTGGGCCAGCGGGTTGGTGGTGACACGGCCGGCCGCGAACGGGGTCATGTCGCCGAAATATTTTGCGGCATACGCCTGGGCGGCGTTGTGCATCGTGATCGCAAAAAGAACGGGCAGCGCGTAGACTGCAAGGTTGCGTATGAGTTCATCCATACCGCGATTCTATCAGAGCCCGACTGCAGGCCGCCCGAGCCTACAATCCGAACGCCGACGGATCGCCGCGGCCCGCGCGCAGCAGCGCCGGCTCGTCGCCGGTCAAATCGACGATGGTGGTCGGCGACAGCAGGCCGGCGCCGCCGTCGATGATGAGGTCGAGCTGCTTGCCGAGACGCTCCCTCACCTCTTCCGGATCGGACAGCATGTGGTCGTCTTCGGGCAGTTGCAGGGTGGTGCCGATCAGCGGCTCGCCCAGCGCTTCCAGCAGCGCCAGCAGGATCGGATTTTCCGGCACGCGAATGCCGATCGTCTTGCGCGACGGGTGCGACAGGCGGCGCGGCAATTCCTTGGTCGCCTCCAGGATCACCGTATAGGGACCGGGCGTGACCGCTTTCAGCTGGCGGTACTGGCGGTTGTCGACGCGCGCATAGGTCGCGATTTCGGACAAGTCGCGCACCAGCAGGGTCAGGTGGTGTTTCTCGTCGACGCCACGGATGCGGCGCAGCTTCTCGACGGCGTTCTTGTCGTCGAGGCGGCAGACCAGCGCATAGGCCGAATCGGTCGGCGCGGCGACAATGCCGCCCGACTGGATGATCTGGGCCGCCTGGCGCACCAGGCGCGGCTGCGGATTCTCGGGATGGATCTCGAAATATTGGCTCATGAGGCTGCCAAATTGGGGATCCGATGCCAGATTTTCAAGGCGTTTTTAAAACCAGTCGTGCCAGACTGGTTTGAGTCCGGATGGCAGCGGCGGCAGCCTGTCGAACTCGACCCGCGCCTCGCCCGGCGCATGGAAATCGGTGCCGCGCGACGCCAGGAAGCCGTAGCGGCGCGCCTGCTCGGCATAGGTTTCGTACTGGTCGGGCGTGTGGCTGCCGGTGACGACTTCGATGGCGTTGCCGCCCAGTTGCTTGAACTCGTCGAATAGCGCGCCTTCGGCCACCGGCGAGAAGCGGTAGCGGCCCGGATGCGCGATCACGGGAATGCCGCCGGCCTTGCGGATCCAGCCCACCGCTTCGGCCAGGCTGGCCCAGCGGTGCGGCACATAACCAGGCTTGCCTTCGGTCAGGTATTTGCGGAACACTTCAGAGGTGCTGTTACAGGCGCCGGTCTCGACCAGGTAGCGCGCGAAGTGGGTGCGCGACAGCAGGTCCGGATTGCCAACGTACTTGAGCGCGCCTTCGTAGGCGTTCGGGATGCCGGCCCGCTCGAGCTGGGCGGCGATCTCGCGCCCGCGCGCGTCGCGGCCGTTGCGGGTGGCGGCCAGGCCCTGCACCAGCGCGGGCTCGTCTTCGTTCACCTGCAGGCCGACCACGTGCACGGTCTCGCCGCCCCAGGTCACGGAAATCTCCACGCCCGGCACGAAGCGCATGCCGAGCTCGGTCGCGGCCTTGCGCGCGGCCTTGGTGCCGCCGACCTCGTCGTGGTCGGTCAGCGCCCACGCGTCGACCCCGCCCTTGCGGGCATAGGCCGCCACGGCGGCGGGTGCGAGCACGCCGTCGGAGACGCTGGAATGGCAGTGGAGGTCGACTTTCAACATGAAAATTTCGAGCGCGTAGATCAGAGAAACGCTATTGTACCCTTCCAGCTTGAAGACAGATCCAATGATGTCACCACTCAAGACCCAAGAGAACAAGTCCTGGGTGATCTATACAAGTCAGCCACGCAAGTCCCCAAAGGAAATCGAGAAGATTAGACTCGGTCGTTAGCACCTTGCGGAAATTAATCAATAATTAAAGATTACGCATGAAATGAGACTAAAAAATTCTTGGATAACGTATTTTGAGGAAAAAATATTCACGGACCATGGAATAAATGCACGAGAATTAAGTGATTACCAGCAAGCCGCTGCACCGCTGATTTATTGCTGTCTTGAGAATCGAAGAATCTCAACAAAAAAGCGAAAGGTCATATTGAGTGAATCACTAGCGTGCGGCCCTTGGGTTGCAGACAACCGATGGAAAAAACTCGCCGATGATATTGAAAATGGAAATGAAATAAACAAATATCTAAGCAAGTCAATTGGGAACTGGAGAGCAATTGATTCTTTGCTTTTTGTATATGGAATAAGCCATCTTCACTTAAAGAAAAGTAGCAAAGGTGGCATTGGAAGAGAGCTTGCGTTCGGAATTTTCAACGACAATTCATTTTACGCCATACATATAGGAGATCATGAGGATCTCTATAGACACAGCAAGCTACTCGAAATTGTTCGCCAAAACTGGCCTGACTTATTACGCCAGAACAGCAGTACCGTTAACGAGGGAACAACATATCCAAGTGATGAAGAGTTTAGGATGTACGCAAACCATCCATCTTTCCAGTTTAATCTACTATCCCCTAGCGCAGGAAAAAGTGGCAGTCAAAGCTTTTCGCTACTCGGCCATCAACACACTCAACTAATAAGCTTCGAAATAGATAACATAGAGTATAAAAAAATACCTCTGAAAGCTTACTGCGCATACAGAAACGAGCTTAAGTACATCACAACCATAGGAACATTATTACATAATGCTCGACCGGAGATAAATCCTACCATAGCCATTGATCGGCAAAATAAACAATATGTCATCACATCCGAGAGCGATGAATCATTTTGTTATATTGCTCCAATTCCAACAGATCGGGTCCTTTGTTCTACATATGGAGAGTCTATCGGGTAAGCTAACAAAATAAATTACGCGCTAACCAAAAACTCCTCGATCATCCGCGCCAGCATCTCCGGCTGATCGTGATGCAGCATGTGTCCCGCGGCCGGCATCATGCGCGGCGTCACCTGCTTGATGTGTCCCATGCGGCGCTCGACCTCGGCGCGCGCCTGCTCCTTCGGTCCCATCCACAACCACATGTTGGTGTGCTCGGCCTCGACCCACAGCACCGGCGCCGTGATGCGGCGCCAGCAGGCCAGCACCTCGTCGACCTTGTACAGCAGCGGTCCGCGCATCTTGTGCGCCGGGTCGCCGAGGATTTCCCATTCGCCATCGCCGTTCTGCGCGGCCCAGTGCGGCGCCAGGAAGGCGGCGCGCTCCGCCGGCAGGCGCGGATTGGTCTTCCGCAGGCGCGCCGCCACCTCGTCCAGGCTGGCGTAGAGGCGCATGGTCGGCGGCGATTTCAGTTCGTCCAGCCAGCCGGCGTAGCGGCCGGGCGCGGATTCCGGTCTGGTCGCCGCCAGGCCGAAGCCTTCCAGGTTGATCAGGCGCGCCACGCGCTCGGGGCGCACGCCGGCGTAGACGCTGACGATGTTGCCGCCCATGCTGTGGCCCAGCAGATTGACGGCTTCGCCCGGCGCGTAATGGTCGAGGATGGCGTCGAGGTCGGCGAAGTAATCGGGGAACCAGTAGGTGTCGCTGCCCGAGCGCCCGGTCAGGCCGAAGCCGCGCCAGTCGTGGGCGATCACGTGCCAGTCGCCTTGCAGGGCGTCGACCACGAACTGGAACGAGGCCGACATGTCCATCCAGCCGTGGGCCATGAAGAGTTTCGGCGCCCCTTCCCGGCCCCAGTGCCGGACATGGGTGCGGAGACCGCGGATGGTGAGGAATTCGGAACGGGAAGGCGTCATGGCAGCTTGTTTAAGAATAAGAAAATCGAACGACCGTTCGCATTATAGGCGCAAAGCTTGATTTCGCGCGCGGCGTCCCCATCTCTGCCGCTTGCCGGACGATGGCTGGCCCAAGAGCGTAGAATAACGGTTTTACAACCCGCATCTCAACTCTTCCGCGAGCATATCCATGGCAATTTACCAGCTGGGCGAGCATGCGCCCGAGATCGACGCATCGAGCTACGTCGCCGAATCGGCCAACCTGATCGGCAAGGTGACCTTGGAAGCGAACGCCTCGGTCTGGGACGGCGCGACGATCCGCGGCGACAACGAGCGCATCACGATCGGCGAAAACAGCAACGTGCAGGAAGGCACGGTGATGCACACCGACATGGGCTACCCGATGGTGATCGGCAAGAACGTCACCATCGGCCACCAGGCCATGCTGCATGGCTGCACGGTCGGCGACGGTTCGCTGATCGGCATCCAGGCCGTGGTCCTGAACGGCGCGAAGATCGGCAAGGGTTGCCTGGTGGGCGCCGGCGCCCTGGTGACCGAGGGCAAGGCGTTCCCGGACCACTCGCTGATCCTCGGTTCGCCGGCCAAGGTCGTGCGCACCCTCACGGAAGAAGACCTGCTCCGCCTGCAAGGCAGCGCCGCCAGCTATGTCGAACGCGGCCGCCGCTTCAAGGCGGAGCTCAAGAAAATCGGATAAAGAATGACGACTGATACCAGCAAGGACATCCTGCAAAAATTTATCTTCGACAACGCCGCCGTACGCGGCGAACTGGTCGAGATTTCCAACGCCTGGCGTGAGATCCAGTCGCGCCACGACTACCCGAAGGCAGTGAAAGGCTTGCTGGGCGAGATGGTCGCGGCCGCCGCGCTGCTGTCGGCCAACCTGAAGTTCAACGGCTCGATCGTGATGCAGATCTTCGGCGACGGCCCGGTCAAGCTGCTGGTGGTCGAGTGCGACGCCGAGCTGCACCTGCGCGCCACCGCCAAGCTGAGCCCGGGCGCCGTCGTGCCGGACGAAGCATCGGTGACCGAACTGCTGAACAAGGGCGGCCAGGGCCGCTTCGTGATCACCCTCGACCCGAAGGACAAGGTCCCGGGCCAGCAGCCCTACCAGGGCGTGGTGCCGCTGCACGGCGAGGACATCGCCACCGTCATCGAAAACTACATGCTGCGCTCGGAACAGATGGACACCAAGCTGTGGCTGGCGGCCGACGACAAGGTCGCGCGCGGCCTGCTGCTGCAGAAGCTGCCGCGCAACAGCGCCGTCGAAGGCCAGGTGGCCCAGGCCACCGAAGAGGAAGATGCCGAGACCTGGAACCGCGCGCTGGCGCTGGGCGGCACCCTGAAGCAGGAAGAGCTGCTGGCCGTCGACGTCGAAACCCTGCTGAAGCGCCTGTTCTGGGAAGAGACGATCCGCGTGTTCGATCCGCTGCACCCGGAATTCCACTGCAGCTGCTCGCGCGAGAAGGTCGGCAACATGCTGAAGATGCTGGGCAAGGAAGAAGTCGATTCGGCCCTGCACGACCTCGGCCAGCTGGCGATCAACTGCGACTTCTGCGGCAAGCACTACGAGTTCGACGCGGTCGACTGCGCCCAGCTGTTCGCAGCCGATCTCACCGCCGATGCGATCGCCCCCGCCTCGGATGTGAAGCACTAAGAACCGCCAAGGCCCCCATGCGCGACACGCCCCGCTCCGCCTTCCCGCATTTTTGCGAGATCGCCACCCGCTGGATGGACAACGACGTCTACGGCCACGTCAACAACGTCCATTACTACAGCTACTTCGATACGGCGGTGAACTGCTTGCTGATCGAACGGGGCGTGCTCGACATCCACCACGGCAAGACCGTCGGTTTCGTGGTGGAGACCGGCTGCTCGTATTTTGCCCCGGTGGTGTTCCCGGACACCGTGCACGTGGGCGTGCGCGTGGCCAAGCTGGGCAATTCCAGCGTGCGCTACGAGATCGGACTGTACCGCAACGACGACGAACTGCCGGCAGCGGCCGGGCATTTCGTGCATGTGTACGTCGACCGGGAGACGAACCGGCCGGCGCCGATTCCGGACGCCACGCGGGCGCTGCTGGCCACGCTGCAGCGCTGAGTTCTCCTTCCTTTCACAAGCCGTCAATCCCCTTTCGCCATCTGGCTGAACACTTCGTCGCGCCTGACCCATGCGTGATAAAGCGCCGCGCCCAGGTGCGCGACGATGGTGAAGAACAGCAGGTAGGCCAGCACCCCATGCAGGGGCCGCAGGATGCCATACAGGACCGGATCGTGCGGCAGGATCGCCGGCAGGTTGACGCCGTCGACCAGCGTGACCGGGTAGGCGCCCGCCGACAGCATCGCCCAGCCGATCAGCGGCATCGCCAGCATCAGCGCATACAGCAGCCAGTGCGAGGCCGTGGCCGCCCACGCCTGGAGGCGCGGCAGATCGGCCGGCAAGGGCGGCGGAGGGTGGCGCCAGCGGTTGATCAGGCGAAGGACGGCGAGCAGCAGGATCAGCAGCCCGAGCGGGCGATGCAGGTCGAGCAGTTGGTCGTGATGCCGCAAGGACACCACCATCGCGGCGCCGACGAACAGCATCGCCAGGATGGCGATGGCCATGCTCCAGTGCAGCAGGCGCGCCAGCACATTGAAATGACGTACGCGGCTCATCGGGCGCCCTCCTCTTTCCCAGCACCTTGGCTGACTTCACGTTCGCGGCGGTTGAACGAGACCGAATACACGGCCGACCGCGCATGCAGGACCGGATCGTCCGTTCCCGAGATGCCTTTCGGCAGGATGAGCGGATCGAAATTCAAGTCCTTGCAGGGACCGTTCGCCTGCGGCTCGGCGCGCACCAGCTTGAGCGTGCCGGCGACCTGCTCGGGGCGGGTATCCGGCCATGGCCGGGATGGATCCTCGATCACGTCGCCCGGCGCGGCGAATTGCATCACCATGTCCCATTCGAGGGGCCCCTGCGCCAGTCGCCGGTCGAGATCGGCCGCCAGGAAATCGCGGTCCGCGGCCGCCAGGCGGGCCGGGTCGGCCGCCGCGAATGGCGTGTGCGGACGCATCGACCAGCGTACCGCGCGCACGCGGCCCTGGGCATCCGTCAGCCTGAACGCATTCACGCCATTGAAGCGGGTATTGGCCAGGCTGTCCGGCGTCGCCGCAGTTTTCGACCACGCGATGAAGTTCGCGATTTCCGGATAGCGCGCCAGGACCGCCTTCATTTTTTCCGGGTCCGGCTTGCCGGTGGCGGGATCGGGCAGCTTGGCCACGTTCATGGCCTGGAAACCTTCCGGGGTCGCCGCGGCGAAGAACGGGAAGCTGTTCATCGCCAGGCGCCATTCCTGGCCGTCGTCGGTCCGCATTCGCAGCGCCATGCCGCGCACCGCCGCCTGGCGGTCCTGCGCATGGGGATCGTTGCCGGGATTTGAAAACCTGCCGACCACCGGCGTCGACGGCTGCGAGAACACCCGCGCGATCGACAGGCCCGCGGCCGCGGGCGCCGGCGTGAAGCTGCCGCTGAAGCAGATGCCTTTGGCATGCGCCCGCCGGAATCCCGGATGGGGAGAACCGGCCTGCGCCGTGTTGACCATGTCTTGTGGCGTCAGGCGGGCGGCGCCCAGCCACCCGCGGGTCCAGGCCATCAGCAGGACGACGGCCATCAGGATCGCTGCAATCGGTATCAGCATGAACAAGGCGCCACGGCGCGGCCTGGATGTGGACATGGGCAGTCGCTTTCGTCAAAGAGGAACTCTGCCATTGTCCCACCAAGCGGTCTTCCACCATCGCACGACAGGGATTGCCAACATCGCCTTCATGTACTATCATAAGTTACATGAAACGCGACAGCAAACTCTCTTCCATCCTGCATTTGCTTCTGCATATGGCGCACAGCAAACGCCCGCTGACCTCGGACGAACTGGCGGGCTTCCTGCAGACGAATCCCGTGCTCGTGCGGCGTACGCTTGCCGGCTTGCGCGAGCGCGGCTACGTCGGCTCCGAAAAGGGACATGGCGGCGGCTGGGTCGTCACCGTGGACCTGCACGATGTCACGCTGCACGACATCTATGTGGGCGTCGGCTCGCCGACGGTGTTTGCAATGGGTAACCGGGTCGACAATCCCGCCTGCCTGGTCGAAAAAGTCGTCAACCAATCGCTGACGGATGCCTTCGACGAGGCCGAAGCCTTGCTGGTCAGGCGATTTGCCGGCGTCACCCTGGCCGAGCTGTCCGAACGCTTCAATGCGCAGTACGCCCAACATGGAGAACCACCGCATGGACACATCCCGAAACCCGGCTGATTTCGACGTCATCGTCGTCGGCGGCAGCTATGCCGGCCTGTCCGCCGCCTTGCAACTGGCGCGCGCACGGCGCAACGTGCTCGTCATCGACGCCGCGCGGCGGCGCAATCGCTTCGCCCTGCATTCGCACGGCTTCCTGACGCAGGACGGCAGCGAAGCCGCGGCCATCGCCGAGCAGGGGCGCGTGCAATTGCGCGCCTACCCGAATGTCGCCTGGGCCAGGGACACCGTGATGTCGGCAGCGGGCGACGGCGAGAACTTCACGGTGACGCTGAGCGACGGCGGTATCGTCAGCGGACGCCGGCTGGTGCTGGCCACCGGCGTCACCGATACCCTGCCGCCCATCGAAGGACTTGCCGAGCGCTGGGGACGTACCGTGTTCCACTGCCCTTACTGCCACGGTTACGAGCTCGATCGGGGCAGGATCGGCGTGCTGGCAACGAGCGCGCTGTCGATGCACCATGCCTTGATGCTGCCGGACTGGGGCGAGGTCACCCTGTTCCTGAACGAGGCCTTCGTGCCGGACGATGCGCAGCGCGCCGCGCTGGAGCGGCGCGGCGTCGTCACCGAAGCCACGCCTGTCCTGCGGATCGACGGCGATGCCGACGTCGTGCTGCGCGACGGACGGCGCTTGCCGATGGCGGGACTGTTTGTCGTACCGCGCACGACGCTCACCGGCGAGCTTGTGCGGCAGCTCGGTTGCGCCACCGAAGCCGGTCCGATGGGCGACTTCGTCGCGACCGATGCAATGAAGGCGAGCAGCGTGCCTGGCGTCTTCTGCTGCGGCGACATGGCGCGCGCCGCCGGCAATGTGGCGCTGGCCGTCGCCGACGGCGCGATGGCGGCGGTCGCGGCGCACCGCTCGCTGATCCCCGAACTACAACACGCCGGCGCCTAGGCCTCGGCGTCGCAGACCCTGTCGCGCCCCGCCGACTTGGCCTGATAAAGGCGCCGGTCGATCCGGTCCAGGAAGACGGCGGGATCGTCTTCGGCGCCTGGTACGATGGTGCCGATGCCCATGCTGACCGTGACCAGCCGGCCGACGCCCGAACGCGCATGCGGGATTTCCTCCTGCCGCAACAGCTTGCGGCAGCGCTCGGCCATGTGCAGGGCGGTTTGCGTGTCCGTGCCCGGCAGCAGCAGTACGAACTCCTCGCCGCCGAGACGGGCGCACAGCTTGCCCGGCTGCGCCACGCCCGCATCCAGGGCCTGGGCCACGCGCCGCAGGCATTCGTCGCCCTGCATGTGGCCGTAGTAGTCGTTGTACTGCTTGAAATAATCGATGTCGACGATCAGCAGCGACAGCGGATGGCCGGTGTCGCGCGCTTTCGCCCATTCGGCGGCGTAGAAGGTATCGAACATGCGCCGGTTGGCGATGCCGGTCAGGCTGTCACGGTAGGACAGCAGCTCCAGCTCGCGCTGCAGTTGCAGGATCTTGTCTTCGGCCTGCTTGCGCGCGGTGATGTCGAACATGAAGCCGACCAGGGAGTCGACACTGCCGTCCGGACGGCGGACGACATGCACGACGTCGCGGATCCAGACATAGTCGCCGTGGCGCGTCAGGGCGCGGTAGTCGGCCTCGTGGTCGACGCCCTGCTGCGACTGGGCGACGCAGAAGTCGACGGTTTTCTGGCGATCGGCTTCGTGGATGCGCTCGGCCCAGTCGTTCACCGACAGCCAGCTCGACGGACTCCAGCCGAGCAATTCCTCGATTTGCGGCCCGATATAGGTGAAGCGCATGGTCGCCCAGTCGATGCGCCATGGTATCGCCTTGGTCGATTCGAGGAGCGTGCGGTAGACGCCGGGATCGTCGCAGGCGACGGGCTGGAAGTGCGAATTGGAGGAGCTCATGGTGTATTGACGCGTGGTGGGTAACGCATTGTGCACTGCACCACCACGCTTACGTCAAGGAAAATTTATTGGATCTACAAGCTTGTGGCCCCGGACGGCTGACGTCCCCGCCTGCTGTCCAACACGTCAAGGTAATCTTGGCGCTCCCACCTGCGGATCACTTCGAACGGCGACGATGCTTTAAAGCAACAAATAAACATTTTTCAGGACATCGTATTTTTGTAGGAGTAATCTTACACCAGGCTGTATTGTAAATACTCAATGATACGGAGCGTGACATGCGCCTGAACACCCCGATTACCAACCATGAAGTGTTGCTTGCGGACGGCAAGACGATCGTTTCAACCACTGACTTGAAAGGCAACATCCAGTTTGCCAATCCCTACTTCATTGAAATCAGTGGCTTCTCCGCAGAGGAACTGAGCGGCGCGCCCCAGAACATCGTGCGCCATCCCGATATGCCGGCCGAGGCGTTTGCCGACTTGTGGTCGACGATCAAGGCAGGCATGCCCTGGAGCGGCATGGTCAAGAACCGCTGCAAGAACGGCGACCATTACTGGGTGTACGCCCACGTGACCCCAGTCATCGAAAACGGCAATGCGGTGGGCTACATGTCCGTGCGTACGAAGCCGACCCGCGAACAGGTCACGGCAGCCACCGCGTTGTATGCGGAACTGAAGGCTGGCAACCCGCGCAAATTGACGCTCCAACAGGGGCGTGTTCGCAAGACAGGCATTGCGGGACGCCTGACCAGCCTGCGTCACCTGCGCCTGAAAACCCAGGTCAACCTCGGCATGGGCTTGCTGTTTCTACTGATGTCGGCCAACCTCCTGCAAAGCTGGCAAACTGGCGCGTCGCCATGGGGCTTGGGCGCAATGGCGGTGGCGCTGTTCACGGCAACGATTCTCTGGCTGTGCCTCTACAAAAATGTCATCGCGCCGCTCGACCAAGCCACTTCGTTCACCCGGCGTCTTGCCGGAGGCGACCTGACCAGTCGTATCGACCATGTGTCCGATAACGAGATGGGCCAGCTCGTGACGGCATTGCGCCAGACATCGGTCAACCTGTTCAGCGTGATCGGCGACGTCCGCGCCAATTTCGACGAGATCCGCCAGGCGACGAGCGAGATCGCCAACGGGAACATGGACCTGTCCCACCGTACGGAATCACAGGCATCCAGTCTCGAAGAGACGGCCGCCAGCATGGAACAGCTGACCCAGAACGTCACGAACAGCAGCAATAGCGTGAAAACCGCAAACGAGTTGGCGATGCGCGCCGCCGAGATGGCAACGCGTGGCGGCAAGACGGTCGAGCAAGTTGTCACCACGATGCAGGAGATCAATATCTCGTCGAGCAAGGTGCTGGATATCATTGGCCTCATCGATGGGATCGCGTTCCAGACCAACATCCTGGCCCTGAACGCGGCAGTGGAAGCGGCGCGGGCTGGCGAGCAGGGGCGCGGCTTCGGCGTGGTTGCCGGCGAGGTGCGCAGCCTGGCGCAGCGCACTTCGTCAGCCGCCAAGGAGGTAAAGCAGCTGATCGACGTTTCGCTGGCGACCGTGCAGGACGGTTGCCGCTTGACGGCTGCGGCCGGGCAGACGATGGGCGACATCATCGGCGCGTTCGACAACGTCAGCCAAGTGATGGAAGAGATCGCTTCGGCGGCCCGTGAACAGAGCAGCGGCATTGGACAAGTCAACCAGGCTGTCAGCCAACTCGATGCGATCACCCAGCAGAACGCCGCCTTGGTGGAGGAGTCTGCAGCGGCGGCGGGTTCACTCGCCCAGCAGGCCGAAAGCGTGGCGCAGGCGCTGGCGGTATTCCGACTGCAATCGGACAGTGTCCGCCGTGGCCGGCCGTCGCGCGGTCACCGCGACCCGCTGCGCATTTCGTGAGCGATTCCCCGCCTTGCTGCCAAGGGCCCGCTCAGGGCAGGTGCAGGTCGATGACCTTCATGATGGCCAGCGTGGTGTCGAGGCTCATCTCGCCGGCGCGCATGGCGGCGGCCAACTCGAGGCGCGGCAGGTTGGCGGCGGCGGCCAGCGCTGCCAGGCCATCCGATTCAGCAACCTTGCTCAGTGCCACCGTCATGACGCCGGCATCGCCGCTCTCGAAGGCGGCGGCAAGGTAGGCGGTCACCGCGTCCAGGCTGTTGAGCGTGGCCGGGGCGGTAGCGGAAAAATCCTGCTCGGTCATCGGATCAATCCTCGGGTGGTTTCTGGGGCTTGCCGCCCTTCGGTTCGCGCGGCGGCGGCGGCGGGGTCATCATGACGGCCGGCTTTTCGTCCTTGCGCAGCACCTGCACGAAGATCTCGTTCTGCTTGATCATGCCGAGCTCGTAGCGCGCGCGTTCCTCGACGGCTTCGGTACCTTCCTTCAGATCGCGCACTTCGGATTCCAGCTTGGCGTTGCGCGCCTTGAGCTGTTCGGTACGGGTCTTGCTGGCCGTGAGCTGGTTTTCGAGGTCGGCGACGGCCAGCCAGCCGCCCTTCCCCAGCCAAAGCGGGTACTGGATGAGCAGCAGCAAGGCGGCGAGAGCGAGGGTGATGAGGCGCATGAATGAGGAGTATACGGAAAAATTCCCGC